>NZ_JBEYVS010000008.1:0-217322 GCF_040644095.1 Streptomyces sp. NPDC047028
TTGGACGTGTGGAACGTCGCGACGATGGGCCCCTGCGCGGCCCAGCAGGTCAGCAGGCCCAGCGACGGGGACGTCGGCTCATGGATGTGGATCACCCGAAGGGGCGCGGGGCCGTGTTCATGTGCGGCTCCACCGCGTGGGCGCGACCAGCCACGACGCCGTCGCAGCCGCACAACCACCCGCACCGCCCCCCGACCGCCCCGCCCCCCAGCACCCCGCCGAACCCACGAACGCACCCCCACCCCACGCACCCCCCGGCCAAACCCCCGGACGGGCCCTTCACTCACGTGGCCCCCGCCAAAACGCCCCCCGCCGCCCCCCGGCCGCAAGATGCGGGCATGGGTATACGCATGCTCCACCGCCGGACGCCCGAGGCGGGCACCCCGGCCCGGGCGGTCACCGCCTCGGCCCCGTTCGCCCCCGCCTCGCCGGTCCAGGCCCTCGCGGCCGACGCAAGCACCGCCCGCATCCCCGCGGACCTGGCCCTCACCGTCCGCAGAGCCGCCAAACGCCTCCGCCGCGAACTCGCCGGCCGAACCGCACCGGCCCGTCGCACCCCCGACTGGCGCGCCTGGGCCGACCTGACCCGCGGCTACCTCGCGCTGCTGATCGCCCTCGTCCCGAGGTCGCGCCCGAGACCCACGATCACCGTCTTCGTCGCGGCCCCCCTCAACGGACGACCGTCCGCCCCCGCGCGGAACCCGGGGCCCCGCCCGGAACCGGGGCCGGACGCCAGGCCCTGACCCCGAGGGCGTACAGCAGCAGCCCCAGCACGAGGCCGGCGCCCGCCCCGAAGCACAGGGTGGGCACCAGGTCCCACGGCCGGGCCGTCGAACCCCAGTACGCCCACCAGTGGCACGCCCGCTGCACGGCAGCGACCAGCGCGCAGCCCCCGACCACCGCAACGGCCCTCCACCGGTCCCGTACGGACAGCACGGGCACCCCGGCCGGCTCCCCGTCGGGCGCCCGCCGCAGCGCCCGTACGACGAACACGGCCAGCACCACCGCCGCCACCGCCGAGCTGCCGTACTGCAACCAGAGGAACCCGGGCAGGCCCGCGCGGTCCCGGGCGAGGGCCGGGACCAGCCGGACGCCCCAGCGGTCGTGGTGCGTGAACGCGTCCCACACGACGTGTGTCAGCGCGCCGAGCACGGCGGAGACGTACCACCACGCCACGGACCCGGCCCGCACGCGCGCGCGTGGCGCCCCGCAGCGCAGCAGCGCGGCCGGCTGGCCCTGCCGTGCCCGGGGTGCCAGCGCCACCACCGGCTCCCGCACCAGCAACCAGAGCCCCACCAGAGCCCACGAGATGAGCGCGTCCACGCTCACGACACCGGCGAACGAGTGGGTGACGAAGCCGAATTCCATCCCGCCGGGCACGACACTCGCGGCGTAGTACGTCATGTCGGGCGCGAAGGAGCCCGCCACGAGCACCGACGCCACCAGCCGGCCCCGCCCGCCGCCGTCGCGCCGGACCGCGGGCAGGACGGCGGCCGCATGGCTGAGAGTGAACGGCAACAGGTCCCCCTGGAACGGTCGTCGAACGGTCGCCGGCCCTGCCCCGGATCCGGCGAGCGGGCCCGGCGAGCGGACCCGGCGAGCGGACCGCCCAGTATGGCCGTCCGCGGCGCCGAACCGCGTCTCATGGGCACCCCCTCGACGGCAGTCGGCACACCCTGGCCGAACATAGGCGGCCAAGAGGTGGATACCGGGCGCGAACGACTGCCCCCGCCAAGCAAGTTGCCGTAGGGTCGCCTGGGTCGTCGCGCCGGGACGCGCGGTGACACACACGTCACATCGCGGAAAAGGCGGAACAGGGGCAACCAGAGCACCGGGTCAACCGTCAGACCAAGGCGAGCACACAGACGGAGAAGGTCGGAACGGACGTTTCCGGACGTCCACGGGAGGGGTTCACTCTATGGCGGCGCATTTCGGCAGGCGGCTGCGCAAAGGAGCGGCGACCACGGCCGTGGCCGCGGCAGCGGTCGCGGCACTGTCCGCGTCCCAGGCTCCGGGAGCGACTGGAGAGGACCACGGCAGACAGGCAGCGGCCGGCGCCGCCACCTCCGCGCCGGACACCGGCGCCGACGGCAACGCCACGGGCGACTCGCCGTACTACACGGACCTGCCGCCGCTGAACAGCCCTGACCCCAGCCCGCCCGCCGCCACCGGCACCCCCGCCTCCCCGGGAGCCACCGAGGCGGGCATACCGGCCACGGTCCTGGACGCCTACAAGAGGGCCGCGACCGAGCTGCGCGGCTCCAAGCCGGGCTGCAACCTGCCCTGGCAGTTGCTGGCCGCCATCGGCAAGGTCGAGTCGGGCCAGGCCCGCGGCGGCCGGGTCGACGCCGACGGCACGACGATCGGCCGCATCCTCGGTCCGCAGCTGGACGGTAACGGCTTCGCGCTCATCAAGGACACCGACCACGGCGAGTACGACGGCAACAGCTCCTACGACCAGGCCGTCGGCCCCATGCAGTTCATCCCCTCCACCTGGCGGTGGGCCGGCCGCGACGGCAACGGCGACGGCAAGAAGGACCCCAACAACGTCTACGACGCCGCCCTCGCAGCCGGCCACTACCTGTGCCGCAACGACTGGGACCTCTCCCGCGAAGCCGACCTGCACAGCGCGATCCTCAGCTACAACGGCTCGCAGGAGTACCTCAACACGGTCCTGACCTGGCTGGAGTACTACCGCAAGGGCACCCGCACCGTCCCCGACGGCACCGGCGGCCTGCCGTCCCACCGCAGCGACACCCCCGCGGGCGACGACCCGCACACCGGCACCGGGAAGACTCCGAAGACCTCACCGCCGTCCACGAAGCCCCCTAAGAAGCACGCCCCGCGCCCGCACAAGCCGGGCGGCGGCACCCACTCGACCGACCCGGCCCCGCCCACTCCGCCCGCCCCGCCGACCCCCCAGACGCCCACCGACACCGTGGACCACCTCCAGGACGCCGGTACGGCCGAACTCGCGGCTACGGCGGGCGAGGCGTTCACCCAGCGGATCAGCACCCGGGCCGAGACCAAGGCGGGCGCGGCCGTCGGCAAGGTCAGGGTCCGGTTCACCATCACCGGTGACACCGACGCCACTTTCACCGGCGGCGAGACCGTGGCCACCGTCACCACCGACGCCAAGGGCGTGGCACTCGCGCCGGCGCTCCAGGCCGGCGAGAAGACCGGCGACTTCAGCGTGCACGCCGCCGTCGTGGGCCGCTCTGTCAAGGGAGTCGACTACACGGCCACCGTCACCGCACGCGTGGCCGACACCCTCGCCCGCACCAGCGACATCCCGCTGACCTGCACCCCCGGCGGCGAGTTCGCCGAACAGGTCCAGCTGAAGGCGACGTACAAGGGTGCGATCGCGCACGACGTGGCGGCCACCGCCACCCTCGTCAAGTCCACCGACGACCCCGCCGCCGAGCCGGTCGAGAACGACAAGGGCCCGTACTTCCAGGTCAAGGACCCCAAGGACGGCAGCACCAAGACCGTACGCACCCTCACCGGCCTCAAGACGGACGACAAGGGCCTGCTCACCCTGCCGAAGCTGTACGCGGACGACACCACCGGCACTTTCCTGCTCCGCGTCACCACCACCGGCGGGGCGACGCTCACCGTCGAACTGACGGTCGCAACCGCCGACGCGGGCACCGATACCGGTACTGGCACGGGTACGGGCACTTCCACCAGCCCGTCGCCGGACCCGACCCCGTCCCAGAAGCCGTAACCAGGCGACGCGGGAACCTCGCACGCGCGGCAGGGCGCCGACCGCTCCGGCGGACGGCGCCCTGCCGCGTTCGTGGGTGCCGTCCAGCGCCCGGCACGTCCTCCCCGTGTCCGAAGTGTTCTCATCTCGGCCGCCCCTTGCTACCGTGCCGGATCTGACGATCCATCAGGAACTGTCAGGAACCGTCCGCCGGGAGGCCGAGATGCGCGCCCTGATCGCCGCCGCGACCGGTCTCGCCCTCGCGTTCGCCCTCGTCCTGACGATCACCGCCCTGGGAGCGCCGACGGGCCGCACGTCCCCCAGGCCGCTGCTGACGACCGTGCCCGCCCACCCCTAGCCGCGCCCGTCCGGGAGGGAGCCCGCCATGCGCCGCACGGCAAGCCTGGTCCTGCTCGCCTGCGCCGTGTTCTGCGCGGCGCTGTCCCCGCTGATGCGCTGGTACGCCTTTCCGCGCCTGGCCAGGATCCCCGCGAACCAGTACCAGGACATGGTCCTGGAGGCCAAGGGGGCGACCCTCCTCGACTACGGCACCATGCGCGCGAAGAAGGTCTCCAAGGTCACCATCGTGCAGACCCTCAAGGGTGACGTGGCGGCCGCGCAGCGGATCGAGCGGACGGCGGGACGGCCGGTCGTCGTCTGGGACTGCCTCTCCTACGTCCAGGGCCCCGACGGCAAGATGGTCTCCAAGGTCCCCGAGCGCTACATCTTCGACGCGCACAGCCAGGACCCCGTCCACGCCACCGGCGAGATGGTCGACGGCGACCCCGTCAGACGGGACGGCATCGAGTTCAAGTGGCCCTTCCTGACCCAGAAGCGCGACTACGAGTACTTCGACGCGCAGACCCGCACCACCAACCCCATCCACTACAAGGGGACGCGCACCTTCCGGGGCCTGAAGGTCTACTACTTCGAACAGACCGTCCCGTGGACCAAGGTGCCCCTCCCGAAGAGCATGCCCGTCAAGGGCATCACCCCGGAGGCGGTGGCCAGGACCGGCACCACCCGCTGGTACACCACCGTCCGCAGGTTCTGGGTCGAACCGGTCACCGGGGCACCCGTCTACGGCGAGGAGCTCCACAAGGAGGAGCTGCGCGGCGGCACCCTGCTCGGCGGACGCGACAGGGTCACCGCGTTCGCGGGGGACGTGAAGATGCGCGAGGACTACACCGAGCACACGGTCGCCCTCGTCAAGCACAACCGCACACTCGTCCTGATGCTCACCTCGTACCTGCCCTGGGGCCTGCTCTCCCTCGGACTGCTGCTCCTCGCCCTCTCCCTCTGGCTGGAGGCACGCGGGCGCCGCCCGGAGGAGCCGGCGCCCACGGAGACTGCGGCGCCCGAACCCGTCAGCGCCTGAGGCGTCACCGGTCCGAGCCCGAGGCGACCGGTCAGCGCCTGAGGCGCGCGTTCGTGTGCCGGGTGGGTTCGGCGCCGGCCGGGTCCTCGGGCCACGGATGCTTCGGATAGCGCCCCCGCAACTCCGCGCGTACGGCCCGGTAGCCGTCCTGCCAGAAGGAGGCGAGGTCGGCGGTCACGGCGGCGGGGCGCCCGGCGGGGGAGAGAAGGTGCACGAGCAGCGGAACACCGGCCACGGCCGGCGTCCGGTCCAGCCCGAACATCTCCTGCAGCTTCACCGCGAGTACGGGCCGCTCCGGGTCCCCGTAGTCGATCCGGATTCTGGACCCACTGGGTACGGCCATCCGCTCGGGCGCCAGCTCGTCCAGCCGGGCCGCCTCCCCGCTCGCCCAGGGCAGCAGCCGCGCCAGCGCCTGCCCGGCGTCGATCCGCGCGAGATCGCTCCGCCGCCGGGCCCGGCTCAGCTCCGGCTCCAGCCATTCGTCCACGCGCGCGTGGAGCGCGCTGTCCGACACGTCGGGCCAGGGCTCCCCGAGGTGCGCCCGCAGGAACGCGATCCGCTGCCGCAGCAGTACGGCGTCCGCCGGCCACCGCAACAACCCGAGCCCTTCCTCCCGCAGCCCGTCCAGCAGCGCGCCCCGCACGAGCTCCGGGTCCGCGTCGCCGAGCGGCCGCACCGCCAGCTCGACGGCCCCCAGCCGCTCGACCCGCCGGGCCACGACGTCCCCCTCGGCCCACCGCACCTCGTCCCGTACGCCCACGAGCGCCGAGGCGGCGTCCCGGGCCACGTCCTCGTCCACGGAGGCCCCGAGCCGCACCCGCCCGTGCGCCGTCCCGGCGCCCCGGCCGGCGACCGCGACGACGATCCAAGGCGACCCCCGCAGCCCCGACCCCTCGCCCACCTCGACCCGGGTCCCGGAGGCCATCAGATACGACCCCCCGTCCCACTTGGCCACCCGCTCGGGAAACGCCAGGGCGACGACCCTTCCGGCGTTCGCCCGCGCGGGAGCGTCATCCGGGATGGGGCTGACGTTCCGTGCCGCGGCCCCGGGCGTGTCGACCAGCGGGTGGGCGAACTCGGCCGCCGCGGACCGCAGCCGCCGTACCTCCGCACGCCACCGGGTGCCGTAGGCATCGTGCCCGCCCCGGGCACGCCGCAGCGCCGCCTCCAGATCGTCGCCGTACTCCCGGGGGACCTCCTCGGACAGCAGGGCCACCACCTCGGCCCCTCCGCCGGACGTATCCAGCAGTGCCCGCCCCAGCCGGGGATGCACCCCCAGCCGGGCCAGCCGCGTCCCCGCCGGCGTGGCGCGGCCGGTGGGCTCCACCGCGCCGACCGCCCGCAGCACCTCCCGGGCAGCGGCCATCGCGCCGGCCGGCGGAGCGTCCAGCAGCGCCAGTCCGGCGGCGTCGGGATCGCCCCAGCAGGCCGCCTGGAGGGCGAACGCCGTCAGATCGGCCACCTTGATCTCCGGCGCGGGGAAGGCCGGCCGGCGCCCGTCCTCGGCCTCCGCCCAGCACCGGTACACCGTGCCCGGCGCCTCACGCCCGGCCCGGCCCGCCCGCTGCCGCCCCGCCGCGCGGGACGCCCGTACCGTCGTCAGTCCGCTCAGCCCGCGCGCGTGGTCCACCCGCGGCTCCCGGGCCAGCCCGGAGTCCACCACCACCCGCACCCCGGGCACCGTCAGGGACGACTCCGCCACCGACGTCGCCAGCACCACCCGGCGCCGCGTCCCCGGTGCCAGCACCGCGTCCTGCACCGCCGCCGGCGCCCGCCCGTGCACCTGGAGCACCTCCACCGCGCCCGGATCCCCGAGATCCCCGAGCTGTGCGGCCACCCGCGCGATCTCCCCCACGCCCGGCAGGAAACACAGCACGTCCCCGGACCGCTCGGCCATCGCCCGCCGGACCACCGACGCCACGTGCGCGAGCAGCGCCGGGTCGACGCGCATTCCGTCCGGCGGCCGCACCGGACGCGTGGGCGGCGCCCAGACCGTCTCGACGGGGTGCGCGGTCCCCGCCGCCTCCACCACCGGCGCTCCGCCGAGCAACCGCGCCCATCCCTGGGCGTCCGTGGTCGCCGACGCGGCCACCAGCCCCAGCTCCGGCCGCAGGGTCTGCCGTACGTCCCACAGGAACGCGGCCGCCGTGTCCGCGTCCAGATGCCGTTCATGGCACTCGTCGAGGACGACCACGTCGACGCCGGGCAGCTCCTGGTCCCGCTGGAGGCGCTGCAGCAGCACGCCGGTCGTCACGACCTCCACGCGCGTGTGCCGCCCCACGACCCGCTCGCCGCGCACGGTGTGGCCGACGCTCCGGCCCGGCTGCTCGCCCAGCAGCCACGCCATCCGCCGCGCGGCGGCCCGGGCGGCGATCCGCCGCGGCTCGGCCACCACCACCCGGCGCGCCGGGCCGCCCCCGACCAGGCCCGCCAGCACCAGGGGGACCAGTGTCGTCTTGCCGGTGCCGGGCGGGGCCACCAGGACGGCGGTGCCGTCCTCCTCCAGGGCCGCGGTCAGGGCGGGCAGCGCGGAGCGCACGGGCAGTGCGTCCAGGGCGTCGTAACGGATCACGCCCCCAGTGTCGTACGACCCGGAAATCAGCCTCTACGCGCGCGTGCGCCGTGCACGAGCCATCACGCGCGCGTGAGGCGTCACGCGCGTGCGCTCAGTCCCGCTCGCAGACGAAGATCGCCGTTCCCGGGATCAGGTGGCCCCGCAGGGGAGACCAGCCGCCCCACTCCGAGGTGTTCCAGGCCGGCCATTCCGGCTCGACCAGGTCCACCAGCCGGAAGCCCGCGGCCACGATGTCCCGGACCCGGTCGCCGAGCGTCCGGTGGTGCTCGACGTACACCGCGCGGCCGGCGTCGTCCTGCTCGACGTACGGGGTCCGGTCGAAGTAGGAGGACGCCACCGCGAGCCCCTCCGGGCCCGGTTCGTCGGGGAAGGCCCAGCGGATCGGGTGCGTCACCGAGAACACGAAGCGCCCGCCCGGCCGCAGCACCCGGCGCACCTCGCGCAGCACCTCCCGCGGTTCCGCGACGAACGGCAGCGCCCCGTACGCCGAGCACGCCAGGTCGAAGGAGCCGTCCGCGAAGGGCAGCGCGGCGGCGTCGGCGCACACCAGGGGAAACGGTCCGCCGATGCGCAGCGCGTGCTGAAGCTGCCGGTGCGAGAGGTCGAGGGCGACCGGACGTGCGCCCAGCGCGGCCAGCCAGCGCGCGCACTGGGCCGCGCCGGCGCCGATCTCCAGGACGTCCTTGCCCTCGAGCTCCTCGGGCGGCCCGAGGAGCTCGGCCTCCACCTCGTCCAGGCCCTCGGGCCCCCACACGAAGCGGTCGTCGCCCAGGAACGTGCCGTGCTCGATCTGGTACTCGTCGGCGTTGCGGTCCCACCAGCCACGGTTGGCCCGCGCGCTCTCCGCGACCCCGGCGTCACGTCGGGTGGCCTCGGGCTCGGGCGCCTCGGGGACGTACGGTTCCGGCTCTTGGATGATCGGCTCCCTCGTCGTACTCTTCCGTCCAACCGACGGGCCGCGGCGCGTGTCACGGAGGGGTTCCGTACGCCTGCACGGCGTGATGGGACGTTTCTTGTGCCGGGTATGCGGCGATCCGCCCCGGGTGTGCGCCTTCGCGCATTGACCCTGCTCGGCTGCCCCCGTATGCTACAAGTTGCGCTGCGGGCCTGCGCACCTCAGACGTAGCAGGCTGCGCTCGCATCTGTTGTATGTCCCCTCGGTTGTCGAGGCGCCGTCACCAGTGTCTGGTGGGGCGCTTCCTAGGCTGTCCGGCTTCTACAGAGCGATACGGGCTCCCGGCGTAGCAGTACCTACGACTTCAATGTCCGTACCGGAGCCCTTTCCCACATGACGAGCAGCACCGAGACCACCGCCACCACCCCGCAGGTTGCGGTCAACGACATCGGTAACGAGGAAGCCTTCCTCGCCGCGATCGACGAGACGATCAAGTACTTCAACGACGGCGACATCGTCGACGGCGTCATCGTGAAGGTCGACCGGGACGAGGTCCTGCTCGACATCGGTTACAAGACCGAAGGTGTCATCCCGAGCCGCGAGCTCTCGATCAAGCACGACGTCGACCCGAACGAGGTCGTCGCCGTCGGTGACGAGATCGAGGCCCTGGTCCTCCAGAAGGAGGACAAGGAAGGCCGCCTGATCCTCTCGAAGAAGCGCGCCCAGTACGAGCGTGCCTGGGGCACCATCGAGAAGATCAAGGAAGAGGACGGCATCGTCACCGGTACCGTCATCGAGGTCGTCAAGGGTGGTCTCATCCTCGACATCGGCCTCCGTGGCTTCCTCCCGGCCTCCCTGGTCGAGATGCGCCGCGTCCGCGACCTCCAGCCGTACGTCGGCAAGGAGCTCGAGGCCAAGATCATCGAGCTGGACAAGAACCGCAACAACGTGGTCCTGTCCCGCCGTGCCTGGCTGGAGCAGACCCAGTCCGAGGTCCGCCAGACCTTCCTCACCACCCTCCAGAAGGGTCAGGTGCGGTCCGGCGTCGTCTCCTCGATCGTCAACTTCGGTGCCTTCGTGGACCTGGGTGGCGTCGACGGTCTGGTCCACGTGTCCGAGCTGTCCTGGAAGCACATCGACCACCCCTCCGAGGTCGTCGAGGTCGGCCAGGAGGTCACGGTCGAGGTCCTCGACGTCGACATGGACCGCGAGCGCGTCTCCCTGTCGCTGAAGGCGACCCAGGAAGACCCGTGGCAGCAGTTCGCCCGCACCCACCAGATCGGCCAGGTCGTGCCCGGCAAGGTCACGAAGCTGGTTCCGTTCGGTGCGTTCGTCCGCGTGGACGAGGGCATCGAGGGTCTGGTCCACATCTCCGAGCTGGCCGAGCGCCACGTGGAGATCCCGGAGCAGGTCGTCCAGGTCAACGACGAGATCTTCGTCAAGGTCATCGACATCGACCTCGAGCGCCGTCGCATCAGCCTCTCGCTGAAGCAGGCCAACGAGGCCTTCGGTGCCGACCCGGCCTCGGTCGAGTTCGACCCGACCCTGTACGGCATGGCCGCGTCCTACGACGACCAGGGCAACTACATCTACCCCGAGGGCTTCGACCCCGAGACCAACGACTGGCTCGAGGGCTACGAGACCCAGCGCGAGACGTGGGAGCACCAGTACGCCGAGGCGCAGACCCGCTTCGAGCAGCACCAGCAGCAGGTCATCAAGTCCCGTGAGGCCGACGCGGCTGCCGCCGCCGAGGGCGGGGACGCCGCGGGTGCCGCTCCGGTCGCGGGTGGCGGTTCGTACTCCTCCGAGGGTGCGGACACCTCCGGTGCGCTGGCCTCGGACGAGGCGCTGGCCGCGCTGCGCGAGAAGCTGGCCGGCGGCCAGAGCTGAGCTCCCCCAGAGGGGGCACCCCCAGCCGCTGAGGCTTAGCCGTTGAGGCTGAGGGGCCGTACCTTTCGGGGTACGGCCCCTCAGTGTTTTGTGTGTGTGGGGGGAGGCGCGTCGCTTGTCGAAGTGCGGGTGCGTTGTGGCTTGTCGCGCAGTTCCCCGCGCCCCTGAGTTGGACCACGGCCCCTTGGTCAGGAAGTCACCGGGATGTTGGTCAGGCCCTTGCCTGCTGTCACCGTGTTGGAGTCGTAGACCGTTGTCTTGCAGGTCGACTTGTAGTTGGTGACGTTGATGGCCAGTCGGGTGTCTCCTGTGGCGCCCGTCAGGTCTGAGCCGTTGTTCCTGAACACCGTGCCGCAGCCCCAGCCGGAGCGTTGGGTGTGGGTCTGGTAGCCGTCGTTCGTGGTGTTCGTGCCGGTGTTGTCCTGGACGAGGACGTCGTTGCCCTTCACGTCGACCCAGGAGTCGTCGTAGTTCGCGTCGGTCAGCCCGCTGCCGTCGAAGACGTTGCCGATGATCTGCGCGCCGCTGGTTCCCTCCTTGATGTCGACGTTCTCGCCGCCGACGTCCGGCCCGATGGTGTTGTCGAGGATCCGCACGTTGTCGCTGCGGTCCGAGAGCGTGTTGGCGGTGCCCACGTAGACGCCCTCGCCCATGCCCCTGCCGTCGTTCCCGGTGTCGTAGATCCTCGAGTTCTCGATCACGCCGTCCGCGCTGGACGTGCGGAAGTGCACCCCCTCCATGTCCAAGTCGTGCACCGTCACGCCGTCGATCACGACCCCCGTGGCCGTGTCGATCACGATGCCCTTCTGGCCGCCGGTCACGGTCAGGCCGCTGACCGTCCAGTAGGAGGCGCCGTCGAGATGCAGGCCGTAGCCGCCGCCCGCGGTGAGTACGGCCCTGGGGGAGCCGGTGAGCGTGATGCGGTCGCCTGACGTGGCCGGCGTCGTCGCCTTGAAGTTGCCGGTGCACGTCCCGTCGGCGAGGTGGATCGTGGCCCCGGGCCGTGCGTCCCCGAGCGCGGCCTTGAGCTGCGCCGCCGTGGAGACCTCGACGGCGGCTGAGGAGAGGGCGGGCGTGGAGGCGGAGGCCGGGCCGGTGTCGGCCAGGAGCAGGCCGCCGGTGGCGGTGGCCACGGCGAGCAGGGAGGTGAGCAGCGGGCGCCGGCGCATGAGGGTGCCTTCCTGTCGTGTTCCTTCATGACTCCGTCATGACTTCACGCGGATGAGCGCATTCATGAACGTGTATTTCAGCCGCGTATGTGAACGCCTTCCTTGTGAAGGTACGGACCAGGTGACGAAGCGTCAAGGCGTGCGGCGCGAGTTGCCTGATCAGAGGCCCGGTCCGGGAATGCCCGCGCTCCAGGGGGCGTTGTCGAGTACGGACACGAGGAGGAGCGGTCACTGTGCTTGATCCGCAGGGTTTGTACACGTGGGAGCCGAAGGGGCTGGCCGTCGTCGACATGGCGCTCGCCCAGGAGTCGGCCGGCCTTGTCATGCTCTACCACTTCGACGGATACATCGACGCGGGGGAAACCGGCGACCAGATCGTCGAGCGGCTCCTCGACGCGCATCCCCACCAGCTCGTGGCCCGCTTCGACCACGACCGGCTCGTGGACTACCGCGCCCGCCGGCCCCTGCTGACCTTCAAGCGGGACCGCTGGACCGAGTACGAGGTGCCTGCGATCGAGGTCCGCATCGTCCAGGACACCACCGGCGCGCCCTTCCTGCTGCTGTCCGGTCCCGAGCCGGACGTGGAGTGGGAGCGCTTCGCGGCAGCAGTGCGGCAGATCGTGGAGCGGCTCGGCGTCCGCCTGTCCGTGAACTTCCACGGCATCCCCATGGGCGTCCCGCACACCCGCCCCGTCGGCCTCACCCCGCACGGCAACCGGACCGACCTCGTCCCCGGTCACCGCAGCCCGTTCGACGAGGCCCAGGTGCCCGGCAGCGCCGAGTCGCTGCTGGAGTACCGCCTGCTGGAGGCGGGGCACGACGTGCTGGGCGTCGCCGCGCACGTTCCGCACTACATCGCCCGCTCGCCGTACCCCGACGCGGCGCTCACCGTCCTGGAGGCCGTCACCGGCGCCACCGGCCTGGTCCTCCCCGGCGTCGCGCACGCGCTGCGCACGGACGCACACCGCACGCAGACGGAGATCGACCGGCAGATCCGGGAGGGCGACGAGGAGCTCACCGCACTCGTCCAGGGCCTGGAGCACCAGTACGACGCGGCGGCGGGCGCCGAGAGCCGCGGCAACATGCTCGCCGAGCCGGTCGACATCCCCTCCGCGGACGAGATCGGCCGCGAGTTCGAACGCTTCCTGGCGGAGCGGGAGGGCGAGGGCTGACCAGCGGCGCCAGAAGGCGCCCCACTCGGCAGCCGGCGGAGCGCCTATGCTTCGGCTCATGCTGAAGGTTGGCCTGACCGGCGGAATCGGCGCCGGCAAGAGCGAGGTGTCCCTGCTGCTGGTCGAGCACGGCGCCGTACTGATCGACGCGGACCGCATCGCGCGTGAGGTCGTCGCTCCCGGCACGCCCGGCCTCGCGGCCGTCGTCGAAGCCTTCGGCACGGGCGTCCTGACCGCCGACGGCAGCCTGGACCGGCCGCGGCTCGGCTCGATCGTCTTCGCCGACCCCGGGAAACTGGCCGTCCTCAACTCGATCGTGCACCCTCTCGTCGGCGCGCGCTCCGGCGAACTGGAGGGCGCCGCCGCCGAGGACGCCGTGGTCGTGCACGACGTCCCGCTGCTCACGGAGAACGGGCTGGCACCGCTGTACGACGTCGTGGTCGTCGTCGACGCGAGCCCCGAGACCCAGCTGGAGCGGCTTGTGCGGCTGCGCGGGATGACCGAGGACGACGCACGCGCGCGTATGGCCGCGCAGGCGACCCGTGAGCAGCGCCTGCGGATCGCGGACATCGTGATCGACAACGACGTACCGCTGGACGCCTTGCACAAGCGCGTCGGCGAGGTCTGGGACTACCTCACGCGCCGGGCAGGCGAGTCCCGGTGACCCGGGCCGGGAGGTCCGGCGCGGAATAGCGGCCCGGTGGTACGGCGTTGAACCAGTGCAGAGAGGGAAGGACTTCGTCGTGCCCGAGACCAGCGGTTCCAGTGGACAGACCCCGGAGACGCATGTCATCGACTACCGCGCCGCCGAGCACCTGCTCAGCGCACGGGACCCGCGGGGAGCCGTGAAGCTGCTCGACGGGGTCATCGCGGCGCATCCGGAGAACACGGCCGCGCGTCTGCTCCGCGCGCGTGCCTTCTTCGCGGCGGCGCAACTGCGACCGGCGGAGCTGGAGTTCACGATCGTTCTGGAGCGCGAGCCGGACAATGCCTTCGCGCATTTCGCGCTCGCCCGCACCTATGAGCGGCAGGGCCGTCCCGACCAGGCCAAACGGCACTTCCGGCTAGCCGCGGCGCTGGACCCGAACCCCGAGTACCTGAAGGCGGCCCGGTTCGACTCCTGACGGCCCGGGACGCCTCACACCCCTGCTTCCCGCAGGTCGACCACGGGTCGGCGCGCGAGCACCGTGGGCGGCCGAGAGAGGTGTCACGGGTGCCCGTGGTGCGGTGGCCGGCCGAACGGCCGCCTGCTCCGGTACGGCCGTCTCGGCCCGTGTCGCAGCTCGCTGTCCACCGGCCGGTACGGCGGGATGTCCGGGCCGGGCTGGTAGTGCGGGCCCTGCCGGCGGTGCCGGACGATCAAGGCCAGGTCGATGGTGGCCACGAGCCACAGCGCCCCGCAGGCGGCCGCCCAGCCGGTGCGTCCGGCGAACGCGAACGCCGCCGTTCCGAAGATCGCCCAGGCGACCCCCCACAGGCTCAGCCAGAACCGCGCCCGCAGTGCGCTGCGCGCGGTCGCCGGTTCACTGCCTGTACGCATCCCGGATCATCACTCCCACTTGCAACGTACTCTTCGACGGGGACGTTCACCAACGACGGCCAGGAGGGGAAACGCGCTGTGCTGCCGGACGCCGACGACCTGCCCGAACTGCTTCTCGATCTCAGTGTGCCGCACGAGCACATCAACGAACTCGACGGGCTGCGGCGCACCCTCGCCGGGGACCCGGGTGCGCTGAGACTCCTCCACGCGTGCGTGACGGAGCTGCTGGAAGAACCGGCGGAGACGGGCCGCACACCCGATCTCGGCGAACTGTTCGCGGCGTCGCCCGCCGCACTGGGCGGTTCCTTCGCCGTCTTCGTCTTCGTCGCCGCCCTCCCGCACACCCTCGCTCTCCATCGGCGACGTGGCATCCCGGCCGAGGTCTCCCGCCGCACCCTGGCGGACCTGGGCCGGAACCTTGCGGTGTATCGCCGAGGGAACGGAGTGATCGGGCTGCACCACAAACGCTGGCTCGTCCGGCACTTCCGCGGCGAGCTGTTCCAGCTGGGGCGGCTGCAGTTCGAGCGGGCGCGGCTCGGACAGCGCAGCTCCGCGGCGATCGCGATGGCCGGCCTGGACGCCGTCCCGGGCATGCCCTGCCTGAACCTCCACATCCCCGACTTCCTCGGCCCGCTGACCCCGTCGGCCTGCGACCGTTCGCTGGACCTGGCCCGGGACTTCTTCGGCCGGCATTTCCCCGAGGAGCGTGTCGAGACCGCGCTGTGCCATTCCTGGCTGCTGGATCCGCAGTTGAAGCGCTATCTGCCGGCCGAGTCCAACATCGTCCGCTTCCAGGAGCGGTTCCGGCCCGCACGGGAGGACGACGAACCCGCCGACACCGAGCCCGTCCGGTTCGTCTTCGGGGATCCGGACCTGCCGGTGGCGGAGCTGCCGCGGCGCACCTCGGTGGAGCGGGCGGTCGGGGACCACTTGCGGGCGGGCGGCCACTGGCACATCGGACACGGATGGTTCCCGCTGGAGTTCGAATAACTCGAACGAGTGAACTGGCCGGGGGCGGGAACGGGCGGGCGGCGCCGGGCCGTTGTTCGGTCGACGGGACGGAATGGCGGGAGCACGAGTCGGGGAGGACAAGCGATGCGTGAGGGATACGAGGGCACGGGACCCGGCGTGATCACCCCGGACGGCTGCGCGGTGGAGCTGTACGAACGGCTCCCGGTGGGCGACGAGCCGGACATCATCGCCGCCGCGGTACCGGCCGGCGCGCACATCCTGGAGCTGGGCAGCGGAGCGGGACGGGTGACCCACCCGCTGCTGGAGCGGGGGTTCACGGTCACCGCCGTGGACGAGTCGGCCGAGATGCTCGCCCGCGTCCGTGGCGCGCGCACCGTATGCGGCCCGATCGAGGAACTGGACCTGGCCGAGAGGTTCGACGTGGTGATGCTCGCGTCCTTCCTCGTCCACGCCGGCGACACCGAGGTGCGCCGGGGGCTGTTGCGCACCTGTGCCCGCCATGTGACGAAGGGCGGCTGCGTCCTCATCCAGCGGGAGGGCGAGGACTACCACACAGACCTGCCGAGAGTGCGCGTCGACCCGAGAGGCTTCACCGTGCGGATCGTCTCGGCGGAGCCCGTCGGCGACGGTGTGAACTCGGTCCGCGCCGAGTACGAGTTCCCGGACGCGTCCTGGACCCAGACGTTCCTGTCGAGACCCCTGACCAAGGACGACTTCGAGGCGGCCCTGGCGGAAGCGGGACTGGAGGTGGACACGTATCTGACACCGGACGGGGTGTGGGTGAGGGCGGTGCCCCGAAATTCCTGAGAGTGGGGGATGGTTCACCGATGAGTTCTCGGGCGTGGCCGGGTCCATCCCTGTGACAGCGAGCGAGACCGCCTCGCACACGTCACACAGCAGACCAGGAGCCTTCCATGTCCGAGACCACCGTCTCCGTCGTTCCCACCGCCCCGTCCGCCGCGAACACTCCCTCCAGCCGGTCGGACCGCGCCGCCCGCTCTGCTGCCGCCGGGACAGGGAGGCGTCGTGCAGGACGCGTCGCGCTCCGCTCCGTGCAGGTGCTGCTGGCGCTGTTCTTCGGTCTGGCGAGCGCGCTGCCCAAGCTGATCGCACACCCCTCGGCCGTCGAGTCCTTCGACCGGATGGGCTGGGGCAGCGTGGGCATGTACACCATCGGCGTCCTCGAACTGGCCGGTGCGGTCGCCCTGTTGGTGCCGGTCCTGCAGTCGGTGGCCGCGACGGCGCTGAGCGCGCTGATGGTGGGCGCGTTCATCGTCCAGCTCACCGTCTTCGACGGGCAGAACGCGGCCACACCACTGGTGCTGATCGTTCCGCTCGCGCTGATCGCCTGGGCCCGGCGCGGTCACAACGCGGCCCTGCCGGCCCTCCTGCGCCGGACGGCAGGCCGGGCGCGACCCGCGCGATCCGCGTGACCTGTGCGATTCGCGTGACCGCACGGGGAGCGCCGGACGATGCCGGCCGGTCGCGGGGGCTCGGCCGGCGTCACGGCGGTGTGCCAGTGGTAGGGGCCGGCCGGGCGCGAGTGCGTACCAGCCGGTCGTAGCGGCACGCGTCGCCAGGCCGCTACGACCGGCTCTCCCCGAGGGCTACCAGCCCGTTCGTACCGGCACGCGTCGTCAGACGGGCCCGGCCGGTCCTCCCCGAGGGCTACCGGCCGGTCCGGCCGCCGCCGCTCTGTCTCCTGGGCCGGCCGGCGCCCCGGGGTTCGCTGGGGCCGCCGGATTCGCCGGGGACACCCGGTCCGGCGGGCCCCCCGAGCCCACGGAGGCGTTCCATCTCGCGGCGGTCCCGCTTGGTGGGGCGGCCGGTGCCGCGGTCGCGCAGGCCGGCGGGGGCAACGGCCTCGCGCGGCGGCGGAGGAGGGGAATTGTCGACGTAGCACTGGACGGCGACCGGGGCGCCGACCCGCTTGCGGATGAGGCGCTTGACGATCACGATCCGTTCCCGGCCCTCGTTCCGGAGCCGCACCTCGTCGCCGACGCGGACCGAGTAGGCGGGCTTCACGCGCTCGCCGTTCACGTGGACGTGTCCACCGCGGCAGGCGGCCGCGCCCAGGGAACGGGTCTTGATCAGGCGTACGGCCCAGATCCAGCTGTCGATCCGCACGGTCTCGCCCTGGGCCGGACCGGCGGCCTCGGCGGCGGCCACCGCGGCGGCGACCTTCGGGTCGACCGTGGGATCGACAGCCCGCTCGCCGCCGGTGCCCTCGGCGCTGCCGCCACCGGCGGCGGCCTGGGCGACGCCCCGGCCCAACGGTCCGCCGGTCCCGGGGTTCACGTTCCCGCCCGCATCCTCCGTAGCCATGGCCACGACCCTAACGCGCCGGGCCGTACCAGTGGGCCGGGCCGGCCGGGCATACGGTGGGCCTATGCACGACGACAGCGGTGGCCTGGCGCGGCTCGACCGACGGGTCGCGGACTGCAGGGCCTGTCCGCGGCTCGTCGCCTGGCGGGAGGAGGTCGCCCGGACAAAGCGGGCCGCGTTCACCGACTGGACCTACTGGGGGCGGCCGGTGCCGGGATTCGGGGCGGCCGATGCCCGGCTGGTGATCATCGGGCTCGCCCCCGCGGCGCACGGCGGGAACCGCACCGGCCGCATGTTCACCGGTGACCGTTCGGGCGACGCGCTCTACCAGGCGCTGTACGACGTGGGGCTCGCCTCGCAGCCCACCTCCGTCAGCGCCGACGACGGCTTGGAACTGCACGGCGTCCGGGTCACCGCACCGGTGCACTGCGCGCCGCCCGCCAACAAGCCGACGCCCGGGGAGCGCGACACCTGCCGCCCGTGGCTGGTCCAGGAACTCAAGCTGCTGCGCCCGACCCTCAAGGCAGCAGTCGTCCTCGGTGCCTTCGGCTGGCAGGCGGCGCTGCCCGCGTTCGCCGAGGCAGGCTGGACGGTGCCCCGGCCCCGGCCCGCGTTCGGACACGGCACCCGAGTCGCCCTCGACGGCCTGGAACTCTTCGGCTGCTTCCACGTCAGCCAGCGCAACACCTTCACCGGCCGCCTGACCACCGAGATGCTGCGCGAGGTGCTGCGCACGGCAGCGGACGCGGCCGGTCTGCCGTAGCCGAACGCCGCGCCCCCAGGCCGCCTCAGGGCCACCACTCGTACCGCACGTCAGGCTCACGCTCCTCGTTGCCGCTGCCGTCCGTGGACGCGAGGGCGACGAAGGCCCCGCCCGCGCCGTTCGGGGGCGAGGTACCGCATCTTGGAAATTCGCACCCCGTGGGATGTCACATCCGCGCACCCCCGTCTCGTCCTCAATGACAGAAGCGAGAGAAGGGAATCGTGAGGATGAAGTCCGTCATCGTGTGCGCCTCCGTGTCGCACGGCAACACGCGCCGAGTCGCCGACAGCATGGCCCGGGTGCTCGACGCCGAGGTCGTCTCCCCGGAACGGGCCGACCCGGGCGAACTGGCCGCCGCGGACCTCGTGGGATTCGGCTCGGGCGTCTTCTACGGCAGGCTGCACCCCAGCCTGACCGAACTGGTCAGGGCACTGCCCGCCGGTACAGGACGGGCGTTCGTGTTCGCCACCAGCGGGCTCCCCGAGCTGCCGCCGGCGCCGTTCACCCGTCCCGTGGTCCGGCTGCTGCGCGCCAAGGGCTTCTCGGTGGACGGCAGTTATACGTGCCGCGCGTTCGACACCTGGGCGCCGTTCAGACTCGTCGGCGGAATCCGCAGGCAACGGCCGAACGCCGGTGACCTGGCCGCCGCGCGGGCCTTCGCCGAACGGCTGCGGGACGGCCAGGGACCGGCGGCCTGATCGACCCTCGCCGGCGGTGTTTGCGCGGCGGACGGGACTGGAATGACAACGTCACTGCGCCCGAGCCGAGTTGGGCTAGTGTGGCTGGCTCAGTCCTCGTACCAGGGCCGGGACAGCGCGGTCCGGGCCGTCACCTCGGGGGAGAAACCATGGATCCCACTCTGCTCACCCTGGCCGGCGAAGCCGGAACAGCGGTCGTCACCCTTGCCGTCACGGAGGCCTGGCAGCAGGCGCGGGACGGCATCGTCACGGTGTGGCGCAGGTACCGCCCGCAAGCCGCGGACGAGGTCGGTGACGAGCTGGAGACCTCGCGCCGCGCCCTCCTCGCCGCCGCGGCCGAAGGCGACGACAACGATGCGGCGGCCGCCGGCCGGCGCATCGCCGACGCCTGGCAGCTGCGCCTCGCGGCCCTGCTCGCCGACCACCCCGGCGCCGCCGACGACCTGCGCACCCTCCTGGCCGCGCTGGACCCGGGACCCGCCCGGCAGAACATCCGGGGCGACGTACGGCTCCAGGCGCGGGCGTCCGGCAGCGCCCGGATCTACCAGTCCATGGGTGACCAGCACATCACCGAACGATGAGCGCTGCGGACGACCCGGGCACGGAGGTCGGGAGACGGTCCGAGCTCTGGGGCAGCGCGTCCGAGGAAGGGCGCGTCTACCAGGCCAGGGGCAGCCAGTTCATCACCAACCTGCACGTGTACGGCTGGGACGACGGCCCCGGCGACTCACTGGCCCGGGCCGTGGCCCGCGGCGACGCCCTGGAGTACATGCAGGGACGCGTCAACCACCTGATCCGCGGGCTCCGTACGACACAGGCCGAGTGGCAGGCCCGTGTCACCGAGCTGGAGGAAAGGGCGGAGCGCGCGCGGACCGAGGGGCGCGAACAGGCCCTCGCCGAGGTGCAGGAGCAACTGCAGGCCGCGGAACTGCGGGTCATCAAGGCTCAGCAGATGATGCGCGAGGCCGTCCAGGAGCGTGAACACACCGAGGCGCTGCTGGCGCAGGCCCAGGAGGAGCTGGCCCGGCGGCGGCGCGCCGAGGAACAGCGGCGGCTGGAGGAGGAACGGGACCGCAACGAGCCGGACGCGGTCGCCGTCCCCGAGGAGGAGCCGTGGGACCCGGCCGGGCCGGCCGAGGAGAACGAGCAGTACGACGAGTTCCTGGAGCGGGTCGAGGCGGAACTCGGCGCCGTGCGCGACGATCTGCGGCTCCTGGGCGAGGGACTGCAGGGTGTCGACGGCGGGCCGGCCGAGAAGGACGTGCTCGCGGGCGAGTGGGTGCGCCGGCCGGTGGAGACAGACGCAACGGCTCCGGCCGGCGAAGGGGCGACGGGGACGGCCGAGCCCGGCACCGGCACGGCGCGCTCCGCTGGGACGGCGGCAGGCGCGGGGCCTTCGGGCACCGGCAAGTCCGACCGGCAGCGGACGCCCAGACCCGGGCCGCCCCGTCCACTGCGGATCGGTGTGGTGTGCGCGATCGTCGTCGCCCTGCAGCCCTGGGTGCCGCTGCTCGTCGTCACGTCGAACCGGGTGGCGTACGCGTCGCACCAGGCCACCTGGCAGAAGGCGGCGTTCACCGTCGTGACGATCCTGCTCGGCGCGGTGCTGCTCCTGGTCACCCTGGGGATCGCGTTCTTCACCGTGGCCCTGTCGCTGGAACGGGACCGCGAGGGCACCCCCGCCTTCTGGGGACTGGGGCTGTGCGTCGCCGTCGCGCTCGCCGGGCTGATCACCGCGTTCTGGTCCCCGCTCGCCTGGCCCGGCCCGGCCGGTGAGTGGGCACACGGGATCGCGGCCCTCGGGGGCCTCGGATAGCCGCCCGGCGGCTCATCTCACGGCAGGTCACCGTTCACCGCCGCTCCGGTGGGAGCACCGTATCGTGGAGTGACACCCTGACGCCCCGGCCACTGTCGTCCGAAGGCAAGGCGAGCGCCACCCCGTTTCCCCGGCCTCGCCCGACCCCCGCCCTCGTACGAACAGGAGTTCCGTGTCGCGGCTCGTCCTGCCTCCCTGGCTCGCTCACGCCCTGCGTGCCCAGCGCGGGCCCGTGTACTGGAGTGCCGTGTCGCGCGGTGCGCTGGCCGTCGGCCCGCTGGCGCTCGCCGGGGTGGCGAGTGGCCGTGTCGCCGCAGGCGTCGTGGCCGCCATCGGCGCGATGCTCGGCGGGGTCAACGACCGGCCCGGCAGCCGGCGGGCATCGGTTCAGAACCTCGGGGTGCCGGGGCTCGCGGGCGCGCTCGGGCTGGCCGTCGGGACGTACGGCGGACAGGGCCTGTCCGCCGTACCGCTGACGCTGCTGCTCACCCTGCTCGGGCTGGTCGCCGGCGCCGTCAGTGCCGTCGGGCCCGTCGCGTCCGCCGCCGGTTCGCAGCTGCTCGTCATGGCCGCCGTCGGCGCGGGCATGCAACTCCCGGAGGCCGCCTGGCAGTCGGCGCTCGCCTTCCTCGCCGGCACCGGCTGGCTGCTGGCGCTGCGCCTGCTGCTGCCCACGCCGGGCTCGCTCGCCGGGGACTTCCGGTTCGACGGGGAACGCGAGGCTGTGGCCGACGTGTACGACGCCGTCGCCGCCCTGCTCGACGCGGTCGGCGGCGACTCCGCCCTGACCCGGCGGGCCGCGCTCACCGCCGCCCTCGACCACGCCCAGGACGCCCTCGCCGGACCCCGGATCCGGCGCTTCGCGAGTTCCGCCGCCGAGCGCAGGCTGCACGCCCAGTTCGCCGCCGCGCTGCCCCTCGCCGAAGCGGCCACCGCGCTGGCCTGGGCCGGGAAGCCCGTCTCCGCGCGGGCGGCGCAAGGGCCCCGGCGGCTCGCGGCCGCCGTGCGCGGCAACACCGGCGCGGGACCGCTGCCCGCGCCGGTCCGGGCCGCCCCCGCACTGCGCGCCCTGGACGACGCCCTGCTGCGGGCCGCCGAGGTGTTCGACCGGGTGGACGAGGGGCAGGGCCTGTACCGCAGGCGCCGTAGCGTGCGGACCGCCGTCCGGGCCGTGTCCGGCCCCGGCGGGCGGGAGTACGGGATGCGGGTCGCCCTCTGCTTCGGCGCCGGCGCGGCCATCGCCCAGGCGCTGCACCACGCCCACTGGGACGGGCACCACCCGCACTGGTACTGGCTGCCCATGACCATCGTCTTCCTGGTCAAGCCCGACCTCGGACCGCTCGCCTCCCGCGTGCTGTCCCGGGCCGCCGGCACCGTGCTGGGCGCGCTGGTGTTCGCCGCCTGTGCCGCGCTGCTGCCCCGTCCGGCCGGACTGATCGTGCTGGTGACGGTCTGCGGGGCGCTCGTCCCGGTCGCCACGCGGCACTTCGCGGCCGTGACCGCCGTCGTCACCGTCCTCGTCCTCGCCCTGATCATGGTGACAGGCGAGCCGCAGGCCTCCGCCGGCCGTATCGGAGAGACCCTGCTGGCCTGTGTGATCGTCCTCGTCGTCGGGCATCTGCCGATGCCGGGGGAGCGCGGCGGAGGGGTGCGGGCCCGGCTCGCCGTGGCCCAGGAAGCCGCGCACGCCTACCTCGTCCACGTCCTCGGCGAGTCCGGTGACCGCGCCGAGCGCTGGGCACTGCGCCGCGAGGCCTACCGCACCCTCGCCGAGGCCCGCACGGCCATCACACTCTCGGCCGCCGAACTGCCCGCCCTCGCCCGGCACACCGAGGGCACGGACGCGGTCGCGGCCGTACTGGAGCGGCTCGTCGACACGACGACCGCCTGCGCCGTCCACCTCGACGTGACCGGCCGGCTCACCCCACGGCACGTCCGGCAACTGCACGAGGCGCTGGCGGAGTTGGAGGCGGGGCGACAGCGGATCGCTGCGCCCGTCCGGTCCGTCGCGCTGTAGGCCGAGGGTGTCGTACGGGTGGGCAGCGGACCTGCTGTCACGATCCGTGCGTGATACGACACGTACAGTCGGCCATTGGGGCCGATCGTGTCCGGTTCGCGTCGCAAAGTGAGCGGAGCTTCACCGTCCGCGCCGACCGGGTGTCGACAATGTCTCAGTACCGCCACTGAGCGAGCCGTTTCCCCTCTCCAGAGCGTTAACTCCTACAGGTACGACGCTTCTGGAGGTGCAGGATGGTGAACGGGCGAACGGTGCTCGAACGCTTTCCCGCCGGCGGCCCGCGCGGCTCCTGGCCCGCTGAGGAGTTCGCTCACGCGCGACGCCTGGAAGGCCTGCCCGCCGAGGTGGTCATGGACCTCGCGACGGACACCTTCCTGGTGATCGTCCGGGGCGCCGCCGAAGCCGTGGAGTGACCTTTGCGAGCCCGGACCGCTGATCACGCGGAGACCGCTCGCGACCAGTCGGGGGTCGTGCCCGTCACCCGGCACAGGGAGAGGTAGAGCGGGATCGGCGGGGTGTAGGGGATCGTGCCTTCGGGGCGATGGATGAGGCGGGCCGTGGCGGGGACGGGCGCGCCGGGCGCGTAGTGGGCCGGGGCCGGCCAGGGCAGGGCGTAGTCGGAGTCCGACGGGACGATCCACCACCAGCGCGCGCCGTCGGCGTACACGCACCCCACGCGCGGCAGTCGTGGCACGACCAGTGGACCGAGGCGGTCGGGTACGGCCACCGCGTCGCAGCCCAGCGGAGCGGTCATGCCCTCGGGGAGCGGCAGCCGCCGCACGGCGTCCGGCGTCTGCTGCCGGCGGCGCAACCGCACCAGCGTGTCCAGCCCGAGCGGCTGACCCGAGCCGAGCCCGTTCACGGCCGCCCCCACCCTCCGTGCTGCTCCCACGGGACTTCGCGCTGCTCTCCGCGTCGCGCGCAGGTGTCTTCGTGCTGCTCCCCGCGCTGCTCCCAGGGGCCCTCGTGCCGGGCCTTCGCGCGCTCCCCCCGCTCCTCCTCGCCCGAGCCGCCGTGCGAGGGGGCCGGCTTGGGGCGGGCGCCCCAGCCCAGGTCGTTGCGCGGCTCGGCGGTTCCCCGGACGGCGTCGGTCTGACGAGCCAGTTCGGCCCAGACCAGCAGCCCGGGTCCGCGCTCCTGCGCACCCCAGGACTCACACACGGCGTCGACGAGGAGCAACCCCCTCCCTTGCTCCTCCTCGGGCCGCTGCGCCGCAGGCCGCGGCTGACCGGGAGCACAGCCCTCGTCGTGCACGGCTATGCGGACCGTGTCGTCGTGGTCGTGCAGCTCGCACACCACCCGGCTGCTCGCGGTGTGCACGATCGCGTTCGTCACCAGCTCGGATATGACGAGCGCCGCGGTGTCACAGGTGTCCGCGCATACCGACCAGCCGGTCAGCCGAGCGCGCGCCAGCCGTCTAGCCTGTGCGGGGGAACCCGGGTGTGCGGCCAACTCGAAGCGGAACCGGCGCTCGGCAGCGCCCCCACCTGGGGTTGCCGCCCTTGCGGCACCGAGACCGGGACGGTCTGCGGCAGCGTCTGTTCCTAAGGGCGCGGACGGAATCACGTTTGCCACTATCTCCCCGCCGTGAACACTTGGCAAGTGTCACTCTGAAAAATGCAGAGTGCGGTGTGACGCGGTAAGGGGGCGTGGCACACTGCTCGCAACAGCATGTTGAGCGGCGCCAGTTGGGATCATCGACGATCAACCGATCCTCGAATGAATCTTCGAATGGCGCCGCAGGGCTGTCAGGATCGATGTGTGGAGGTGGGAGCGTGAGCGAACCGCGGTCCGCGCCGACGGTGGGCCAGGTGGTTCTCGGCCGGCGCCTGCTGGACCTGCGGGAGCGCGCCGGGCTGAAACGGGAGGAAGCCGCACGCATCCTCCGCGTCGCCCCCGCCACCGTCCGCCGCATGGAGATGGCCGAGGTCTCCTTCAAAATCCCCTATCTGCAACTCCTGTTGAAGGCCTACGGCATCCCCGACGACGAGGCCGAACTCTTCGTCCAACTCGCCGACGAGGCCAACAAGCCCGGCTGGTGGCAGCGGTTCCACGACATCCTGCCGGGCTGGTTCTCGATGTACGTCAGCCTGGAGGGCGCGGCCTCCCTCATCCGCTCCTACGAACCGCACTTCGTCCCCGGCCTGTTGCAGACCGAGGACTACGCGCGCGGAGTGCTCAGGTCCGGCGCCGTCGGTCAGACCAGCCCCGAGGACATCGAGCGCCACGTCGCCCTGCGCATGCAGCGCCAGGACCTGCTCACACGGACCGACGCACCCCGGTTCTGGGCGGTGCTGGACGAGACCGTGCTGCGCCGGCCGGTCGGCGGCCCGGAGGTGATGCGCGCCCAGATCGACAAACTGCTCGACGCCACGAGGCTGCCCAACGTGACGCTCCAGATCGCCCCGTTCGCGAGCGGTCCGCACCCGGGGACGTACGGGCCCTTCGTGCTGTTCCGATTCGCCATGTCAGAACTGCCGGACATGGTCTACAGCGAGTACCTGACCGGCGCCGTCTACCTGGACGCGCGCTCCGAGGTGGCGACCCACCTGGAGGTCATGGACCGCATGGCGGCGCAGGCCGCGACGGCACAACGCACGAAGGAGATCCTCCGGGATCTCCGCAAGGAGCTGTGAATGGATCGCATCAATCCCCGCGGTCGCGTCTACAACGGCATGCCCGCACGGGAGTTGGGCACCGAGGGCTGGCACAAACCCTGGAGCGGCGGCAACGGCGGAAACTGCCTGGAGGCGATGAAACTGGCCGACGGCCGGATTGCCGTACGGCAGTCGACCGACCCCGACGGGCCCGCGCTGATCTACACCACCGACGAGATGACCGCGTTCATCGAGGGCGCCAAAGCGGGGGAGGCGGACTTCCTGCTGTCCTGAACCCGTTGACCTCCTGATCTGTTGCTCTGCTGAACATGCCGTGCTTGTGATTGACCATGTGACCTGGTGCTAGACCGTCATCGGGCGGTCGTACGCCGATATCGGGGCCGGCAGCCGTGCACTGCCCGTCAGATAGTGGTCGACGGCCGCCGCCACGGCCCGGCCCTCCGCGATCGCCCAGACGATGAGCGACTGCCCGCGTGCCGCGTCGCCCGCGGCGAACACCCCGGGGACGCCGGTCGTGAAGTCGGCGCCCCGGGCGATCGTGCCGCGCGGCTCCAGCGTGAGGCCGAGCTGGTCGACGAGGCCGTCCGCCCGGTCCGGCCCGGAGAAGCCGAGCGCGAGCAGCACGAGGTCGGCGGGCAGGCTCCGGCCACTGTCCGGAACCGCCCGGCGCCCCGCGTCGACCTCGACCAGGTGCAGCGCCCGCACATGGCCTTCCGCGTCCCCGTCGAAGCGGAGCGTGGAGGCCGCGAACAGCCGCGCGTCCGCGTCCGCCGCCGGCGCAGTCCGCAGATCCCGCGCCTCCTCGTGAGCGGCCGACAACCGGTACAGCTTCGGGTACGTCGGCCACGGTTCCGTGTCCTCGTCCCGCTCCGCACCCGGCTGCGCGTAGATGTCCAGCTGCGTCACGGACGCGGCTCCTTCCCGCACCGCCGTCCCCAGACAGTCCGCGCCCGTGTCCCCACCGCCGACGATGACGACATGCCGGCCGGCCGCGGACAACGGTGAGACCGCCAGGTCCCCCTCGCACACCCGGTCGGCCAACGGCAGATACTCCATCGCCTGATGTACGCCGTCCAGCTCGCGCCCCGGCACCGGGAGTTCCCGCCACGCGGTCGCCCCGATGGCGATCACCACCGCGTCGTAGCGCGTGCGCAGATCCGTCGCCGGGACGTCCCGACCGACCGTCGTCGACGTACGGAACCTCGTCCCCTCGGCCCGCATCTGCTCGATCCGCCGTTCCAGGTGCCGCCGCTCCATCTTGAACGCGGGAATGCCGTACCGCATCAGCCCGCCGATCCGGTCGTGCCGCTCGTACACGGCGACCGTGTGCCCCGCCCGCGTCAGCTGCTGCGCGGCCGCGAGCCCGGTCGGCCCCGAACCGACCACCGCGACCGTCTTCCCGCTGAGCCGCTCGGGCGGCCGCGGGGGCGCGAAGCCTTCCGCCCAGGCCCGGTCGGCGATGGCGCACTCGACGTTCTTGATGGTGACCGCCGGCTGGTTGATCGCCAGCACACACCCCGCCTCGCACGGCGCCGGGCACAACCGGCCGGTGAACTCGGGGAAGTTGTTCGTCGCGTGCAGCCGTTCGCTCGCCGCCCGCCAGTCCTCGCGGGAGACCAGCTCGTTCCACTCGGGGATCAGATTGCCCAGCGGACAGGCGTCGTGGCAGAACGGCACCCCGCAGTCCATACAGCGGTCGGCCTGCTTGCTGACGATGGGCAGCAGCGCCCCGGGGACGTAGATCTCGTCCCAGTCCCGCACCCGCTCCCCGACGGGCCGCCGCGGCCACTCCTCGCGCGGCGTCGTCATGAACCCCTTGGGATCGGCCATGGTCGTCTTCCTCGCGTCCGTACACCAGGGGCCCCCGGTGTACGACGGGCCGTGCGTCCTGCGAGCCGCACTCCTTTCGCCACGATACGTCCGCACCCCTGCCCCCGCCCCCGCAGAGCTACGACCGCCGGTCGCTGCGCGGCGAGGGGCAGCGGGGGGAGGGGGAAGGCGGCTCGGCAGGAGCGGGTCAGGTGAGGGCCAGGACGTAGGAAACGGCGGCCGCCGCTCACCATGACCACGAGCGAACCGAACAGATACAGCGCGCTGCCCACCAGCAGCGCCGCCTTGCCCTCGCCCGGCCACACCACGAACGTCACCACGGCGATCATCACGGACACCACCGCCGTACCGAGGAAGACGCACATGAAAGCCGGCCGCGGGGCGACCAGGTTGACCGAGCTCATCGCGGCGACGCCCTGCGCGGGCGGCAGCCCGGCCAGCCCGCTCATCACCAGCGTCGAGAACGCACAGAACACCCCGGCCATCACCCCGGTCGTCAGCACTCCGGTCACGACCAGCACGAAGTACGGTCCGCCGATCACGCCCCCCACCTCGACCCCGGGCCCCGCGGTCCGGCCGTCCGGCCCGGATCCCCCGTGTCAGCCCACATCCGCCGCCTCCTCCCACTCCCGCACCACGTCCCACACCGCCGCCGCGATCCGCCGCCGCGCCTCATGCCTCTCCACCCCGCTCATCAGCAACTGGTCGTACGGCGTGTCCACATGCCGCACGGACGCCACCACCGCGGAGATCACCGCCTCCCGCGACAGCGCCCGCCCCGCCGCGCTGCGCCCCACCCGTCCACTGCCCCGCACGGACGCGTGAGTCGCGATGGCGACGGCCCGGTCGACCGGGCAGCCCGGCAGCAGCCGCAGGATCTCCGCGGCGAACGCCGCAGCGAACCTCTCGTCCGCCACCGCCCGGCGCCTCGCGTCCCGCGCCCGCCGCCGGCGCCGTGCCTCGGCATCCGCGAGACACCGCGCCTCGGCCCGCGCGAGCGCGGCCTCCTCCACCAGCACGCCCTGCCGTTCGTACCGGCCCTTGCGCCGGTTGAACCGCACCACCACGGCGGACAGCGTGCTCTCCTCCCGCGACCTCCGGGTCAACGCGGTGTCCCCGCGCGGCAGGAACACCAGATGCCCGAGATCCGCGCAGTCGAGGCACCGCGGCGCGCCCTCCCCCAGGAAGAGCAGCGGCAACGGCCCCCGCCGGCATCCGCGGCAACGGGTGTGCCTGAGCGGCCGCACCACCACAAGTCCGCCGAAGGAGCGAGACATCACCGACCCTGCCATACGCGCTTCATTCCCCGCCTGCCTCGCCGCCTCCCGTCCCGCCGCCCTCCTCTCTCCCTGCCCGATCGGCGAGGCATCATGGGCCCTGTGCGACTCGAAGCGATCACCTGGGAGCGGCTCGGTGGACTGCTCGCCGACCGGCTGACCGGCCTGACGCCCGCCGACGGCGGCGAATGGCTGCGCGTCGGCGTCGACGGCGCCCCGGCCGCGCGCCCCCAGGACCTCGCCGAGCGCGTCGGGGAGGCCTTGCGCGTACGGGGGCGGCCCTCGCTCGTCGTCGGCACCCAGGGTTTCCTGCGCCCCGCCTCGCTCCGGCTGGAGCACGGTCGGCGCGACGCGGAGTCGTACTACGGCGGCTGGTTCGACACCGGCGCCCTGTGGCGCGAGGTCTTCGGACCGCTCGACCCGGGAGGCGACGGCCGCGTCCTGCCCGACCTCTGGGACCCGGCCACCGACCGCGCCACCCGCAGCCCCTACGTCCAACTCCCGCCCGGCGGAGTGCTGTTGGTCCACGGCCCCCTCCTGCTGTGCCACTGGTTTCCCTTCGACCTGACCGTCCACCTCCTCCTCTCCCCGGGCGCCCTGCGCCGCCGCACGCCCGACGCCGAGCACTGGACGCTCCCCGCCTTCGAGCGCTACGACACCGAGACCGACCCGGCCGGCACGGCCGACGTCCTCGTCCGCGCCGACGACCCCCGCCACCCCGCCTGGAGCGGCTGACCGGAGCCGGCCGTGACACGTGCCGGTCGTGAAGAGTGCCAGCCGTGAAACGTGCCGGCCGTGATCAGCGCCGGTTGTGATCAGAGCCAGCCGTTGCGCCTGAAGCCCCGGTACAGCACCAGGCACGCCCCTGCTATCACGGCTATGACGAGGGGGTAGCCCAACCGCCAGTGCAACTCCGGCATGTGGTCGAAGTTCATGCCGTACACCCCGCACACCATCGTCGGCACGGCGATCACCGCGGCCCAGGCCGTGATCTTCCGCATGTCCTCGTTCTGCGCGACCGTCACCTGCGCCAGATGCGCCTGCAGAATGGAGTTCAGGAGTTCGTCGAACGCGGCGATCTGCTCCTTGGCCCTCATCAGATGGTCGAGGACGTCCCGGAAGTAGGCCTGTATCTCCGGGTCGACCACCTGGATGGGCCGGGTCGCCAGATCCTCCACCGGACGGGCCAGCGGCACCACCGCCCGCTTCAGCTCCAGCAGTTCCCGCTTCATCTGGTAGATGCGCCCCGGGTCCGTCCGCGCACCGCTCTCGGAGAACACCTCCGTCTCGACCTGATCGATGTCGGCCTGCACCGCGTCGGTGACGTGCAGGTAGTCGTCGACGACGTGGTCCGCTATCGCGTGCAGCACCGCCGCCGGCCCCTTCGCGAGCTGCTGCGGGTCCGACTCCAACTCCTCACGCAACGGGCCCAGGGAGCCGTGCCGCCCGTGCCGTACCGTGATGACGAAGTCCGCGCCGGTGAACACCATGATCTCCCCGGTGTCCACCACCTCGCTCGTCGCGGTCAGTTGCTCGTGCTCCACGTAGCAGACGGTCTTGAACACCGCGAACAGCGTCTCGCCGTACCGCTCCAGCTTCGGCCGCTGATGGGCCTCGACCGCGTCCTCCACGGCCAGTGGATGCAGGTCGAACAGCTCGGCGACGCCCGCGAACTCACCGTCCGTCGGCTCGTGCAGTCCCAGCCAGACGAAGCCCTCGCCGCTCTTGCGCACCATGCGGACCGCGTCCACCAGGTCCGCGCAGCCTGGGACCCGCCGGCCGTCCTGGTACATCACGCAGTTCACCACGGAGGAGCCCAGCGGCGACCGGGCGGGATGGCTCAGGTCCACGCGCGGCCGCCGCCGGGCCAGCCGCGCCACCTTGCGCAGGCCGCCGACCCTGCTCAGCCCGGTGACCTTGCGCAGATTCCCCGCCATCGACATCTCTGTCTCCCCTGGATCTCCTCGTGTGCATCCCCTCGCACCACGCTTCCGCGTCGTGGACCGCCAGTGTGCCAGCCAGGGCCGATCCGCGTGCGGACCTGTGGGAACAGGAGATTCCGCTTTGTTCCCGCCTGTGGACACAGAGCCGACCGGCCGGGTGCGCGGAGCACTGAGATGATTCCGCCATGACGCCATCCGACGGCTATCTCCTCGACAACCAGCACGCCGAGGCCGCAGAACGCTTCGACGCCTTCGCCCACCTCTTCGACCCCACGACCTTCAGGCACATCGAAGGCCTGGGCGCGATGGCCGGCCGGCGTTGCTGGGAGGTCGGGGCCGGCGGCACTTCCGTGGTGTCCTGGCTCGCCCAGCGGGTCGGACCCACCGGGCAGGTCGTCGCCACCGACATCGACACCTCACGGCTCGCTGCCGCCGCCCGGCCGCCGGTCGAGGTGCGCGTCCACGACGTGAGCGCCGAGGAACCGCCGGGGGAGGGGTTCGACCTGGTGCACGCCCGGCTCGTCCTCGTCCATGTGCCGGACCGGGAAAAGGCCCTGGGGTCCATGATCGAGGCACTCAGGCCCGGCGGCTGGCTGCTCGTCGAGGATGCCGACCCGGCTCTGCAGCCGCTGACCTGCCCCGACGAGTACGGGCCCGAGCAGCGGCTCGCCAACCGGCTGCGGCAGGGCTTCCGCAGCCTGCTCGCCGAGCGCGGCGCCGACCTGGCCTACGGCCGCAGGCTCCCGCGACTGCTGCGCGAGGCGGGGCTGCGCGAGGTCCACGCCGACGCCTACTTCCCCATGACCTCGCCCGCCTGCACCGCCCTGGAGTCCGCCACCGTCCGGCAGATCCGCGACCGGCTGGTGGCCGCCGGACTGGCCACCGACCAGGAGATCGACCAGCACCTGGCCAACGTCGAGTCCGGCGCCATGGACCTGACCACCGCGCCGATGATCTCCGCGTGGGGGCGCAAAGCCTGAGCCGACCCGCGAGGAAGACCTGCTGAACCGACCGGCCGAACCGACCGGCTGGGCGACGGGACGGGACGACCGGTCGGGGCGCACCCACGTCGTCGCGCGCCCGAGTTCCCGCCCCCTTGGCGTCAGTTCGCGCCCGCATGCGGCGGTCTGCCGCCCACCCGTTCCACCGCCCGTGCCCCCGCCCGGCAGCCGCGTGCCGCCGCCTCCTCCGGGTGCGCTCCCGCGACGAGCGCGGCGAGGAACGCCCCGGTGAAGGCGTCCCCCGCGCCCGTCGAGTCACGGGCGGTCGCCGGCGGCGCCGGGACCCGTGCGAGCACGCTCCCGGCCCGCGCCACCAGGGCTCCCCGCACACCCGACTTGGCCACGACCAGGGGGAACAGACGGCTCAGCTCGGCCGCCGCGTCCGCCGGATCGGACAGCCCCGTCAGCAGGCACGCCTCGTCCCGGCTCGGCATCAGCACGTCCAGTCCCTTTGCGAACGCCAGGAAACGGTCGACCTCCAGCTCGGCGAGGAACCCGGCCGACGCCGGATCCATGCTGACCGGAACCCCACGCGCGCGTGCCGCCGCGAGCGCCACCGCCGCCAGAGCCCGGCTCGGTTCCGAGAACAGCAGGTAGCCCGACAGATGCAGCCGGGCGACGCCGTCGAGCATCGCGTCCGACCAGTCGTCCGGTTCGAGCCGCAGGGACGCACCGCTGTCCGTGAGGAACGTGCGCTCGGCCGCCGCGCCCCCGTCGACCAGACAGATCACGGTGCCGGTCGCCGCCCGCGGGTCGACCACCAGACGGGGGCGCACCCCGGCCGTGACCAGCTCCCGCTCGTGCCATGCCGCCGAGTCCGCGCCGACCCGCCCCAGCAGGCGTACGTCCGCGCAGCCGGTGTGGGCGGCCCAGCAGGCCACGTTCGCACCGGCCCCGCCCGGCAGCAGCCGGATCGCGGCGACCGTGTCCGTACCGGTCGCGAGCGGCCCCCGGTGGCGGGCCACGACATCGGTGACGACGTCGCCGACGACCAGCAGCGCACCGTTCCGCCCCGCCGTCACACCTTCGTCCACGTCGCGGCGATCCGTGCGGCCAGCCGTACATTGCCGCGCACCGCCGCGAGGTTGGCGCTCAGCGAGGCCCCGTCGGTGTGCCGCACCAGGTAGTCCAGCAGGAACGGCGTGACCGCCTGGCCGGTGATGCCCGCCTCCGCGCAGGCGTTCAGCGCGTCGGCGAGGACGCGCGCGTGGAGACCCGGATCGAGTTGCTCCGCCTCCGGAACGGGATTGGCGACGATCAGCGCCGAATGGGGGGCGCGGAGCGCCTCCTGGGCCCGCATGACATCGGCGACCTGCTCAGGGCTGCTCAGCGTCCAGTCGACCGGGTGACCGGAGTCGGCGAGGTAGAACCCGGGGAACCGGTCCGTGCCGTACCCGGCGACCGACACCCCCAGCGTTTCCAGGCGTTGCAGGGTCGCCGGCACGTCCAGGATCGACTTCACCCCCGCGCACACCACAGTGATCCGGGTGCGCGCCAGCAGGCGCAGATCGGCGGACTCGTCCTGCGTCACCGTCCACTCCCGGTGCACACCGCCCAGTCCGCCGGTCGCGAACACCCGCAGGCCCGCCAGCGCCGCGAGCCGCGCGGTCGCCGACACCGTCGTCGCTCCGCTCGCCCCGGTCGCCATCGCCAGGGGCAGGTCCCGGTGCCCCAGCTTGCGGATGCCGTCCTCGTTCGCGACCCGCTCCAACTGCTCCTTGTCCAGGCCCACATGGGGATGCCCGTCCAGCACGGCGATGGTCGCGGGTACGGCGCCCTCCTGCCGTACCGACTCCTCCAGCTGCAGAGCCACTTGCAGGTTGCGCGGCCGGGGCAGCCCGTGCGCGATGATCGTGGACTCCAGGGCCACCACCGGCCGCCGTGCGCCCAGGGCCTCCCGGACCTCTTCCGACACCATCAGCACCACGCACCGCCTCCTGTCCGTTGGTCCTTCCTCATCTCTGGCGGGCTCGGCACCGGTGTAAACGTGGGCCGCGGACTCCGGCGGGCGCAGGGGAGGTGTACGGGCGTCAGGGGAACGGCCGCCGCAGCGGTACGCCGCCGGGACGCACGGTTGCGGTGCGCCGGGGATGCCGCCAGCCTGGGCCGCATGACGAACTACCGCACCCGCCTCGACCACATCGTCCTGTGGGTGACCGATCCGGTCGCCGCTGCCGGGTTCTACGAGCGGACGCTCGGCCTGGAGCCCCTGCGCGTCGCCGAGTTCACGGAGGGAAAGGTGACGTTCCCCTCCGTGCGGGTCAACGAGGAGACAATCCTCGACCTCGCCCCGCGCACCGTCGCGGAGCGCATGAACATGCTGCCCGGCGCGGCCGACAGCGCCGGCCACCCCGTCAACCACGTCTGCCTGGCCCTGCCGGCCGGGGACTTCGATGCCCTGCGCGCCCGCCTCGACGAGCACGGTGTCCCCATGAGCGACATCGGCCACGACTCCTACGGGGCCCGGGGGAACGCCGACCGCAGCTTCTACTTCCGGGATCCCGACGGCAACATCGTCGAAGCCCGGCACTACGCGTAGCGGCCCCCGCCCCGAGGGGGCGACCGTCAGAACAGCGGCTCGGGCAGCACGCCCTCAAGGGCGAGCAGCTTCCGCTTGGTCTCCAGCCCGCCTCCGAACCCTCCGATACCGCCGTCGCTCTCCACCACCCGGTGGCACGGCACCACCACCGGCAGCGGATTGGCGCCCATGGCCGCGCCCACCGCCTGAGCACCGCCCGGCTGCCCGACCCGGCCGGCCAGATCGCCGTAGCCCACCACCGTGCCGTACGGCACCCCGGAGGCCAGTTCGCGCAGCACCTGCCGGTTGAAGCCGGAGATCAGCGACCAGTCCAGCGGCAGGTCGAAAGCGTGGCGCTCACCCGCGAGGTACTCCTCGACCTGGCGTGTGGCCTCGGCCAGCAGCGGCGAACCGGGATCCTCGACGGGCTCGCCGCCCAGCCGGGCCGCCAGCCGCTCCAGGGTGCGGTCGCGCACCCGGTCCGTCGCGTGGAAGACGACGTTGACCAGCCCGTCACGGGTCGCCACCAGCATCAGGGGACCGATGCCGGTGGCCACCACGGCCCACACCACCCGCTGCTCTTCCTGCCCATCCGTGTCCATGCGCCCACGGTACGGCCCACCACTGACAACGCCGTCCGCCCGGCCCCTTCGGCCCGCTCAGTGCGCGGCGTTCAGCGCCGCACACACCACGTCGGGCTTGTTGGTGATCACGCCGTCCACGCCGTACGCGGCGACCTTCGACGCGGTGGCCGCGTCGTTCACCGTCCAGGCGAACACGCCGAGCGGCCTGCCGTGCGGTCCGTCGAGTGCGTGCACCGTCGAGACGTAGGCGCCGGTGAGTTTCCCGTACGAGGGATTGATCAGATCGGTGAATTCCGCGTAGCCCTGCAGTTGGCCCACGGAGGGCCGGCCGAGGTAGGCGGTGGTGACCTTGGGCTCCAGCTGGTGGACGGTACGGATGCTGTCCGCGCTGAAGCTCTGCACGATCAGACGCCCGCGGTGGCGCCCGTCCAGCCAGCCCTCGTTGTCGAGGAGCTTCATGGTCTGCTTCTCGATGCCCGGGTACAGCTCCGGGTTCTTGATCTCCAGGAGCAGTTTCTCGTGGTTGTGCTCGACCCGGCGCATGTACTGCGCGAGCGTCGGCACGCGCGTGCCCGTGTAGGCGGGGGAGAACCAGCTGCCCGCGTCCAGCCGGGCGATCTCGGCGGCGGTGAAGTCCTTCACCTTCCAGGGGGCCCGGCCGGGGAAGACCTGCTCGACGTTCGTGGTGCGCTTCAGGCTGTCGTCGTGGATGACGACCAGGCTGCCGTCCTTGGTGCGCTGGACGTCGTTCTCCACCCAGTGGAAGCCCAGCGCGGCCGCCTTGTCGATCGAGGCCAGGGTGTTCTCCGGAGCGTACGCGGAGGCCCCGCGGTGGGCGATCACCGTCGGTTCGCCGGTATCGCCGGCCCGGGCGTCCGAGGTCGGGCTCATCAGGGCTGCCGTCCCCAGGACCGCGGTGGCCGTGACGGCAACTGCGCGCGCGTGCATGCGTCCTCCTCACGTCGGCGAACACGGACAGCTTCAGACTGACAGCAGAGCGTCAGTGCCGCCTGGGCGCAGGAGGTCCACAGAGGGCATACGGATGACCAGGAGTGCACACCGGTGCCGCACAACTGGGGCAAGGCCGTGTTTCTTTGCCGGAAAATCGTTCGACCATTCCGGCTCGGGTCATACTCTCAGCGTCAACCCTGGCCGCGGGGGCGGTCCGGGCAGGGGGCACGTTTTCTGGCATTCCGGGATGTAAAAGGCGGAAAGGCAGCCGCGCATGCAAGGCACGGTCGACGGATTCAGCTACGGGGCCGTCACGCCGCTGGTGGCCTACCTGATGGCCTGCCTCGGGGGCGCTCTCGGCCTGCGCTGTACCACCCGGTCCTTGCTGGTCAGGCACTCCCGCCGGCCCGCCTGGCTGGCCCTCGGCTCGGCCGCCATCGGTTCCGGCATATGGACCATGCACTTCGTCGCCATGATGGGCTTCACCATCGACGAGGCACCCATCCATTACGACAAGCCGATCACCTATGCGAGCCTCGGCCTCGCCATCGTCATGGTCGGCGTCGGGATCTTCATCGTCGGCTACCGGGGCGCCACCGGGACCGCGCTGTTCACCGGCGGCACAATCACCGGTCTGGGCGTCGCCTCGATGCACTACCTCGGCATGGCCGGCATGCAGTTCGACGGGCGGTTCACCTACAACACCATCACCGTCGCCGTCTCCGTCGTCATCGCGGTCGTCGCCGCCACCGCCGCCCTCTGGGCGGCCGGTCAGGTCAGAGGCTTCCTGTGGAGCGTGGGAGCGAGCCTGGTGATGGGGCTCGCCGTGAGCGGCATGCACTACACCGGCATGGCCGCGCTCACCGTCCACCTGCACGGCACCTCCGACGCCGGCACGGGCGCGTCGGCGGCCTCCGCACTCGCCCCGATGCTGATCGGCCCGCTCACCTTCCTGCTCATCGCGGGCATCGTGGTCATGTTCGACCCTCACATGGTCGCGGGCCGGCCCGACTGGACCCCGGTCGAACGCAAACCCGGCGTCCCGGCCGCCGCCGTCGCCTCCCACCTGGGCCGCCGCCAACCGCTCCGCCCCGCCCGCCTCCCCTCCCGCGGGCCCGGCCACCACAGCCCGCGCACCCCGCAGAACCGCTGATCAGGCCCCGTTGTCAGTGCGGGGTCGTACGGTGGAACCCATGCGGCCCGTTTCCCACATCGAACGCACGGTGGCGCCCTTCGAGGTCGTCAGCCCCTACCAGCCCAGCGGCGACCAGCCGACCGCCATCGCCGACCTGGCCCAGCGCATCCAGGCCGGGGAGAAGGACGTCGTCCTGCTCGGCGCCACCGGCACCGGCAAGTCCGCCACCACGGCGTGGATGATCGAGAAGCTCCAGCGCCCCACGCTCGTCATGGCGCCGAACAAGACCCTGGCCGCCCAGCTGGCCAACGAGTTCCGCGAGCTCCTCCCGAACAACGCGGTCGAATACTTCGTCTCGTACTACGACTACTACCAGCCCGAGGCCTACGTACCGCAGTCGGACACCTACATCGAGAAGGACTCCTCGATCAACGAGGAGGTCGAACGCCTGCGCCACTCCGCCACCAACTCGCTGCTCACCCGGCGCGACGTCATCGTGGTCGCCTCGGTGTCCTGCATCTACGGCCTCGGCACGCCGCAGGAGTACGTCGACCGCATGGTCCCCCTCCGCGTAGGCGACGAGATCGACCGGGACCAACTGCTGCGCCGCTTCGTCGAGATCCAGTACACGCGCAACGACCTGGCGTTCGCCCGCGGCACCTTCCGGGTCCGCGGCGACACCATCGAGATCTTCCCGGTCTACGAGGAGCTGGCCGTCCGCATCGAGATGTTCGGCGACGAGATCGAGGCGCTGTCCACGCTGCACCCGGTCACCGGCGAGATCATCAGCGACGACCAGCAGCTGTACGTGTTCCCCGCCTCCCACTACGTCGCGGGCCCCGAACGCATGGAGCGGGCCGTCAACGACATCGAGAAGGAGCTGGGGGAGCGCCTGGCCGAGCTGGAGAAGCAGGGCAAGCTCCTGGAGGCCCAGCGCCTGCGGATGCGCACGACGTACGACATCGAGATGCTCCGCCAGATCGGCACCTGCTCCGGCGTGGAGAACTACTCGATGCACTTCGACGGCCGCCTGCCCGGCTCCCCGCCCAACACCCTGCTGGACTACTTCCCGGACGACTTCCTGCTCGTCATCGACGAGTCCCATGTCACCGTCCCGCAGATCGGCGCCATGTACGAGGGCGACGCCTCCCGCAAGCGCACCCTCGTCGACCACGGATTCCGGCTGCCCTCCGCCCTCGACAACAGGCCCCTGAAGTGGGAGGAGTTCCAGGAGCGCATCGGACAGACCGTCTACCTGTCGGCGACTCCGGGGACGTACGAGCTGTCCCGCGGGGACGGCGTCGTGGAGCAGATCATCCGCCCGACCGGACTCGTCGACCCGGAGGTCGTCGTCAAGCCCACCGAGGGCCAGATCGACGACCTGGTGCACGAGATCCGCACCCGCACCGACAAGGACGAGCGCGTCCTGGTCACCACGCTCACCAAGAAGATGGCCGAGGACCTCACCGACTACTTCCTGGAGCTGGGCATCCAGGTGCGCTACCTCCACAGCGACGTCGACACCCTGCGCCGCGTCGAGCTGCTGCGCGAACTGCGCGCCGGCGAGTTCGACGTCCTGGTGGGCATCAACCTCCTGCGGGAGGGCCTCGACCTGCCCGAGGTGTCCCTGGTGGCGATCCTGGATGCGGACAAGGAAGGCTTCCTGCGGTCGGGTACCTCCCTGATCCAGACCATCGGCCGTGCGGCCCGGAACGTCTCCGGTCAGGTCCACATGTACGCCGACAAGATCACCCCGGCGATGGAGAAGGCCATCGACGAGACCAACCGCCGGCGGGAGAAGCAGGTCGCGTACAACAAGGCCAACGGCATCGACCCGCAGCCGCTCCGCAAGAAGATCAACGACATCGTCGCCCAGATCGCCCGTGAGCAGGTCGACACCGAACAACTGCTCGGCTCCGGCTATCGCAACCTGAAGGACGGCAAGGGCGCCAAGGCACCCGTTCCGTCGCTCGGCGACAAGGCGGCCAAGGGCGCGAAGGCCGGCCAGACCGCCAAGTCCGCGAAGGGCAGGGCCACAGTGCCTACGGACCGCCCCGCGGCCGAACTCTCCGAACAGATCGAGGAGATGACCGAACGCATGCGTGCCGCCGCCGCGGAACTGCAGTTCGAGATCGCTGCACGGCTGCGTGACGAGGTCTCCGAGATGAAGAAGGAACTGCGGCAGATGCGGGAGGCGGGCCTGGCCTGACCGGCCCTGCCGGACCGGGCCCCGGCCGGCCTGCCGAGTGTTGCAACACCGCCACAAAGCACATGCCGGGGTTCGGCACTGTCAGTGCCCCTGCGTAGGGTTCTGGACAACCGCGCACGCGCGGTAACAGGGGAACACCGAGAAGGGAATTCAGCCGTGACCGTCAACTTGACCAAGGGTCAGGCCATCAGCCTGGAGAAGAAGGACGGGGGCACCCTGACCGCGGTCCGGATGGGGCTCGGCTGGCAGGCGGCCAAGCGGCGTGGCCTGTTCGGCTCGCGCACGCGCGAGATCGACCTGGACGCCTCGGCGGTGCTCTTCGCCGACAAGCAGCCGGTCGACGTGGTGTTCTTCCGCCACCTGGTGAGCGACGACGGCTCCGTGCGGCACACCGGCGACAACCTCGTCGGCGGCGTCGGCCAGGGAGGTGACGACGAGGCCATCCTCGTCGACCTCCAGCGCGTCCCGGTCCACGTCGACCAGATCGTGTTCACGGTGAACTCGTTCACCGGCCAGACGTTCCAGGAGGTGGAGAACGCGTTCTGCCGCCTCGTCGACGAGACCAACGGCCAGGAACTCGCCCGGTACACCCTCGCGGGAGGCGGCCAGTACACCGCCCAGATCATGGCCAAGGTGCACCGCGCCGGTGCGGGCTGGACGATGACCGCCCTGGGTACCGCGGCCAACGGACGCACCTTCCAGGATCTGATGCCGGCGATCCAGCCGCACCTGTAGGACAAGCCGCCCGCGCACAGGGCGGCCCGGTGACGACACCATGACGCAGGGGGGCGACGGCGATGACCGCCGAACTGGTGCGGGGGCAGAACCATCCGCTGACCCAGCTCCGGCTGGAGATCCGGATATCGGCCGGAGCACCGGTCCTCGCGGGGGCCACGCTCGGCGACGAGAACGGCGTCGTGCACGGCGCCGAGTGGGTGGCCCACCCCGGCGCCCCCGCCCTGCCCGGCATCGAGGTCTCCCGGCAGGCAGCCGCCGAACACCGGCTGGCCGTCGACCTGGCCGCTCTGCCCGAGTCCGTGCACCGGGTCACCGTGCTGCTCGCCCTGCCGGACCAGGCGGGCGGCCCCTTCCGCTTCGGTGCCGTCGCCGCCCCCTGCGCGACCGTCACCGACCTCGACGGCACCGGTATCGCCCGCTTCGCCCTCACCGGTCTGGACGCCGAGTCGGCTGTCGTCGCTCTGGAGCTCTACCGCAGACAGGGCGCCTGGAAGGTACGGGCAGTGGGGCAGGGCTACGCCGGCGGCCTGACCGCGCTCCTCACCGACCAAGGCCTGCCCCGGGCCGGTGAACTCGCGGCAGTCGTCCAGGACGCGGTGGACCTGGGCCTCTCCCGCGCAATACCCGCACAGTCCTCGGCACCGCTCCAGGACACGGTTCCACCTAACGCGGCGGACCGTCTCCGGGGCGGGGCGCAGCTCGCGGACGGCGCGCCGCAGCCGGGCCCGGCGCAGCACGGGGGCGGCACGCTGCCGCAGCATCACGACGGGCTGGCACAGCCTCACGACGGCCTGCCGCCGCAGAGCACAGTGCCGCTCCAGGACGGTGTGCCCTCCCAAGGCCCGCCGCCCGCGCCGGGCGGCGGGGGGCCCGTCGACTACACCCACCCCCGCCGCGGTCAGCCAAGTGCCCCGCCCCCGCCGCATGCAGCCCCGCCACCGGCGGCCCCGGCGCCGGCGGAACCCGGCGGGCAGGCGGCGCGGCCCGTCGCGGGGGACGCGACCGGCTGGTCGATGGACGAGCGGCTGTACAACCAGGTGTGGGGCATGTTCGAGGATCTGGCCCGCACCACGGCCGCCTACCGGAGCGCCGTGGACTTCGCCGACTCCCGGATGGAGAAGGAACTCGACCAGGCCCTCGCCGACCCGCGAAACCGGCTCGGCGGGGCGGGGAACGCCGCGCGCGAGGCGGCCCACGCCCGGCGTTCACAACTTGTCGATCAGGCGCGGGCAGTGCTCGACCGGGACCTCGCCCAGCTCACCGCCGAGGCGGAGGTCGTCGAGCCCGCTCTTCCCCCCGCGTACGCGCGCTGGGACAACCCCGTCTGGCACGCCTACCGTGTGCCCGACGAGCAGCCGATGGCCCTGCGGCTGGGCGATCTGCACCTGCCCGAGAGTGCCCCGCTGCGCATTCCGATGCTGGTGAGACTGCCATTGGAGCGGGGTCTGTGGATCGACTGCGGTCCCGCGACGGCGCCCGACGGGACCTTCCTGGACACGGACGAGGTGCCATCGCTCGCACTGCGGACGGCAGTGGCCCTCGCGGCCCGGCTGCTCGCCGTTCACCCGGCGGGGGAGCTCGCCGTCGAGGTCATCGACCCGGCGGGTGCGGCTGCCCGGGCCCTCGAACCCCTGACGCGGTCCGGGGCACCGGTGACGCCCCCGGCCGCGGGCGCGGCAGGTGTCACAGACGTCCTGGAGCGGCTCACGCGCCGCGTCGACCTGGTGCAGATGGCGGTTCGTGGCGGCGCGGCCGAGTCCCTGCCTCCCTACCTGGACACGGCCCGGCAGTTGCTGATCGTCAACGACTTCCCGCACGGCTTCGACGACCGTGCCGTGACCCGGCTGCGCTACCTCGTCGACGAGGGGCCGGCCGTCGGGGTGCACCTGCTGATGGTGGCGGACCGCGAGGACGCCGCTGCCTACGGTCCCTTGCTCGACCCGCTGTGGCGTTCGCTCATGCGACTGACGCCCGTTCCCGACGACCATCTCGCCGACCCTTGGATCGGTCACGCCTGGACGTACGAACCCTCGCTCGTCCCGCCGGGCAGCGGGATCCTCACGCAGGTGCTCGGAGAGGTCGCCGCGGCGTACGTCAAAGGCAAGTAAAGGTGTACTGACCTGCTGCTTTGCGTTTTTCTTTACTCCGTCACTTTACCTTTCTTTGGTGATTGCGATACTCTTTCCGTACGGAGGGGAGTACTCCCTGACTGCGGCGCACCCGTCAGTACGGATCGGTCCGATCCCGGGGCGTCGGCCCATCCCGGGTGGAAGAGACCTCCGGCAGCGATGACGCTGGCTTTGTTTGCCGTGACGTAATGCCGGAGGTGCAGTGAACGTTTCCATGACCCTGTGGGTGCTCACCGTCGTAGGGCTCGCCGCGCTGATCGCGGTGGACTTCTTCATCGGTCGCAAGCCCCACGACGTGTCGATCAAGGAAGCCGGGATCTGGACGGTCGTCTGGATCACCCTGGCCGGCCTCTTCGGCCTCGGCCTGCTCGTCTTCGGCGGCGGGCAGCCGGCCGGTGAGTTCTTCGCCGGGTTCATCACCGAGAAATCGCTGAGCGTCGACAACCTCTTCGTCTTCGTCCTGATCATGGCGAAGTTCGCGGTGCCCTCGCAGTACCAGCAGCGGGTCCTGCTCGTCGGGGTGCTCATAGCCCTGGTCCTGCGAGCCGTCTTCATCGCCGCGGGAGCCGCGATCATCGCCAGCTTCTCCTGGGTCTTCTTCCTCTTCGGTGCCTTCCTGATCTGGACCGCCGTCAAGCTCGTCCAGGAGGCTCGCGCCGACGCGGAGGACGAGGAGTACGAGGAGAACAAGCTACTCAAGGCCGCCGAGCGCAGGTTCGGTGTGGCCGACCGCTACCACGGCACCAAGTTGTGGATCCAGCAGAACGGCAAGCGGGTCATGACGCCGATGCTGGTCGTGATGCTCGCCATCGGCACCACGGACGTCCTGTTCGCGCTGGACTCCATCCCCGCGATCTTCGGCCTCACGCAGGACCCGTACATCGTCTTCACCGCCAACGCCTTCGCCCTGATGGGGCTGCGGCAGCTGTACTTCCTCATCGGCGGTCTGCTCAGGAAGCTGGTCCACCTGTCGTACGGCCTGTCGATCATTCTCGGATTCATCGGCGTGAAGCTCGTGCTGCACGCGCTGCACGAGTCCGGGGTGCACGTGCCCGAGATCAGCATTCCGGTCTCGCTCGGCGTGATCTGCGCGGTCCTGGCGGTCACCACGGTCACCAGCCTGATGGCCTCGCGGAAGCAGGCGGCGGCCGACACGGGCGTCAAGGACCGCGTGGACGCCTGACGGCGGCAAGCCGGCCCCTGGGTCCGGGGCATGACCGCGACGCGGAGAAAGGGGCACGTATCCGAAAGGGACGGAATGCGAAGGAGGGGGCGGTCTGCCACCATCGCCCCATGATCACTCGGCTCAGGTCGCTCACCGGCCAGTGGACGCTCCTCGTGCCGGTGCTCGCAGCCATCCTCCTCCTCTTCACCTGGGGCCGGGAGCTGCCCGGCGCGGTCGTCGCGTTGGTGACCGTGGTCCTCGCGGGATGCGTGCTGGCCGCGGTTCACCACGCCGAGGTGGTCGCCCACCGCGTCGGTGAGCCCTTCGGTTCCCTGGTCCTCGCCATCGCCGTGACGATCATCGAAGTAGCCCTGATCGTCACCCTTATGGCCGACGGCGGCGACAAGAGTTCCACCCTCGCCCGTGACACCGTCTTCGCCGCCGTGATGATCACCTGCAACGGCATCGTCGGGATCTGCCTGCTCGTTGCCTCCCTCCGGCACGGCACGGCGGTGTTCAACCCCGAGGGCACCGGCGCCGCGCTGGCGACCGTGGCGACGCTGGCCACGCTCAGCCTCGTGCTGCCGACCTTCACCACCAGCAAGCCGGGCCCCGAGTTCTCCGCCGTACAACTGACGTTCGCCGCGCTGTCCTCGCTGGTCCTCTACGGCCTCTTCGTGGCGACCCAGACCGTACGGCACCGGGACTACTTCCTGCCGATCACGCGGCAGGGCGACGTGATCAGGGTGGACGACCACGCCGCGGCGCCGTCCGCGCGCACCGCCTGGGCCAGCCTCGGCCTGCTGGGCCTGGCCCTGGTGGGCGTGGTCGGCCTGGCCAAAGGCGTGTCACCCACCATCGAGTCCGGTGTGGCGGCGGCCGGCCTCCACCAGGCCGTCGTCGGCGTGATCATCGCCCTGCTGGTCCTGCTGCCCGAGACGATCGCCGCGCTCCGCTCCGCCCGCCGGGACCGCGTGCAGACCAGCCTCAACCTGGCGCTCGGCTCGGCGATGGCCAGCATCGGCCTGACCATCCCCGCTGTCGCCCTCGCCTCGATCTGGCTGTCGGGCCCGCTGGTCCTCGGTCTGGGGTCCACCCACATGCTGCTGCTCGCGCTCACCGTGGTGGTCAGCTCGCTGACGGTGGTGCCGGGCCGGGCGACGCCTCTGCAGGGTGGCGTTCACCTGGTGCTGTTCGCCGCGTACCTGGAGCTGGCGATCAACCCGTAGCGTGATCAACCCGTAGCGTGATCAACCCGTAGCGCGATCGCCCAGTCGTGCGCTCCGGCGGCCGTGATAGACCGAGTCCGAGCAGCGGTCGTAGTCGTACGGCCACCGACGGACGGAGGAACCGTGCCCCGCACCCTGGCCAACGCCCCGATCATGATCCTCAACGGGCCCAACCTGAACCTGCTCGGCCGGCGCCAGCCCGAGATCTACGGCAGGGACACCCTGGCCGAGGTCGAGGCGATGTGCGCCAAGGCGGCGGCCGCGCACGGCGGCACGGTGGACTTCCGGCAGTCGAACCACGAGGGCGAACTGGTCGACTGGATCCACGAGGCACGGCTCGGCCACTGCGGCATCGTCATCAACCCCGGCGCCTACTCCCACACGTCGATCGCGATCCTGGACGCGCTCAACACCTGCGACGGCCTGCCCGTCCTGGAGGTCCACATCTCCAACATCCACCAGCGGGAGACGTTCCGGCACCACTCGTACGTCTCCCTCCGCGCCGACGGGGTGATCGCGGGGTGCGGAGTGCAGGGATACGTGTTCGGCGTCGAGAGGGTCGCCGCGCTGGCGAGGGCGGCACAGACGGACGCATAGCCCCTGGGCGGCTGCGCCCACCCCGTGGGCTCACCAGCCGCGCGTGTGCCACTCCGGCAGATGCGGCCGCTCCGTGCCCAGCGTCGTGTCGTTGCCGTGCCCGGGATAGACCCAGGTCTCGTCCGGCAGCACGTCGAAGATCTTCGTCTCGACATCGTGGATCAGGGTGGCGAACGCCTTGGTGTTCTTGAAGGTGTTGCCGACCCCGCCCGGGAAGAGGCAGTCCCCGGTGAAGACGTGCGGGTGCCCGTGCGGGTCGTCGTAGACCAGGGCGATGGAGCCGGGTGTGTGCCCGACGATGTGGCGCGCCGTGAGTTCCACGCGCCCCACCTTGATCACATCCCCGTCGTCTACCGGGACGTCGGTGGGGACCGGGATGCCGGCCGCGTCGTCCCGCCCGGCGTACGTACGCGCGCGCGTGGCGGAGACGACCTCGGCGAGCGCCCGCCAGTGGTCCCCGTGCTGGTGGGTGGTGACGACGGACGCGATGCCGTCGTCACCGATCATCCCCAGGAGTGTCCCGGCGTCGTCGGCGGCGTCGATCAGAAGCTGTTCGTCGGTGGCCCGGCACCGCAGCAGATAGGCGTTGTTGTCCATCGGGCCGACCGCGATCTTGGTGATCATCAGGTCCTTCAGCTCGTGCACATCCGCCGGTCCGCCGACCTTGACCTCTCCGCTGTACGTCATGGCGATCAGCCTATAGCCGCCCGGCGGACGGGGCTGTTCGCGCCTGACGGCCGGGCTGTTCACGCGTCACAGCGGAGGCAGCTCCGGAAGAGCGCCGTCCCGCACCGTGAGCCGGGAGCCGTCACGACGCCCTGCCAGCCACCCGAGCAGGTCCGGGGCCGGGCCCTCGACCTCCACGGGCCCGCCCGGGGCGCCTCCGCCGGTGGTCCAGACCCGGCCGGAACCGGACGTCAGGCCCGTCGGGGGGACGTCCTTGTGCCGGTCGAACCGCTGGGTCAGGAAGTCGATCTCCCGCTCGGCGAACTCCGCCGGGAGATCCTCCAGCTCGTAGCCGATGCCGAGGTCCACGTGGTGCAGGTCCACCTCGGCCCACCGCCGGAACGGCACGCGGGCCGCGGAGTCGGTGACACCGTTGCGCAGCTCCACCGTGCGCGTCCAGTCCGCCGGAGCGGCCCCCAGATCTTGGAAGCGGGCCGCGCTCTCGCGCAGGTCGGCGAGCTGGACGTCGAGGGTCCGCGAAGCGCCCTGCTCGATATCGCCGTCGCGTGCTTCCGCGCTCTCGTACATCGGGCGGCCTTCGAGGACGTTCACGAGCGCGTCCGCGTTGCGGGAGAGGTGGGCGAGGACATGCCCGCGCGTCCAGCCCGGAAGCCGTGACGGCTCGGCGAGCGAGGCGTTGTCCAGTTTGGCGACAGCGGTGAGGAGCCGCTCGGTCGCCTCGTGTACACGGTCCAGGTCATGAGCGTGATCAATCATGGACCTGACCCTAGCCCCGCCACACCTTCGGGTGAAGGTGGTGAAGCTTGTCCGCAATTCGAATGCGCGTGCTATACCGTCGAGGGCGGCGTCGGGCATGCTGGATGGCCGGGGATTGTTATGCCTCCCGGAATCCGACCGGCGTTGTCAGTGGCTCCCCCTAGTCTGAAGAAGCACGGGGGCCCCGCCCCTGTCACTTCTCTCAAGAAAGGTGCGGACCGGCGTGGCCGACCGTCTCATCGTCCGTGGCGCGCGCGAGCACAACCTGAAGAACGTCTCGCTCGACCTGCCGCGTGACTCGCTCATCGTCTTCACGGGCCTGTCCGGGTCGGGCAAGTCCTCCCTGGCCTTCGACACGATCTTCGCCGAGGGCCAGCGGCGCTACGTGGAATCGCTGTCCTCGTACGCGCGCCAGTTCCTCGGGCAGATGGACAAGCCGGACGTCGACTTCATCGAGGGTCTCTCCCCGGCGGTCTCCATCGACCAGAAGTCGACCTCGCGCAACCCGCGCTCGACGGTCGGCACCATCACCGAGGTCTACGACTACCTCCGCCTGCTCTTCGCGCGCATCGGCAAGCCGCACTGCCCCGAGTGCGGCCGCCCCATCTCGCGCCAGTCGCCGCAGGCCATCGTCGACAAGGTCCTGGAGCTGCCGGAGGGCAGCCGCTTCCAGGTGCTGTCGCCGCTGGTGCGTGAGCGCAAGGGCGAGTTCGCCGACCTCTTCGCCGACCTGCAGACCAAGGGCTACTCACGCGCGCGCGTGGACGGACAGACGATCCAGCTGTCCGAACCGCCGGCCCTGAAGAAGCAGGAGAAGCACACCATCGAGGTGGTCGTCGACCGCCTGACGGTCAAGGACTCCGCCAAGCGGCGCCTCACCGACTCGGTGGAGACGGCTCTCGGCCTGTCCGGCGGCATGGTCGTCCTCGACTTCGTCGACCTCCCCCAGGACGACCCCGAGCGCGAGCGCATGTACTCGGAGCACCTGTACTGCCCGTACGACGACCTGTCCTTCGAGGAACTGGAGCCGCGCTCCTTCTCCTTCAACTCGCCCTTCGGCGCCTGCCCCGAGTGCACCGGCATCGGCACGCGGATGGAGGTCGACCCGGAACTGATCGTCCCGGACGAGGACAAGAGCCTGGACGAGGGAGCCATCCACCCGTGGTCCCACGGCCACACCAAGGACTACTTCGGGCGTCTCGTCGGCGCCCTCGCGGACGCGCTCGGATTCCGCACGGACATCCCCTTCGCGGGTCTGCCGCAGCGGGCGCGCAAGGCGCTGCTGCACGGCCACAAGACCCAGATCGAGGTGCGGTACCGCAACCGGTACGGCCGCGAGCGGGTGTACACCACGCCGTTCGAGGGTGCCGTGCCCTTCGTGAAGCGGCGGCACAGCGAGGCCGAGAGCGACGCCAGCCGCGAGCGCTTCGAGGGCTACATGCGCGAGGTGCCCTGCCCCTCCTGCGAGGGCACGCGGCTGAAGCCGATCGTCCTCGCGGTCACCGTCATGGGGAGGTCGATCGCCGAGGTCTCCGCGATGTCGATCAGCGACTGCGCGGACTTCCTGGGTGAACTGAAGCTCAACGCCCGCGACAAGAAGATTGCCGAGCGGGTGCTGAAGGAGGTCAACGAGCGGCTCCGGTTCCTGGTCGACGTCGGTCTGGACTACCTGTCGCTGAACCGGGCGGCCGGCACCCTCTCCGGTGGTGAGGCCCAGCGGATCCGCCTGGCGACCCAGATCGGCTCCGGCCTCGTCGGCGTCCTGTACGTGCTCGACGAGCCGTCCATCGGCCTGCACCAGCGGGACAACCACCGGCTGATCGAGACCCTGGTCCGGCTGCGCGACATGGGCAACACGCTCATCGTCGTCGAGCACGACGAGGACACCATCAAGGTCGCCGACTGGATCGTGGACATCGGTCCCGGCGCGGGCGAGCACGGCGGCAAGGTCGTGCACAGCGGATCCTTGAAGGAACTCCTCGCCAACACCGAGTCGGAGACCGGCCGGTACCTCTCCGGACGCAAGGCGATCCCGCTCCCGGACGTGCGACGGCCGCACGACCCGAGCCGCAAGCTCACCGTGCACGGCGCCCGCGAGAACAACCTGCAGGACATCGACGTGTCCTTCCCGCTCGGGGTGTTCACAGCCGTCACCGGCGTCTCCGGATCCGGCAAGTCGACGCTGGTCAACGACATCCTGTACACGCACCTCGCCCGCGAGCTGAACGGCGCGCGAACCGTTCCCGGGCGCCACACGCGCGTGGCGGGCGACGACCTCGTCGACAAGGTCGTCCACGTCGACCAGTCGCCCATCGGCCGCACCCCGCGGTCCAACCCGGCGACGTACACCGGGGTCTTCGACCACGTCCGCAAGCTGTTCGCCGAGACCACCGAGGCGAAGGTCCGCGGCTATCTGCCCGGCCGCTTCTCCTTCAACGTCAAGGGCGGCCGCTGCGAGAACTGCGCCGGTGACGGCACGATCAAGATCGAGATGAACTTCCTCCCGGACGTCTACGTGCCGTGCGAGGTCTGCCACGGCGCCCGCTACAACCGGGAGACCCTGGAGGTCCACTACAAGGGCAAGTCCATCTCCGAGGTCCTGAACATGCCGATCGAAGAGGCCATGCACTTCTTCGAGGCGGTCCCGGCGATCTCCCGTCACCTCAGGACGCTCAACGACGTCGGACTCGGCTACGTCCGGCTCGGCCAGTCCGCGACGACCCTGTCCGGTGGCGAGGCCCAGCGCGTGAAGCTCGCCAGCGAACTGCAGAAGCGTTCCACGGGACGCACGGTGTACGTGCTGGACGAGCCCACCACGGGGCTGCACTTCGAGGACATCAGCAAGCTGCTGACGGTCCTGGCCGGCCTCGTCGACAAGGGCAACACGGTCATCGTCATCGAGCACAACCTCGACGTGATCAAGACGGCCGACTGGGTCGTCGACATGGGTCCGGAAGGCGGTGCCGGCGGCGGTCTGGTGGTCGCCGAGGGCACGCCCGAGGAGGTCGCCGGGGTTCCCGCCAGCCACACCGGCAAGTTCCTGCGCGAGATCCTGGGCGCCGACCGCATCAGCGACGCGCAGCCCGTGAAGGCTCCGCGCTCCGCGTCGGCCGGGAAGACGGCGGCGGCCAAGTCGACGGCGAAGAAGACCGTCACGGCCAAGGCCGACGGTGCGGGCGGTCCGGCGAGGACGGCAGCCAAGAAGGCCGCCCCCGCCACGAAGAAGGCGGCAGCGGCGAAGAAGACGACGCGCGCCCGTAAGGCGTGACGGCGACGCCGGACCTGCCCTGACACTTCATCCATTCGAGTGACGCCTCGCCGGAACCACCGGCGAGGCGTCACTCGTTCTCCGATCAGCCACCCCGGCTCCGCCGTCCGACGGCCCCACGGATCACGGCGCCGGCCGATCCTTGACAAGAGAAGAGGGAGAGACGAGCGGCGGTGGCACCCGCCGCCGACTGCTCACACCTCGCCGAGTTCGGAGGCGTACGGCGGCTGTGCCCCCGCCCGTGAGCAGGTGACCGCGGCCGCGCGCGCCGCGAACCGCAGCAGGCGCGTCCAGCCGTCCCCGCCCAGGGCGGCGAGCGCCCCCGGAGAGAGCGCGTCCTGGACGCGAAGTCCGTGCAGCAGGGCCGCGTTGACCGTGTCACCGGCGCCGATGGTGTCCACGACATCGACCTTCTCACCCGGTACGGAGTACTCCCCGCCGTGCGGGGTGAACACGGTCAGGCCGTCGCCGCCGCGGGTGACCACCACGGCCGCCGGTCCCTCGGCCAGCCAGTCGCGCGGGGTGCCACCCAGCCACTCCGCGTCCTCCGCGGACAGCTTCAGCAGCGTCATCGAGGGCAGCCAGCTCTTGAACCGCGCCCGGTAGGCGTCCGCGTCCGGGATCAGTCCGGCCCGGACATTGGGGTCGAGGGCGGTGAACAGGCCCTGTCCGGCCGCTGTCCGCATCAGCTCCTCGTAGGCGCTCGCTCCCGGTTCCAGGACGAGGGAACAGGTGCCGAAGGACACTGCCCGGGCCGTGGCGGGCAGCCTGGCCGGAGCCGTGAACAGACGGTCGGCGGTGCCGTCGACGTAGAAGGAGTAGGCCGCCGAACCACCGGCGTCGAGGGTGGCGACCGCGAGGGTCGTCGGCTCAGGGCCGCGCTGCACGGCCGAGACGTCCACTCCCTCCCGCCGCAGCCCGTCCAGCAGGGCCTCGCCGAACGCGTCCTGTGAGGCGCGGGAGCAGAAGGCGGCCGGCGTGCCCAGGCGGCCGAGGGCGACGGCGGTGTTGTACGGCCCTCCGCCGAGCGCGGGCTTCAGCTCCGCCAGGGCGCCCGGGCCCTGCGGCACCAGGTCGATGAGTGCCTCACCGGCGACGACGATCACGAGGGGTCCTCTTCTCCTTCTCGGACAGCTGGATCGGTTTCGGCGACATCGGTCCCGTCGGTGTCTCGCGGCTCCTCCGGGCAGCCGCAGGACGTGCGGTGGACGAACGTGCACGGCAGCCGCACGGTCCGGGCGGGCCGGTCCGGTGTGGCCAGGCGGTCCAGCAGGACGCGTACGGCGGTGGCGCCGATCTCTCTGCCGGGCTGGGCGACGGCGGTGAGCCGGGGCGAGAACAGGTCGGCCCAGGCGAAATCGTCGAAGCAGCACAGGGCGATGTCGTCCGGCACGGACAGGCCCCGCCGGCGCAGGGCTCGGAGCGCGCCGATGGTCATGGCGTCGTTGGCGGTGACGAGGGCGGTGGGCGGATGGGCCAGGGACAGCAGGGCGTCGGTGGCCTGCTGGGCGCCGGCCGAGTCGGAATCGCCGGTCACGACGAGGCGTTCCTCGTGGGGGAGACCGGCCGCGGCGAGGCCCTGCCGGTAGCCGGTGACCCGCTCGACGGTGGTGCTCAGCCCGGGCAGCCCCGCGACCAGCCCGATCCGGCGGTGGCCCAGCCCGGCGAGGTGGGTGACGAACCCGGCCATGGGTGCGGCGTTCTCGCCGCAGACCTGATCGAAGCCGGGGGCACCGGCATCGCTCCCGTGGGCACGGGGGGCGCCGGCCCCGTGGGCACCCGTGCCGTCCGGGCCGGCCGGGACGTCCACCACCCGGTCGAGGAACACGGCCGGCACGGCGTGGCGGCGGAGGTAGGCGACGAGGTCGTGCGGCTGTGCGGAGGGTGCGACGATCATGCCGTCCACGCGGCGCTCGTGCAGGAACTCGACGACCTTGCGCTCGTGCAGGGGATCATCATGCGGGTCCGCGACGAGCAGGCTGTAGCCCGCCTCCAGAGCGGCGGCCTCGACGCCTTGCAGGATCTCCGTGAAGTACGGGTTGCTGATCACCGACACCGCCAGCCCGATGGACCGGGTACGGGAGGTCACCAGGGAGCGGGCCAGGGTGTTGGGCGTGTAGCCGAGGGCGTCGACGGCGTCCAGTACGGCCTGCCGGGTGTGGGGCAGTACGGGGCGCGTGCCGTTGAGCACGTGCGAGACGGTGGCCACGGAGACTCCGGCGCTCCGGGCGACGTCGGCCATGGTGGGCATCGCGCACCCCTTTCCGAGTCGCCGCAGTTCCCTCCGGGCGGGAACGTATCCCATCGGACCCCTCGGCGTAAACGCTTGCGCAAGCGTTTACGCGTCCGTCGTCCATCGTCTGCGGCATACCGCCGTGATCCCCGGCCCGTAACCGCCCCGACCCGCCCCGGGGCCGGTCGATCTGCCCCGGTATCGTCGGCGTGCACGTCCCTCCCCGACCCCCTGGAGACCAGATGTCCGCCGGATCTGCCGCGAGCCGCCGTACCGTCCTGAGGGGAGCCGCCGCGGCGCCGGTCGCGGGACTCGCGCTGGCCGCCTGCTCGGCCCCGGGCAACGGCACCTCGGCCGATCCCACGCCGACCTCACCTGTCGACCTCGGGGCCGAGACCGAGATCGCCAAGGGCGGCGCGAAGCTCTTCCGGGACCACAACGTGGTGGTCAGCAGGGACGCGAGCGGGGCGCTCAAGGCGTACAGCACGATCTGCACGCACGCGGGGTGCGCCATCGACCGGCTCCAGAAGACGACCCTGACCTGCCCCTGCCACGGCAGCGAGTTCGACGCGGTCACCGGCAAGGTGGTCCAGTCGCCGGCCACCGAACCGCTGCACGCGCTGCCGGTCACCGCGAAGGACGGCAGGATCATCGCGGGCCCGGGCGCCTGAGGAACAGGCGAACGGCCCGGCCACGCCCCGCTCACTCCCAGTCCCAGGCGATTCCCACGAGCCCGGGGCGGACCCGGGGCTCGACCACGTGGACGCTGTGGTCCGGGCCTGTGACGGACAGTTCCTGGCGGCCGCCGCGCGGGGCCGCGGGGGAATGCTGGGTGAAGCGGTGGCAGCGGGACGGCAGCGCCCCGGCGTCGAAGCGGACCTGGAGCGCGTACTGGCCACCGGGAAAGCCGAACCCGTGGAGGTACTCGCGGCAGACTCCGGCCGTGCCGTCCTCTACGCCGTAGCGGAACAGGAAGGTGTCGCCCGAGCGCAGCCGGGTGCCGAAGAGCAGCTCGGCCACCAGAACGCCCGTGTCCTGGTCCCAACGGACGCGCCCGGTACGGCAGTTCTCCACCGCGTGCAGCCTCAAGTGCTGCGGGCTGCATCCGGGGTCGCCGTGGTAGACGGCCACGAAGCGGTCGATGCCGTCGCGGTGGGCGCGCACGATGTGGTGCGACTCCCGGCCCGCCAGTTCGCGACGGGCGCCGATCCGGACGCGCTCGTGGTGGCCCAGGGTGTGCAGTCCGCCGTCGAGGGCCCAGCCCAGCTCGCTCTTGAGCCGGCCGAGGACGTCGGAGGCCGCCACCAGGGAACGGTACGAACGCGCCGCCGGACGGCGGGCGGCAGAGCGCTCCCCGGACGCCGCGAGGAGCCGGATCAGCGACTCGTCGGGCAGTTGGAGGATCTCCTCCAGCGCGCGCACGGCGCGCAGGGACTCGGGGCGCTGCGGGCGGCGGGCTCCCTGCTGCCAGTAACTCAGGCTCGTGACGCCGACCTTGACCCCGTGGCGCGAAAGGTGGTGCTGCACGCGCTGGAGCGGCAGTCCGCGGGCGGCGATCGCGGCGCGGAGCGCCACGTGGAAGGGACCGCCTCGCAGAACCGTGTCCAGTTCCGCGGGGGCGGCCGGGGCGACGTCCGTGTGCTCCGTGACAGACAGCATGCACAGGGGCCTTTCTGTGAGTGTCACTACGGCTGGTCAGACCGTTGGCACGGGCCGGGGCCACCCCCGTGGGCGCCCGTCCGGGCTCACGCCGCATGCGTCCGGCGGCGTGCACGGCCCCGAGTTCCCCCGCATTGAAGCGTGTTGACCATGCCCCGACAACACTTCGGCCCACACCTGGCCGAGCCTCGACCCCCGGCGCACCCGACACGGGCCGGTCCGGGGCCCGCAGCGAGGCTCGCGCGCGGCCGGGAACGTCCGCCGCCGGACTCCCGCGGGGCGCTCGCGGGACGCATCCGCCCGCCGGTACTCCGAGCCGGTGAAGGCACCGGTCGGGCGTTGTCCACAGGCCCGGCGCGGTGTCGGTGCCCGCCAGTAGGGTGTGAGACATGGCCGATCCCTCCAGCTACCGCCCCAGGCCGGGTGACATCCCGGACTCCCCCGGGGTGTACAGGTTCCGTGACGAGCACCGCCGGGTGATCTACGTCGGGAAGGCGAAGAGCCTGCGCCAGCGCCTGGCGAACTACTTCCAGGACCTGGCGAACCTGCACCCGCGCACCCGGACGATGGTGACCACCGCCGCGTCCGTGGAGTGGACGGTGGTGTCCACGGAGGTCGAGGCACTGCAGCTGGAGTACTCCTGGATCAAGGAGTACGACCCCCGGTTCAACGTCAAGTACCGCGACGACAAGAGCTACCCGTACCTCGCGGTGACGATGAACGAGGAGTTCCCGCGGGTCCAGGTGATGCGCGGTCACAAGAAGAAGGGCGTGCGGTATTTCGGGCCGTACGCGCACGCGTGGGCCATCCGGGACACCGTCGACCTGCTGCTGCGGGTGTTCCCGGTGCGCACCTGCTCGGCGGGCGTCTTCAAGAACGCGGCCCGCACCGGCCGGCCCTGCCTGCTCGGCTACATCGGCAAGTGCTCCGCGCCCTGCGTCGCCCGGATCGCCCCCGAGGACCACCGCGACCTGGCCGAGGACTTCTGCGACTTCATGGCCGGCCGCACCGGTGCCTACCTCCGCCGCCTGGAGAAGCAGATGATGGAGGCGGCCGAGGAGATGGAGTACGAACGGGCCGCCCGCCTGCGCGACGACGTCGAGGCCCTGAAGAAGGCCATGGAGAAGAGCGCGGTCGTGCTCGCCGACGCGACCGACGCGGACCTCGTCGCGGTCGCCGAGGACGAGCTGGAGGCCGCCGTGCAGATCTTCCACGTGCGCGGTGGCCGGGTGCGTGGCCAGCGCGGCTGGGTGACCGACAAGGTGGAGGAGATCACCACCGGCGCCCTCGTCGAGCACGCCCTGCAGCAGCTCTACGGGGAGGAGAGCGGGGACGCCGTCCCCAAGGAGGTCCTCGTCCCGGCGCTGCCCGAACTGGTCGAGCCGGTCCAGGAGTGGCTGACCGGCCGTCGGGGCTCGAACGTGTCGCTGCGCATCCCGCAGCGCGGCGACAAGAAGGCGCTCATGGAGACCGTGCAGCGCAACGCCCAGCAGGCCCTCGTCCTGCACAAGACCAAGCGTGCCTCCGACCTGACCACCCGCTCGCGCGCCCTGGAGGAGATCGCCGAGGCCCTCGACCTGGACAGCGCCCCGCTGCGGGTCGAGTGCTACGACATCTCCCACCTCCAGGGGGACGACGTCGTGGCCTCCATGGTCGTCTTCGAGGACGGGCTGGCCCGCAAGAGCGAGTACCGGCGCTTCCAGATCAAGGGCTTTGCCGGGCAGGACGACGTGCGCTCCATGCACGAGGTGATCACCCGCCGCTTCCGGCGCTACCTCGCCGAGAAGGAGCGGACGGGGGAGTGGGCCGACGGGGCCGACGGAGCGGAGACCGCCGACGGTGCCGGGACGGGCGCCGGCGCCGTTACCGTGCTGCCCGACGGCGACCCGCTGGGCGGCTCCCTCAAGGACGACGAGGGCCGTCCCAGGAAGTTCGCCTACCCGCCCCAGCTCGTCGTCGTCGACGGCGGCCGGCCGCAGGTCGCCGCCGCCCGTCGGGCCCTGGACGAACTGGGGATCGACGACATCGCGGTGTGCGGTCTCGCCAAGCGCCTGGAGGAGGTGTGGGTGCCCGGAGAGGACGACCCCGTGGTCCTGCCCCGCACCAGCGAGGGCCTCTACCTCCTCCAGCGCGTCCGTGACGAGGCCCACCGCTTCGCGATCACCTACCAGCGGGCCAAGCGCGCCAAACGCTTCCGCACCGGCGCCCTGGACGACGTGCCGGGCCTCGGGGAGACCCGCAAGCAGGCCCTGATCAAGCACTTCGGCTCGGTCAAGAAGCTGCGGGCCGCCACCATCGACGAGATCCAGCAGGTCCCCGGCATAGGCCGCAAGACGGCCGAGACCATCGCCGTGGCCCTCGCCCGGGCAACCCCGGCCGCACCCGCCGTGAACACGGCGACCGGAGAGATCATTGAGGAGGAGGAACCCGAAACGACGGCGGGTTCCCCCGGGGAGCCCGTCACGGCGGGCCACCCGGACGAACGACGGGGGCAGGAGACATGAGCGAGCACGACGCACGGCCCGCAGCGGAGCGAGAACAGACGCACCCGGAAGCGGACGCGGTTCAGGAAAACGGAGCACAGGTGAGTACGGACGTCACGCCGGCCATGGCCCCCGAGGCGGCCATCCCCGAGCTGGTGATCATCTCAGGCATGTCCGGAGCGGGCCGCTCGACGGCGGCGAAGTGCCTGGAGGACCTCGGCTGGTTCGTCGTCGACAACCTGCCGCCCGCCCTCATCCCCACCATGGTGGAACTGGGCGCCCGCTCCCAGGGCAACGTGGCCCGGATCGCGGTCGTCGTCGACGTGCGCGGCCGGCGCTTCTTCGACAATCTGCGCGAGTCCCTCGCCGACCTGGAGGCCAAGCACGTCACCCGGCGGATCGTCTTCCTGGAGTCCTCCGACGACGCGCTCGTGCGCCGCTTCGAGTCCGTGCGCCGCCCGCACCCCCTCCAGGGCGACGGCCGGATCGTCGACGGCATCGCCGCCGAGCGCGAACTGCTGCGCGAGCTGCGCGGCGACGCCGACCTGGTGATCGACACCTCCAGCCTCAACGTGCACGAGCTGCGCGCCAAGATGGACGCCCAGTTCGCCGGCGAGGAGGAGCCCGAGCTGCGGGCCACCGTGATGTCCTTCGGCTTCAAGTACGGCCTCCCCGTCGACGCCGACCTCGTCGCGGACATGCGGTTCCTGCCCAACCCGCACTGGGTCCCGGAGCTGCGGCCGTTCACCGGCCTGAACGACGAGGTCGCCGCCTACGTCTTCAACCAGCCCGGCGCCAAGGACTTCCTCGACCGGTACGCCGAACTGCTCCGGCTCATCGCGGCCGGCTACCGGCGTGAGGGCAAGCGGTATGTGACCATCGCCATCGGCTGCACGGGCGGCAAGCACCGCTCGGTCGCCATGTCGGAGAAGCTCGCCGCGCGCCTCGCGGCCGAGGGCGTGGAGACGGTGGTCGTGCACCGGGACATGGGACGGGAATGACAGAACGTACATCGCGGCTGAGCAGGCTGCGCCGGGCGGTGCCCGAGGCCCGCGGAGGCCGCTCCCGGCGGCGCGGGACCCAGCCCAAGGTCGTCGCGCTCGGCGGCGGCATGGGCCTGTCCGCCTCGCTCGCCGCGCTGCGTCGGATCACCGGTGACCTGACCGCCGTCGTCACCGTGGCCGACGACGGCGGTTCCAGCGGGCGTCTGCGCGACGAGCTGGGCGTGCTGCCGCCCGGCGACCTGCGCAAGGCGCTGGCCGCCCTGTGCGGGGACGACGACTGGGGGCAGACCTGGTCCCGCGTCATCCAGCACCGCTTCCAGTCCCAGGGCGACCTGCACGACCACGCGGTCGGCAACCTGCTGATCGTCGCCCTGTGGGAGCAGCTCGGCGACCACGTCCAGGCCCTGGACCTGGTCGGCAGGCTGCTCGGCGCGCACGGGCGGGTGCTGCCCATGTCCGCCGTGCCCCTGGAGCTGCAGGCCCTGGTCAAGGGGCACGATCCGACACGCCCGGAGGACGTGGACACGGTCCGCGGGCAGGCCACCGTCGCGCTCACCCCGGGCGAGGTGCAGTCCGTGCACCTGGTGCCGCACGACCCGCCGGCGGTGCCCGAGGCCGTCGAGGCGGTCCGGGACGCGGACTGGGTGGTGCTCGGCCCCGGCTCCTGGTTCTCCTCGGTCATCCCGCACCTGCTCGTCCCCGAGCTGCTGGACGCCCTCACCGAGACCAAGGCCCGCCGTGTGCTCTCCCTGAACCTCGCGCCGCAACCCGGAGAAACCGAGGGCTTCTCCCCGCAGCGTCATTTGGAGGTTTTGGGGCGACACGCCCCTAAACTCGCCCTGGACGTGGTGCTGGCCGACGAGGCCGCCGTGCCCGACCGCGAGTCGCTCACCGAAGCCGCCAAGCGGCTGGGAGCCGCGGTCGAGCTGGCTCCGGTGGCCCGGACCGACGGCTCCCCCCGGCACGACCCGGAGCTGTTGGCCGCCGCGTACGACCGTATTTTCCGGATGCATGGAAGGATCGGCCCATGGCGATGACGGCAGCGGTGAAGGACGAGGTCTCCCGGCTCCCCGTCACCCGGACCTGCTGCAGGAAGGCGGAGGTCTCCGCCATTCTGCGGTTCGCCGGCGGCCTCCACCTGGTGAGCGGGCGCATCGTGATCGAGGCGGAGCTGGACACCGCGATGGCGGCCCGCCGTCTCAAGCGGGACATCCTGGAGATCTTCGGCCACGGCTCCGAGCTGATCGTGATGGCCCCCGGCGGACTGCGCCGCGGCTCGCGGTACGTGATCCGGGTCGTGGCCGGCGGCGACCAGCTGGCCCGGCAGACCGGTCTGGTCGACGGCCGGGGCCGGCCGATCCGCGGGCTGCCCCCGCAGGTCGTCTCCGGGGCCACCTGTGACGCCGAGGCGGCCTGGCGAGGGGCCTTCCTGGCGCACGGCTCTCTGACCGAGCCCGGCCGCTCCTCCTCGCTGGAGGTGACCTGCCCCGGCCCGGAGGCCGCGCTCGCCCTCGTCGGCGCCGCCCGCAGACTGTCGATCGCCGCGAAGGCCCGCGAGGTCCGGGGCGTGGACCGGGTCGTCGTCCGCGACGGCGACGCGATCGGCGCCCTGCTCACCCGCCTCGGGGCGCACGAGTCCGTGCTGGCCTGGGAGGAGCGCCGGATGCGCCGCGAGGTGCGGGCCACGGCGAACCGGCTCGCCAACTTCGACGACGCCAACCTGCGCCGTTCGGCCCGGGCCGCCGTGGCCGCCGGCGCTCGGGTGCAGCGCGCCCTGGAGATCCTCGCCGACGAGGTCCCCGAGCACCTCGCGGCCGCCGGGCGGCTGCGCATGGAGCACAAGCAGGCCTCCCTGGAGGAGCTGGGCGCGCTCGCCGACCCGCCGCTCACCAAGGACGCCGTCGCCGGCCGGATCCGCCGCCTGCTGGCGATGGCCGACAAGCGCGCCTCGGACCTCGGCATCCCCGGCACGGAGGCCAACCTGACCGAGGAGCTGGCGGACAACCTCGCGGGCTGACGGCCCGTCACCACACCGTACCCGACAGGTGAGCGCGCCCCCCTCTCAACGGTGCGCGCGAAGCCCGGTCCACAGGTGAGCGGACCCGCTCACGAACGAGTGAAATCGGCGTCAAAAGCGGGCGACATTCCAGAGCGAATACGGGTGAATCGACGGCCGTTCCCTGGTGGTCCGTACCCCTACTGACGGGTACGGACCACCTGCCCGTGTATGCGGCATCTCGATGTCACTCAGGGGGCATCAGAGGGGTAGGGTCGGGGGTGGTCGGGGACATCCCAAACAGAGCTCGCCGGCACCGCATGGCCGGCGTACCAACGAGGAGATCGGTTCGTGACGATCCGCGTAGGCATCAACGGCTTCGGCCGTATCGGTCGCAACTACTTCCGCGCGCTGCTGGAGCAGGGTGCTGACATCGAGGTTGTGGCCGTCAACGACCTGGGTGACACCGCGACCACGGCTCACCTGCTGAAGTACGACACGATCCTGGGCCGCCTGAAGCAGGAGGTCTCCCACACCGCCGACACGATCACGGTCGGCTCCCACACCATCAAGGTGCTCTCCGAGCGCAACCCGGCCGACATCCCCTGGGGTGAGCTGGGCGTCGACATCGTCATCGAGTCGACCGGCATCTTCACGAAGAAGGAGGACGCCGCCAAGCACATCGCGGGCGGCGCCAAGAAGGTCCTCATCTCGGCTCCGGCCAAGGACGAGGACATCACCATCGTGATGGGCGTCAACCAGGACAAGTACGACGCGGCCAACCACCACGTCATCTCCAACGCCTCCTGCACCACCAACTGCGTGGCGCCGATGGCGAAGGTCCTCGACGAGAACTTCGGCATCGTCAAGGGCCTGATGACGACGGTGCACGCGTACACGAACGACCAGCGGATCCTGGACTTCCCGCACAAGGACCTGCGCCGCGCCCGCGCCGCCGCCGAGAACATCATCCCGACCACCACCGGTGCCGCCAAGGCCACCGCCCTGGTGCTCCCGCAGCTCAAGGGCAAGCTGGACGGCATCGCCATGCGCGTCCCGGTCCCGACCGGCTCGGTCACCGACCTCGTCGTCGAACTGGGCCGCGAGGTCACCAAGGAAGAGGTCAACGCCGCCTTCCAGAAGGCCGCCGAGGGCGAGCTGAAGGGCCTGCTCGAGTACACGGAGGACGCGATCGTCTCCTCCGACATCGTCAACGAGCCGGCCTCCTGCACCTTCGACTCGTCCCTGACCATGGTCCAGGACGGCAAGAACGTGAAGGTCATCGGCTGGTATGACAACGAGTGGGGCTACTCCAACCGCCTCGTGGACCTCACGGTCTTCGTCGGCGGCCAGCTCTGATCGCCGAAGATCGCAAGCGCAGGACCTCGCAGTGACAGCAGGGCTCGGGCAGCGCACCGTCGCGCTGACCGGGCCCTGTCTCGCGCACGGATCACGCCCTCTTACGATCAAGGGCACCACGAGCCCTCCTCAGGAGTCCCCTCAATGAAGACGATCGACGAACTTCTCGCCGACGGCGTAAGCGGAAAGCGGGTCTTCGTCCGCGCCGACCTCAACGTGCCGCTGGCCGGCACCACCATCACCGACGACGGCCGCATCCGCGCGGTCCTGCCCACCGTCAAGGCCCTCGCGGACGCGGGCGCCCGAGTGGTCGTCGCCTCGCACCTGGGCCGCCCCAAGGGCGCCCCGGACCCCGCGTTCTCCCTGGCGCCGGCCGCCGCCCGCCTCGGCGAACTCCTCGGCTCCGGCGTGGCCTTCGCGGCCGACACCGTCGGGCAGTCCGCCCAGGACACGGTCGCGGGCCTGAAGGACGGCCAGGTGGCGGTCCTGGAGAACCTGCGCTTCAACCCCGGCGAGACCGCCAAGGACGATGCCGAGCGCGACGCGTTCGCCGACCGGCTCGCCACCCTCGCCGACGTCTACGTCAGCGACGGCTTCGGCGCCGTGCACAGGAAGCACGCCTCGGTGTACGACCTGGCGAAGAAGCTGCCGCACTACGCCGGCTACCTGATCAGCACCGAGGTCGGCGTGCTGAGGAAGCTGACCGAGGACGTGCGGCGCCCCTACGTCGTCGCGCTCGGCGGCGCCAAGGTCTCCGACAAGCTCGCCGTCATCGACGAGCTGCTCGGCAAGGCCGACCGCCTCCTCATCGGCGGCGGCATGGCCTACACCTTCCTCAAGGCCCAGGGCCACGAGGTGGGCATCTCCCTCCTGCAGGAGGACCAGATCCCGGCCGTCACGGAGTACCTGCGGCGCGCCGAGAAGCAGGGCGTCGAGCTGGTGCTCCCCGTCGACGTCCTGGTCTCCCGGGAGTTCCCGGACCTGAAGACCAAGGCGCCGGCCAAGTACACCGTGGTCGACGCGGACAAGATCCCCGCCGACCAGGAGGGCCTCGACATCGGCCCGAAGACCCGGGAGCTGTACGCCTCGAAGCTCGCCGACGCCGCGACCGTCTTCTGGAACGGTCCCATGGGCGTCTTCGAGCACCCCGACTACGCCGAGGGCACCAAGGCGGTCGCCCAGGCTCTCCTCGACACCGACGGCTTCACCGTCGTCGGCGGCGGTGACTCCGCCGCGGCCGTGCGTACGCTCGGCTTCGACGAGAGCGCATTCGGCCACATCTCGACCGGTGGTGGCGCCTCCCTCGAATACCTCGAGGGCAAGACGCTCCCCGGCCTCGCCGCACTGGAGGACTGACCGTGAGTACCCGCACGCCGCTGATGGCGGGCAACTGGAAGATGAACCTCAACCACCTCGAGGCCATCGCGCACGTCCAGAAGCTCGCCTTCGCCCTGGCCGACAAGGACTACGACGCCGTCGACGTCGCCGTCCTGCCGCCCTTCACCGACCTGCGCTCCGTGCAGACCCTGGTCGAGGGCGACAAGCTGAGGATCAAGTACGGAGCCCAGGACATCTCGGCGCACGACTCCGGTGCCTACACCGGCGAGATCTCCGGCCCGATGCTGTCCAAGCTGAAGTGCACGTTCGTGGCCGTCGGGCACTCCGAGCGCCGCCAGTACCACGCGGAGACGGACGAGATCGTCAACGGCAAGGTCAAGGCGGCCTACAAGCACGGCCTGACCCCGATCATGTGCGTCGGCGAGGAACTGGAGGTCCGCGAGGCGGGCAACCACGTCGCCCACACCCTCGCCCAGGTCGAGGGCGGCCTGAAGGACCTCCCGGCCGAGCAGGCCGAGACCATCGTGATCGCCTACGAGCCCGTCTGGGCCATCGGCACCGGCAAGGTCTGCGGCGCCGAGGACGCCCAGGAGGTCTGCGCCGCGATCCGGGGCAAGATCGCCGAGCTGTACACGCAGGAGCTGGCCGACCGGGTCCGCATCCAGTACGGCGGCTCCGTCAAGGCCGGCAACGTCGCCGAGATCATGGCGCAGGCCGACATCGACGGCGCCCTGGTCGGCGGCGCCTCGCTGGACGCCGACGAGTTCGTCAAGATCGTGCGCTTCCGCGATCAGTGAGCCCGTCCGTGAGTAGGCGGTAGCGACGATACGTCGTACTCTTGCGGGGGCACGGCCGCTGTGCTGTGCCCCCGTCGTCCATCCGAGTCCGAGGAAGTTGGTCCAGCCGTGGTTTTGGGGTTCTCGATCGCCCTGATCGTCTTCAGCCTGCTGCTGATGCTGCTGGTGCTGATGCACAAGGGAAAGGGCGGCGGCCTCTCCGACATGTTCGGTGGCGGCATGCAGTCGTCGGTCGGCGGTTCATCCGTCGCCGAGCGCAACCTCGACCGGATCACCGTCGTGATCGGTCTGCTGTGGTTCGCGTGCATCATCGTCCTCGGCATTCTGATGAAGTCGAACGCCTGATCCGCGTCACAAACACATACATTCCGGTACGTAAGGCCCCATGGTCGGCGCGCGCTCCCGAGCGCGGCCTATCATGGGGCTCGCGGCTGAGCGGGCCCTGGTAACTCCAATCACTGGACGCGCGTTGGGCCTTACGTAGACTGAGGCGCTCGCGGCGAAGCGGAACGCCGACTCGCTTCGCGGCACCATCACGCAGGGAGTTACGACCGTGGCAAGTGGCAACGCGATCCGAGGAAGCCGGGTCGGGGCGGGGCCGATGGGCGAGGCCGAGCGTGGCGAGTCCGCGCCCCGGCTGCGCATCTCCTTCTGGTGCTCCAACGGGCACGAGACGCAGCCCAGCTTCGCCAGCGACGCGCAGGTCCCCGAAACCTGGGACTGCCCGCGCTGCGGCTTCCCCGCCGGACAGGACCGGGACAACCCGCCGGACCCGCCGCGCACCGAGCCGTACAAGACGCACCTCGCGTACGTACGGGAGCGGCGCAGCGATGCGGACGGCGAGGCGATCCTCGCCGAGGCACTCGCCAAACTGCGCGGCGAGATCTAGTACTTGACCGGCCGGACGCCCGTGGCGCCCGGCCGGAGGCGTATCCGGCCGCCCCGGACCCGCCCGGTGCGCCGTTCGGGCTGCGCACGCCGGCCCACGCGCCGCCGCCGTGCTCCGCCTGCCCTCACCGCGCCCGCTGATCAACTAGGTTGGGACGAGCAGCGGGCAGCACGCAAGCGGACAGGCGCAGGAAAGAAGGCTGACGTCGACATGAACGCAGACGGCCGGGCACGGCTCAACCAGACGCCCGAGTGGACCGCGCTCGCAAAGCACCGGGAGGAGCAGGCCGGCGTCCAGCTGAGGGAGCTGTTCGCCGCCGATCCGGGGCGCGGCACGGGGTACACGCTCCAGGTCGGTGACCTGTACATCGACTACTCCAAGCACCTGGTCACCGACGAGACACTGCGGCTGCTGCGTGAGCTGGCCGTCGCCACCGACGTCTTCGGCCTGCGGGACGCCATGTTCCGCGGTGAGAAGATCAACGTCACCGAGGACCGGGCCGTCCTGCACACCGCGTTGCGCGCCCCGCGTGGCACGGTGATCGAGGTCGACGGGGAGAACGTGGTCCCGGCGGTGCACGCCGTGCTGGACCGGATGGCCGACTTCGCCGAACGGGTGCGCTCAGGCACCTGGAGAGGGCACACCGGCAAGCGCATCAAGAACGTGGTCAACATCGGCATCGGCGGCTCCGACCTGGGCCCCGCGATGGCCTACGAGGTGCTACGGCCCTACACGGACCGCTCGCTGACCGTCCGCTTCGTCTCCAACGTCGACGGCGCCGACCTGCACGAGGCCACGCGCGACCTCGACCCGGCCGAGACGCTGTTCATCATCGCCTCCAAGACGTTCACCACCGTCGAGACGATCACCAACGCGACCTCCGCCCGCTCCTGGCTGCTGTCCGCGCTCGACGACGAGGAGGCGGTGGCCCAGCACTTCGTGGCGCTGTCGACCAACGCCGAGAAGGTCGCCGGGTTCGGCATCGACACGGCCAACATGTTCGAGTTCTGGGACTGGGTCGGCGGCCGCTACTCGTACGACTCCGCCATCGGCCTCTCCCTGATGATCGCCATCGGCCCGGACCGGTTCCGGGAGATGCTGGACGGGTTCCACCTGGTCGACGAGCACTTCCGCACCGCGCCCGCCGAGGCCAACGCCCCGCTGCTGATGGGGCTGTTGGGCATCTGGTACGACAACTTCCACGACGCCCAGTCGCACGCTGTGCTGCCGTACAGCCACTACCTCTCCCGGTTCACCGCGTACCTCCAGCAGCTGGACATGGAGTCCAACGGCAAGCACGTGGCGCGGGACGGCAGGGAGGTGGACTGGCAGACCGGGCCGGTGGTGTGGGGCACGCCCGGCACCAACGGGCAGCACGCCTACTACCAGTTGATCCACCAGGGTACGAAGCTCGTCCCGGCCGACTTCATCGGCTTCGCCGAGCCGGTCGCCGAGCTGAGTGGTGAACTCAGGGCTCAGCACGATCTGCTGATGGCCAACTTCTTCGCGCAGACCCAGGCGCTGGCCTTCGGCAAGACGGCCGAGGAGGTGCGGGCCGAGGGGGTGCCGGAGGAACTGGTGCCGCACAAGACGTTCCGGGGGAACCGGCCTACGACGACGATCCTCGCGCGGGAGCTGACGCCGTCCGTGCTGGGGCAGTTGGTCGCCCTGTACGAGCACAAGGTGTTCGTGCAGGGGGCCGTGTGGAACATCGACTCGTTCGACCAGTGGGGTGTGGAGCTGGGGAAGGTGCTGGCCAAGCGGGTGGAGCCGGCGCTGAGCGAGGGGGCGGCTGTGCCGGGGCTGGACGCGTCGACGCTGGCGCTGGTCGAGAAGTACCGGTCGCTGCGCGGGCGTTGACCATGTTTGCCCACCCGCCCACCCGACTCGGTAGGTCGAAGAGGCACCCTCCCCTGGGGCTCCGCCCCAGACCCCGCACAGGCGCCTCGGGCCGGCCGCCTCACCCCACCGCGCTCAGCGTGTCCGCTGATCTTCGGCGGGTTGCCCGGGACGCCGGGAGGGTGGAGAGGGCCGCTGCTCCGAGGACGGCGCCCGCGATCAGCAGGGAGAGGACCATGGGTGAGGGGAGCTGGGCGATGCCCGCGCCGATGCCCGTGGAGGTGCCCTGGGCGTCGATCAGCCGGCGGGCCAGCGGGAGGCCGAGGGCCGAGGCGGCGAGGGTCGCCGTCACGGCCGTGCACGCCGTCGCCGTGACGGTGATAGCCGTGATCTGGCGGGGGGACATGCCGATCGCCTTCAGCGCCAGCAGGTCCCGCTCGCTCTCGCGGACGGTGCCGCCGATGGCGGTGAGCAGTTCGACGATGCCGATGAGGGCGAGGACGGCGACCAGGCCCGCGATGACCCCGCGCAGCGGGGACAGCCCGTCGGCCGGGTTGGGGACCGCGTGGACGTCCAGGTGCCCCTGCCCGGCCTGGCCCAGATCGGCGGCGACGCGGTGCGGGTCGGCGCCGGGGCGCAGCCGTAGCTGGTAGAGGGTCGGGGTGATCCCGGGGTCGTTGGCGCGCAGCGTGTCCAACGAGGTGGAGATGACGCGGCCCGCGTTCTCCGGCTCGATGCTGCGGCCCACGATGTGCAGGATCTGCGGCTGGTCGCCGACGGTCATCCGGACCCAGTCGCCGACGTGCACGTCCAGCAGGGTCAGCAGTCCCTGACCGGCGATCGCCTCGTCCGGACCCCGGGCGGGACGTCCCTCGGCCAGCGCGTACGGATAGGGGTCCTGGCGGGTGCCGAGGCCGCGCAGCGCGATCGTGCTGGTCTGGCCGGGCACCAGCGCCGCCACCTCGACGCCGGGGTAGGCGGCGGCCACCTGCGGGTCGTGCGTCAGCAGGGCCCGGGTCCGCGCGTCGCTCAGGTCGCCGTCGGAGCGGACGGTCAGGGCGGCCGGCAGGCCGATGCGCTCGGGGCTGCTGTGGAAGCGGTCGATGGTGGTCCAGGCGCTCAGCGCGACCACGATCAGCAGCAGCGGCAGGGTCAGCCTGCCCACCGTGGCCAGGGAGCGCCGGCCGCCGGTGAACGTCCGGTGGCAGCCGAGGACGAGTGCGGGCGGCAGCCGCAGCCCGAGCGCCTTGCGGGCCACTGTGGTGAGCCGGCCGCCCGCTACCGCGCCGGGCCGCTGTACCGGCACCGGCGGCACGCGGCCCGCCCGCCAGGCGGCGAGTCCGGTGACCGCGCCGATGAACAGGACCGCGCCGACCGGCACGGCCACCAGCGCCACGGTGTGACCGGGCAGCCCCTGCCAGACCCCGACCGCGTCGCCGAGCCGTCCGGGCACCTCGCCGCCCAGCCCCTTGATCAGCGCGGCGGCGGCCACGGCGCCCAGTACGGCGTACGCGACGTGCTGGAGCAGGAAGATCCGCACCACCTGCGCCGGGGTGAAGCCGATCGCCTTCAGTACCGAGATGTCCCTGAGGTGACCTCGTATCCGGGTGCCGATCGCCCCGTGCACCGCGAACCCGGCGGCGGCCAGCGCGCCCAGCCCGAAGACGCCCAGCACCTGTCCGAGCAGCCGGTTGTCGCCCTGCGCCGCGGCCCGGGCCTGCCGCCAGGTGGACACCTCGTCGACGGCGCCGGCGCCCAGCACGGTGACCGCCCGCTGGACGGCGTAGTCCGTGTCGTCCGGGTTCTTCAGCCGCAGCCCGACCACCTGACTGCCGGGATTGCGTACGGCGGCCGGCGGCGCCCACACCAGGCCCCGCTGCTCGCCGGGGCTGTAGCGCCGCTCGGGGCTGTCGGCGATGCCGACGACGGTGAGAGTGCGGGCCGTGCCGGGCAGGCTGAGGGTGTCTCCGGGCTCGGCGAGCAGGGCGTGGGCGAGTCTGCTCTCCAGCACCACGCCGTCCGGCTCGGCGGGCGTCAGCCAGTGGCCGGCGACGAGCAGCGGCCGGCCCACGGTGGGCCGCTCCGGCGTGCCGCGCAGCTCGACGGAGGCCCGGGTGCCGCGCGAGGAGACGGTCGCGGACTCGGCCGGGTAGGGCCCGGCGATGTCCTCGACGCCGTCCAGCCGGGTCAGCCTGGCGATGTCGGCGGACGGTACGGCGTGGATCCACACGTGTGCGCCGCGGGACTGGGTGAAGATCCGTTCCCACGGGTTGGTGGCATAGCCGAACAGCGCCGCCGCCAGCAGCAGCGAGGCGACGATGCCCGCGGTGGCGAGCACGATGAACAGCGCCTCGCCGCGGTGCGTACGCAGATCGGAGTGGGCCCAGCTCAGGGTGGCTCGCACGGCCCTCAGCCCCTCGTCCCGCTCGGCATGCCCGGCCCGCACCGCTGTGTCCGCTCGCCGTGCACCCCGCTCAGTCCTTCAGTTTCAGCACGCCGGAGACGCCGGTGCGGCGGGCCGGGGCGGTGTCCAGGGCGGCGTCGTCGGCTATGCGGCCGTCGAAGAAGCTGATCACCCGGTCCGCGGCGCTGGCCAGCCGGGCGTCATGGGTGACGAGGACGATGCTCTGCCCGCGCCCGTGGAAGCGGGACAGCAGCCGCATCACCTCGCGGGTGCCCTTGCTGTCCAGGCTGCCGGCGGGTTCGTCGGCCAGCAGCAGCGGCGGGTGGTTGACCAAGGCGCGGGCCAGGGCGACGCGCTGCTGCTCACCCCCGGACAGCTCGCCCGGCATGCTGCGCTCCTTGCCCTCCAGACCCAGCTCGGCCAGCAGCGCCTCGCGCTCGGCACGGGCCCGCTTGGGCGCGACCCCGGCGAGCAGCGCGGGCAGCTCGACGTTGTCGGCGACCGACAGGTTCGACACCAGGTTGAAGAACTGGAAGACGATCCCGATGGCCTTGCGGCGCTCCACCGCCCAGCGGGCCTCGCTGTAGGAGTCGGTGCACTCGCCGTCCAGCCAGATGCTGCCCGCGTCCGCGCGCTGCAGACCGCCCAGCAGGTGCAGCAGCGTCGACTTGCCGGCGCCGGACGGGCCGGTGACGGCGACGAACTCGCCCCGCCCCACCGACAGGTCCACCCCGCGGACGGCGTGCGCGGGCGTGCCCTCGCCGTAGTGGGTCTTGGTCAGGCCCTCGGCCCGGAGCAGGGGAGTGCCGGGGCTGTCGTCGCTCATCGCAGCTCCTCCAGTTCCTCCTGGCACCGCTCCAGCCAGTCGAGGTCGGCCTGCAGGTGCAGCATCGCGCCCTCGATGAGCAGGTGGGCGATTCGGTTGTCCCGGTTCTCGGCCGCGGCCAGTTTCGACAGATTGCGCATGGTGGTGAGGTACTGGCGCCGTTGCTTGTTGATGAGGGCGATCTGATCGGCGAGACCGGACTGCGGGGCGAGCGCGAGCTTCATGAAGAACTCGTCCCGCACCCGTGGCTCGTCCTCGGTCTCCTCGAACCAGGCGTGCAGCGCCTCGCGCCCGGCATCGGTGAGGTGGTAGACCTTTTTGTTGGGCCGGCTCGACTGCTCGACGTCCTCGCCCTCGATCAGTCCCGACTTCTCGAGGCGGCCGAGGGTCACGTAGATCTGGCCGACGTTCGGCTGAGGGTACGCGGAGCCCAGCACTTGCTCAAGGTCCTGCTTCAGCTCGTAACCGTGCGCCGGACCGCGAGCGAGGAGTGCCAGGAGGGGCAGCCGCACTCGTGCTCTCCTCCTGTCTGTTCCAATGTGGTCAAGGCCCTAGTATCGCCCATACCTAACAGGTATACATGGCCTCTGACTCCCGGGCGAGGGTGCCCGTGGTGCCGGGTGTGCAAGGAGGAACCTATGCGGTGGATACACGCCGCCGGTAGGGGGCTCCTCGTACTCGCCGTCGTCCTGACCGGCTACGTCGCCTCGGGCGCCCGTGCCGACGAGGGCGGCGGGGGCGGCCGTGGGCCCCTGACGCTGGCCACCGCCGGGGATCTCACCGGCTATCTCGCCCCGCTGCTGCAGGGCTGGAACCGCACCCACCCCGGCGAGAAGGTCACGCTCGTCGAGCTGCCGGACTCCGCCGACGAGACCCGCGCGCAGATGATCACCGACCTGCGTGGCGGTGACCGGGGCCGTTTCGACGTCCTCAACATCGACGTCGACTGGACCTCGGAGTTCGCCGCGGCGGGCTGGATACGCCCGCTGCCCCGCGACCGGTTCCCGCTCAAGAGCTTCCTGCCGCCGGTGGTGGGCACGGCCACGTACGACGGCCGGCTGTACGCCGTCCCGTACGTCACCAACGCAGGACTGCTGCTCTACCGCAAGGACGTCCTGGCCAAGGAGGGCGTGCCCCCGCCACGCACCTGGGCCGAGCTGGAACACGACGCCAAGACCATCGCGCCGAAGTACGGACTCGACGGCTACGCGGGCCAGTTCCTGCCCTACGAGGGCCTGACGGTCAACGCGGCCGAGGCCGTGTACTCCGCGGGCGGCTCGATCCTCGGCGGCGAGGGCACCCGCGTCACCGTCGACTCGGCGGCGGCCCGCGAGGGCATCGGCTTCCTCGTCCGGGGCTTCAAGGAGGGGTGGATACCCAAGGCGGCCCTGAACTACAAGGAGGAGGAGTCCAAACAGGCCTTCCAGGACGGCCACCTCCTCTTCCTGCGCAACTGGCCCTACGCCTACGCCGTGGCCTCCGCCAAGGGCTCCAAGGTCGCCGGCAGGATCGGCGCCGTACCGCTGCCGGGGCCGGACGGGCCCGGCACCAGTGTGCTCGGCGGCTCCAACCTCGCCGTGAACAGCCATGCCCGGCACCCGGATTCGGCCGCACGGCTCATCGCGTACCTCACCAGCGCGCCGGTCCAGCGCGAGGTGCTGACCAAGGGCGCGCTGCCGCCCGTGCGCGCCGCGCTCTACAAGGACCCCGCTCTGATCCGGCAGTTCCCGTATCTGCCCACGCTGCGCTCCGCCGTGCTGTCGGCCGCCCCGCGTCCCAAGAGCCCGCACTACGACCAGGTCAGCCTGGTGGTGCAGGCCGTAGTCCACGACGCGCTGACCGGACACGAGACGACCGAGCAGGCCGTCCGCCGGCTCGCCCGCGAGCTGCACGCCATCGCCCAGCGCTAGTTACTCGTTAAGTAACGCGGGCATCACGACTGGGTGCGGAAAGTGCCCATCTGTCCATATTTATTCGGGCAACCCTCCAGTAGCTTCTGTTCTTCTCCTTGACGCTGTCGCGACACCGATACCTAACATGCATGCATAACAGCTGCCCTTCGCAGAGACAGGCTCAATGGGTTGAACAGGCACCACTGGTGGCGGGACGCGGTGATCTACCAGGTCTACGTCCGCAGCTTTCTCGACAGCACCGGCGACGGCATCGGCGACCTCGCCGGCGTCCGCGCGGGACTGCCGTACCTCAAGAAGCTGGGCGTCGACGGCATCTGGCTCAGCCCGTTCTATCCCTCGCCGCAGGCCGACCACGGCTACGACGTCGCCGACTACTGCGACGTCGACCCGGTCTTCGGCGACCTCACCGAGTTCGACCTGCTCATGACGGCGGCCCACCGGCTCGGCGTCAAGGTGCTCCTGGACATCGTCCCCAACCACTGCTCCACCGAGCACCCCTGGTTCCGGGAGGCGCTCGCCGCCGCGCCCGGCAGCCCGGCCCGCGCCCGCTTCCACTTCGCCGACGGCCGCGGCCCGGACGGCGCCGAGCCGCCCAACAACTGGCACGCCATGTTCGGCGGCCCCGCCTGGACGCGCGTCGAGGACGGCCAGTGGTACCTGCACATGTTCACGCCGGAGCAGCCCGACTGGAACTGGCGCGAGCCCGAGGTCGCCGCCGAGTTCGACCGCGTCCTGCGCTTCTGGCTGGACCGGGGCGTCGACGGCTTCCGCATCGACGTGGCCGCCGGTCTCTACAAGCACCCCGAACTGCCCGACTCCGACGATCCGGAGGCCGACGCCCGCACCCGCGACTCGGTCAACCCGCTCGCCTGGAACCAGCCCGAGGTGCACGACGTATGGCGGCGCTGGCGGGCCACCTGCGAGGAGTACACCGCGCACGACGGCCACGAGCGGCTCCTCGTCGGCGAGGTCTCCGTCCCCACCGCCCGCGAACACGCCCTCTACGTCCGCCCCGACGAACTGCACCAGGCCTTCTTCTTCGACCTGCTCAGCGCCCCCTGGGACCCGGCCGCCTTCCGCAAGGTCATCACCGAGGCCATGCAGGACATCGCCGGCACCGGCTCCACGGTCACCTGGGTCCTCAACAACCACGACCAGGTCCGCACCGTCACCCGCTACGGCGAACCCACCCCCCAGGGCAGCGGCCTCGGCACCGCCCGTGCCCGCGCCGCCGCGCTGCTGATGCTGGCGCTGCCCGGAGCCGCGTACATCTACCAGGGCGAGGAACTGGGCCTGCCCGAGGTCGTCGACCTGCCCGACGACGTCCTCACCGACCCGATCTTCCGCCGCACCGGCAGCCGCGCCCGCATCCGCGACGGCTGCCGGGTCCCGCTGCCGTGGTCGGGCCAGGCCTCCCCGTTCGGCTTCACCTCCGGTGCCGAGGGGGCCAAGCCGTGGCTGCCACAGCCCGACTACTTCGCCGAGTACGCCACCGACCGCGCCCTCGCCGACACCCGCTCCTTCTGGCACCTGTACCGCGAGGGGCTGCAACTGCGGTCCGCCCTGCCCCAGCTGGGCGAGGGCAGCCTGCGCTGGCTGGACACCGAGCCGGGCGTCCTCGGCTTCGTCCGCGGCGACGGCCTGGTATGCGCCGTCAACTTCGGTACGGCCCCCACGCCCGCGCCGGTCTGTGGCACCCCCCTGCTGTCCAGCGGGCCCTGCCCGGCCGGGGTGCTGCCCGGCTCCACCGCGGCCTGGTGGCTGACCGACCTCTGATCCCCGCCCCCTCCCGAAAACGCCCGACCTCCCGAACTCCCACTCTCCCGAAGGGACATCCGACGATGATGCGACGACGTACCACCCTGCTCACCGGCTGCACCGCCCTCGTCCTCGCGCTCGGCGCCACCGCCTGCGGCAGCGGCGACCCCGTCTCCGCCGGCGGCGGTGACAAGGCGCTCAGCGGCCAGACCGTCACCGTGGCCGGCGTCTGGACCGGCAGCGAGCAGAAGAACTTCCAGAAGGTCCTCGACGCCTTCACCGCCAAGACCGGCGCCAAGACGCAGTTCGTCTCCACCGGCGACAACGTCTCCACCGTCGTCGGCAGCAAGATCGAGGGCGGCAACGCCCCCGACGTGGTGATGGTCCCGCAGGTCGGCGTGCTCCAGCAGTTCGCGAAGAAGGGCTGGCTCAAGCCGCTGTCCACCACCGCCCGGCAGACGATCACCGCCGACTACGCGCCCGTCTGGAAGAAGTACGGCAGCGTCGACGGCACCCTGTACGGCCTCTACTTCAAGGCCGCCCACAAGTCGACCGTCTGGTACAGCCCCACCGCGCTCGCCCAGGCCGGCGTCAAGCCGCCCACGACGTACGACGCGATGCTGAAGGCCGGGCACACCATCTCCGACTCCGGGCTCGCCGCCTTCTCCGTCGGCGGCCAGGACGGCTGGACCCTCACCGACTGGTTCGAGAACGTCTACCTCTCCCAGGCCGGACCCGACAAGTACGACGCCCTCGCCGCGCACAAGCTGAAGTGGACCGACCCGAGCGTGGTCAGGGCGCTCGGCACCCTCGGCAAGCTGTTCAAGGACAAGCAGCTCGTCGCGGGCGGCCAGAAGGAAGCCCTCGACACCGACTTCCCGGGCTCGGTGGAGAAGGTGTTCGGCCCCAAGCCCGAGGCCGGCATGGTCTACGAGGGCGACTTCGTGGCCGGTGTCGCCCACGACCAGTACGGCAAGACCATCGGCAAGGACGCGAACTTCTTCCCGTTCCCCGCCGTCGACGGCGGCAAGGCGCCGGTCGTCAGCGGCGGCGACGCGGCCGTCGTCCTCAAGGACGGCAAGAACGCCAAGGCCGGCATGAAGCTCCTGGAGTACCTGGCCACCCCCGAGGCGTCGGCCGTGTGGGCGAAGGCCGGCGGCTTCCTCTCCCCGAACAAGAAGCTCGACCTCTCCTCCTACGGCGACGCCGTCACCCGCGCCACCGCCAAGTCCCTGATCCAGGCGGGCGACTCGGTCCGCTTCGACATGTCCGACCAGGCGCCCGCCGCGTTCGGCGGCACGAAGGGCGCCGGCGAGTGGAAGCTGCTGCAGGACTTCCTGCGCGACCCGTCGAACCCGAAGGCGACCGCGGCCAAGCTGGAGTCCGCGGCGGCCAAGGCCTACCAGAACTGAGCGCGCCATGACCGCCACCGCACACGTGAAGGACAGGGGCGGCGCGCTCTCACCGCCCCGCGTCCAGCCCGCCGGCCCCCGGCGGCGCGCCCGGCGCCGGACCCGGATCGCCGCCCTCCTCTTCGTCTTCCCCGCGCTGCTCCTGCTCGGCGCGCTCGTCGTCTACCCGGTGCTGTTCTCCGTCGGCCGCAGCTTCTTCGACGCCTCCGGCACCCGGTTCGTCGGCGGCGACAACTACGCCGAGATGTTCCGCGACCCGGCCACCCTGAAGGCCATCCGCAACACCACGATCTGGGTGGTCGTCGCCCCGGCCCTGCTGACCGGCCTGGGCCTGATCCTGGCCGTGCTGGTGGAGAAGGTCCGCTGGGCCACGGCGTTCAAACTGCTGCTGTTCATGCCGATGGCGGTGTCCTTCCTCGCCGCCGGCATCATCTTCCGGCTCGCCTACGACCAGGACCCGCACAAGGGCGTGCTGAACGCGGCCGCCGTCTCCGTCCACGACGCCTTCAAGGGCACCTCGTCGTACCCGACGGCCCGGGCGCGCGACGGGCACGGGCTCGAGAAGGGCCGCGACGGCTCCTACCTGACGACCGGCAGCGTGTCGCCGGGCGACACGACGGCCCTCGGGCTGGTCGGTGTGCTGCCGGGCGACCTGCCCAAGGGCGCCGAGCCCGCGTACGGGGCCGCCCGGCGCCCTGCCGCGCCGGGTGAGGTGCGCGGGGTCGTCTACCTGGACTTCACGCTCGGCGGGGGAGGGAAGCAGGGCCGGGTCGACCCCAAGGAGAGCGGGCTGCCCGGCATGAAGGTGGAGGCACTGCGCGACGGGCGGTCCGTGGCCAGTACGACCACCTCGGCCGACGGCTCCTTCCGCTTCGCCGGGCTCGGCGCGGGGTCGTACACGCTGAAACTGCCGGAGTCCAACTTCGCGCCGCCCTACCAGGGCGTCTCGTGGCTGGGGCCGACCCTCGTCACCCCGGCGATCATCGGCGCGTACCTGTGGATCTGGACCGGGTTCGCGATGGTCCTGATCGGCGCGGGTCTGTCGAGTCTGCCCCGGGACGCGCTGGAGGCGGCGCGGATGGACGGGGCGAACGAGTGGCAGATCTTCCACCGGATCACCGTGCCGCTGCTGGCACCCGTCCTCACGGTGGTCTTCGTGACCCTCGTCATCAACGTGATGAAGGTCTTCGACCTCGTGTACATCATCGCGCCGGGCCCGGTGCAGGAGGACGCCACCGTGCTCGCGACCCAGATGTGGCTGGTCTCCTTCGGCGGCGGCAACAACCAGGGGCTCGGCAGCGCCCTCGGGGTGCTCCTGCTGGCGCTGGTGATCCCGGCGATGGTGTTCAACGTCCGGCGGTTCCGAAGGAGTCAGCGATGAACGCGGTGCGGAAGGGGCTGGGCAACGGGCTGGTGCAGGCCTTCCTGGTGGTGATCGGCCTGGTCTGGCTGACCCCGCTGGCGGGACTGTTCGTCTCCTCGATGAGGTCGGCCACGGACACGGCGAAGGGCGGCTGGTGGACGGCGCTGGCCGCCCCCGGGCAGCTGTCCTTCGACAACTACTCGGCGCTGCTGAAGAACGCGGGGATGACCCAGGCGTTCTGGAACACGGTCATGATCTCGGTGCCGGCGACCACGCTCGTCGTCGTCATCGCCGCGCTCGCCGGATACGCCTTCGCCTGGCTGGACTTCCCCGGCCGTGAGCCGTTGTTCCTGCTGGTGGTGGCGCTGCTGGTGGTGCCGGTGCAGATCGGTCTGCTGCCGGTGGCCAAACTCTTCGGGCAGCTGGGGCTGTTCGGCACGATCCCCGGGGTCGTCCTCTTCCACGTCGCCTACGGGCTGCCGTTCGCGGTGTTCCTGCTGCGGAACTACTTCGCGGAGATGCCGAAGGAGATGCTGGAGGCGGCGCGGATGGACGGGGGCAGTGAGTGGCGGATCTTCACGCGGCTGGTGCTGCCGGTGGGGCGGCCGGCCATCGCCTCGCTGGCGATCTTCCAGTTCCTGTGGGTGTGGAACGACATGCTGGTCGCGTTGCTGTTCGCGGACAGTTCTTCGCAGCCGTTGACCGTGCAGTTGCAGTCGCAGATACGGCAGTTCGGCAGCAACATCGATGTGCTGGCGCCGGGGGCGTTTCTGTCGCTGATCGTGCCGGTGGTGGTGTTCTTCGCCTTCCAGCGGCACTTCGTGCAGGGCGTGATGGCGGGGTCGGTGAAGTAGGGGGAGGGTGGGGCGCGGTGGGATTTCTCGCCCCCGCCGCCCCTACCCGTCCCGTCCTTCAGGGGCTCCGCCCCTGGGACCCCGATCGGCCTTCGGCCTCGTCCTCGAACGCCGGACGGGCTGGTTGTGGTGCCTCAGCCGTGGAACGTGATGTAGCCGTTGCCGTCGTGGTCGTTGTGGGACGCGGTGTACGAGTGGGTGTCCGCGTGGGCGCCGGAGGGCTTGTAGAGGCGGATCGTGTCCTCGTCGTTGTTCCAGATGAAGTTGCAGTTCTGGCGGTAGGCGACGTTCTTCGCGTCCGACTCGGTGCCGTGGCCGCCGCGCAGCACCACGTAGTCACCGGGCTGGAGGTAGTGGTTGTGGACGAACGTGTACTTGTTGGTGCTGGTGGCGTCCCGGACCACGTAGCCCTTCAGGTTCACGGTCGCGGTGTGCGAGTAGTTCTTGATCGTCAGGTACTCGTTCTTGGTGTTTCCGTGGGTGCAGCTGTTGGAGTCCGCCCCGGGCGCGTTGTACTGGACGCCCTTGATCTTCAGGGCGGAGGAGTACTCGGTGGCCTGGGCCGGAGCGGCGGCGAGAACGGCGAGAGTGCCGGCCGCGGCGGTGGCGGCGAGTGCGGTGCGTATGCGCATGAGGTCCCCCCTCAGTGGTGCGAATGGAGCGCTCGGAGCTTATACGACCGATGGGGGAGGTATGGTCAGTACGTGAAGGAAACGTGAAGAAGGGGCGGCGGGAACCTGTGGTTCCCGCCGCCCCTCGTGTCTCAGAGCGCGTGCCTCACGGCGACGCCGGTGGGTACAGCGAACGCGGCAACTGCGAGGCCGCCGCCGCGTCCAGCAGCCACAGGGTGCGGGAGCGGCCGTACGCGCCGGCCGCCGGTGCCTGGATCTCGCCCGCGCCCGACAGGGCGATGGCCGCGGCCCGCGCCTTGTCCTCGCCGGCCGCCAGCAGCCACACCTCACGGGCGGAACGGATCGCCGGCAGGGTCAGCGAGATCCGGGTCGGCGGCGGCTTCGGCGCGCCGTGCACGCCCACCACCGTGCGCTCCGTCTCCCGGACGGCCGGCAACTCCGGGAACAGTGAGGCCACATGGGTGTCCGGGCCGACGCCCAGCATCAGCACGTCGAACGCCGGGACCGCGCCGTGGTTCTCGGGTCCCGCGGCCTTGGCCAGCTCCGCCGCGTAGGCCTCGGCCGCCGCGCCCACGTCACTGCCGTACGGCCCGTCGGAGGCGGGCATGGCGTGCACCCGCGCCGGGTCCAGCGGCACGGCGTCCAGCAGGGCCTCGCGGGCCTGCGTGACATTGCGCTCCGGATCGCCCTCGGGCAGGAACCGCTCGTCGCCCCACCACAGGTCCAGCCGGGACCAGTCCACGGCGTCCCGGGCCGGGGCGGCGGCCAGCGCGGCGAGCAGCCCGTTGCCGTTGCGGCCGCCGGTGAGGACCACGGACGCCTGGCCCCGCGAGGCCTGCGCGTCCACGATCTTCGTGATCAGGCGGGCCGCCGCGGCCTGGGCCATAAGCTCCTTGTCGCGGTGCACGACCAGCTGAGGGGTGCTCACTTCGCGCCCGCCTTCCGCGCCGGGACCTTCTTGGCGGTCCGGGAGGCCGCCTTCTTCGCGGGTGCCTTCGCGGCCTCCTCGACCGGCTCGGGCACGGCGCCGGGCTCGGGGTCTGCCTGGCCCGCCTCCGCCTCAGCCTCGGCGACCGGGCCGGTGAGCCGGTCCACGCCGTACCGCAGCGCCGACGCGTAGGTGTCGTCCGGGTCCAGCCGGCGCAGCTCCTCCGCGATCAGCTCGGCGGTCTCGCGCCGCTTGAGCGCCACCGCGCGGGCCGGCTGGCCCTCGATGGCCAGCGTGGCCAGCGAACCGTCCGCGCGGTCCAGCACGATCGGCCCGCGGTCCGTGTCCATCCGTACGGCGGTCAGGCCCGGGCCCGCCGACGGCGATCGCTTCACGGGCACGGCCAGCCGGTCCGCGAGCCACATCGCCAGCAGCTCGCAGCTCGGGTTGAACTCCTCGCCCTCCACCTCGACGGCCTTGACCTCGCACGTCACCTGGTCCAGGGCCGCCGCCAGCATCGAACGCCAGGGCGTGATCCGGGTCCAGGACAGGTCGGTGTCGCCGGGCGTGTAGGCGTCGGCGCGGGCGGACAGCTCCCGCACCGGCTGTTCGGCGGCGTAGGAGTCGGTGACCCGGCGCTGGGCGAGCGCGCCCAGCGGGTCCTTCGCCGGGTCCAGCGGCGCGTTCACCGGCCACCACACCACCACCGGCGCGTCCGGCAGCAGCAGCGGCAGCACCACCGAGTCGGCGTGCCCCACCGCCTCGCCGTACAGCCGCAGCACGACCGTCTCACCGGTGCCCGCGTCGGCGCCCACCCGCACCTCGGCGTCCAGCCGCGAGGAGGTGCGGTCGCGCAGGGTGCGCGACACGCGCTTGATGACCACCAGCGTGCGCGAAGGGTGTTCGCGCGAGGCGTCGTTGGCGGCCCGCAGGGCGTCGTAGGCGTTCTCCTCGTCGGTGACGATGACCAGGGTGAGCACCATGCCGACGGCGGGGGTGCCGACGGCGCGGCGGCCCCGCACGAGCGCCTTGTTGATCGCCCCCGCCGTGGTGTCGGTCAGGTCTATCTTCATGGCCGGCGCCAGCTCCGTCCCTCTCGTGCGAGCATCTCGTCCGCCTCCGCCGGGCCCCAGGTGCCCGACTTGTACTGCGCGGGCCGCCCGTTGCCGTCCCAGAACTGCTCGATCGGGTCGAGGATCTTCCAGGACAGCTCGACCTCCTCCGTGCGCGGGAAGAGGTTCGCGTCACCCAGGAGCACGTCCAGGATCAGCCGCTCGTACGCCTCGGGGCTCGACTCCGTGAACGACTCGCCGTAGGCGAAGTCCATGGACACGTCCCGGATCTCCATCGAGGTGCCCGGCACCTTCGAACCGAACCGGACCGTGATGCCCTCGTCCGGCTGGACCCGGATGACGACCGCGTTCGAGCCCAGCTCCTCCGTCGCCGTGTGGTCGAACGGGGAGTGCGGGGCGCGCTGGAAGACCACCGCGATCTCGGTGACCCGGCGGCCGAGCCGCTTGCCGGTGCGGAGGTAGAACGGCACGCCCGCCCAGCGGCGGTTGTCGATGCCGACCTTGATCGCCGCATAGGTGTCGGTCTTCGACTTGGGGTCGATGCCGTCCTCTTCGAGGTAGCCGATGACCTTCTCGCCACCCTGCCAGCCCGCCGCGTACTGCCCGCGCACGGTGCTCAGCCCCAGGTCCTTCGGCAGCCGCACGGCACCGAGCACCTTGGTCTTCTCCGCCGCCAGCGCGTCCGCGTCGAAGGAGGCCGGCTCCTCCATGGCGGTCAGCGCGAGCAGCTGGAGCAGGTGGTTCTGGATGACGTCACGGGCGGCGCCGATGCCGTCGTAGTAGCCGGCCCGGCCGCCGATGCCGATGTCCTCGGCCATGGTGATCTGCACGTGGTCCACGAAGGACCGGTTCCAGATCGGCTCGAACATCGTGTTGGCGAAGCGGAGCGCCAGGATGTTCTGGACGGTCTCCTTGCCGAGGTAGTGGTCGATGCGGAACACCTGGTCGGAGGTGAACACCTCGTGCACGACCCGGTTGAGTTCCTCGGCCGACTTCAGGTCGTGGCCGAACGGCTTCTCGATGACCGCGCGCCGCCAGGAACCGCCCTGCTGGTCGGCCAGCCCGTGCTTCTTCAGCTGCTGGATGACCACGGGGAAGGAGCGCGGCGGCACCGACAGGTAGAAGGCGAAGTTGCCGCCCGTGCCCTGCGCCTTGTCCAGCTCCTCGATCGTGCCGCGCAGCCGCTCGAAGGCGTCGTCGTCGTCGAAGGTGCCCTGGACGAAGCGCATCCCCTGGATGAGCTGCTGCCAGACCTCCTCCCGGAACGGCGTGCGGGAATGTGCCTTGACGGCGTCGTGGACCTCGGCGGCGAAGTCCTCGTGCTCCCACTCGCGGCGGGCGAAGCCCACCAGCGCGAAGCCCGGCGGCAGCAGGCCCCGGTTGGCGAGGTCGTACACCGCGGGCATCAGCTTCTTGCGGGACAGGTCGCCCGTGACCCCGAAGATCACCAGACCCGACGGCCCCGCGATGCGCGGGAGCCGTCGGTCGGCGGGATCACGGAGCGGGTTCGCTCCGGAACCTGCTAGAGGTGACAACTCAGCCCTCCGAGGGAGCGAGGCGCTTGAGCTCCGCCTCGGTCGACTTCAGCAGGTCCTCCCAGGACGCCTCGAACTTCTCCACGCCCTCGTCCTCCAGGACCTTCACGACGTCGTCGTAGGCGATGCCGAGCTTCTCGACCGCGTCGAGGTCGGCGCGCGCCTGCTCGTACGTCCCGGTGACCGTGTCGCCGGTGATCTCACCGTGGTCCTCGGTGGCCTCCAGCGTGGCCTCCGGCATGGTGTTGACCGTGTTCGGCGCGACCAGGTCGGTGACGTACATCGTGTCCGGGTACGCCGGGTCCTTCACGCCGGTCGACGCCCACAGGGGACGCTGCTTGTTGGCGCCCGCGTTCTCCAGCACGTTCCACCGGTCGGAGGAGAAGACCTCCTCGTACGCCTGGTAGGCGAGGCGCGCGTTGGCGATGGCTGCCTTGCCGCGCAGCGCCTTGGCCTCGTCGGTGCCGAGCGCGTCGAGGCGCTTGTCGACCTCGGTGTCCACGCGGGACACGAAGAAGGACGCCACCGAGTGGATCTTGGAGAGGTCCAGGCCGCGCTCCTTGGCCTTCTCCAGGCCGGTCAGGTAGGCGTCCATGACCGCGCGGTAGCGCTGGAGGGAGAAGATCAGCGTGACGTTGACGCTGATGCCGTGGCTGATGGTCCGGCCGATCGCCGGCAGGCCGGCCTCGGTGGCCGGGATCTTGATCAGCGCGTTGGGGCGGTCGACCAGCCAGGCCAGCTGCTTGGCCTCGGCGACGGTCGCGTCCGTGTTGTGCGCCAGGCGCGGGTCGACCTCGATGGAGACCCGGCCGTCCTGGCCGTCGGTGGCGTCGAACACCGGGCGCAGGATGTCGGCGGCGTCGCGGACGTCCGCCGTGGTGATCATGCGGATGGCCTCTTCGACGGTGACCCGGCGGGCGGCGAGGTCGGAGACCTGCTGCTCGTAGCCGTCGCCGTGCGAGATCGCCTTCTGGAAGATCGTCGGGTTCGTGGTGACGCCCACGACGTGCTGCTGGTCGATCAGCTCGGCGAGGTTGCCGGACGTGATCCGCTTGCGCGACAGGTCGTCCAGCCAGATCGCGACGCCCTCCTCGGAGAGGCGCTTGAGTGCGTCTGTCATGGAATTACATCTCCTACGTGTCGTATATGAGCGTCAGCGCTGGGCGTCGGCCAGGGATTCCCGGGCCTTGGCGGCCACGTTCTCGGGCGTGAAACCGAACTCGCGGAAGAGGACCTTGCCGTCCGCGGACGCACCGAAGTGCTCCAGGGAGACGATGCGGCCGACGTCCCCGACGTACTTGTGCCAGGTGAGTCCGATGCCGGCCTCGACGGCGACGCGGGCCTTCACCGACGGGGGCAGCACCGAGTCCCGGTACCCCTGCTCCTGCTCCTCGAACCACTCCACCGACGGCATCGAGACGACCCGGGTCGGCACCCCGTCGGCCTGCAGCGCCTCGCGCGCCTCGACGGCCACGTGCACCTCGGACCCGGTGGCGATCAGGATGACCTGCGCCTCGCCGCCCTCGGCCTCGAACAGCACGTACCCGCCGCGCGCGGCGTCGTCGTTCGGCTCGTAGGCCGGCACGCCCTGGCGGGTGAGCGCCAGACCGTGCGGGGAGCCCTTGCCGAACTCCTTGGTGTAGCGGCGCAGGATCTCGCGCCAGGCGATCGCGGTCTCGTTGGCGTCCGCCGGACGGACCACGTTCAGACCCGGGATCGCGCGCAGCGACGCGAGGTGCTCCACCGGCTGGTGGGTGGGGCCGTCCTCGCCGAGGCCGATCGAGTCGTGCGTCCACACGTACGTCACCGGCAGGTGCATCAGCGCCGACAGACGCACCGCGTTGCGCATGTAGTCGGAGAAGACGAGGAACGTGCCACCGTAGATCCTGGTGTGGCCGTGCAGCGCGATGCCGTTCATCTCCGCGGCCATGGCGTGCTCACGGATACCGAAGTGGACCGTGCGGCCGTACGGGTTCGCCTCCGGCAGCGGGTTGCCCGCGGGGAGGAACGAGCTGTCCTTGTCGATGGTCGTGTTGTTCGACCCGGCCAGGTCGGCCGAACCGCCCCACAGCTCCGGGACGACCGCGCCGAGGGCCTGCAGCACCTTGCCGGACGCGGCACGCGTGGCGACCGACTTGCCCGCCTCGAACACCGGGAGCTTGTCCTCCCAGCCCTCGGGCAGCTCGCCGGCGCTGATCCGGTCGAAGTCCGCGGCGCGCTCGGCGTTGTTCTCCCGCCACAGCCGGAACGACTTCTCCCACTCGGCCTTCGCCTCACGGCCGCGCTCCAGGGCCTGCCGGGTGTGCTTGAGGACGTCGTCCTCCACCTCGAAGGACTTCTCCGGGTCGAAGCCCAGGACGCGCTTGGTGGCCGCGACCTCCTCCTCGCCCAGCGCCGAGCCGTGCGCGGCCTCGGTGTTCTGCGCGTGCGGCGCCGGCCAGGCGATGATCGAACGCATCGCGATGAACGACGGCCGGTCGGTGACCGCCTTCGCCTCCTGGATCGCCGCGTAGATCGCGGCCGGGTCCAGGTCGCCGTCCGCCTTGGGCTGCACCCGCTGCACGTGCCAGCCGTAGGCCTCGTAGCGCTTCACCGTGTCCTCGGACACGGCCGTCTCGGTGTCGCCCTCGATCGAGATGTGGTTGTCGTCCCACAGCAGGACCAGGTTGCCCAGCTTCTGGTGACCGGCCAGCGAGGACGCCTCCGAAGAGATGCCCTCCTGAAGGCAGCCGTCACCGGCGATGCAGAACACGAAGTGGTCGAACGGGGAGGCGCCCTCGGCGGCCTCCGGGTCGAACAGGCCGCGCTCGTAGCGGGCGGCCATCGCCATGCCCACCGCGTTGGCCACACCCTGGCCCAGCGGGCCCGTGGTGGTCTCCACACCCCTGGTGTGCCCGTACTCCGGGTGGCCGGGGGTCTTGGAACCCCAGGTACGGAAGGACTTCAGGTCGTCCAGCTCCAGGCCGAAACCGGCCAGGAACAGCTGCGTGTAGAGGGTCAGGGACGAGTGGCCGGCGGACAGCACGAAACGGTCCCGGGCCACCCACTCCGGGTCGGCCGGGTCGTGCCGCATCACCTTCTGGAAGAGGGTGTAGGCGGCCGGAGCCAGGCTCATCGCCGTACCGGGATGGCCGTTGCCGACCTTCTGTACGGCGTCTGCGGCCAAAACGCGGGCGGTGTCCACGGCCCGCTGGTCCAGCTCGGTCCACTCAAGGTCTGTGGTGGTCGGCTTGGTGCTCACCCTGGGTCAGGGCTCCTCTCCACATGTCGGTCGCCGGTCCGCGGGGCACGCGCGCCCACCCCCGGCCGGCCGGTGCGCTTCTGCCCACCGGCCGCTGTCGAGCCTACCCTCGTGAGGACGTGCGTTTTTTCGAGTCATTCCAGACTGCCGGGACTCTTCACGATCCGCCTCCCGACTGGCCGACAACGCATTCGGCACATGAATACGGAGCCGCTCATCTGACCGCTCAATCGAGCCCGGCCGCGCACGTCGGACGGCCCCTTTCGCGCCCCCTTCCACGCCGCCTCCCGCACCCCCCTCCAACACGAGCCACCCCCGCGAAGGCCGAGGTATGGGCAACGTCTAAAGTGGCGTGGTACGCGCGAGCCCCGACCGGGACTTCACAGGGGGGCTCGCTGGGAGTCTCTGTCAGGGGTGTGCGTGACGGCCGTCGAATCCCGTCCTGCGGGCGTGCTCGCTGGTACGAGCCAGGGCCCGGTTCACCGGCCGTTCGGGGCCCGTGTCAAGGCGTTCGTGGCGCTGACCAAGCCGCGGATCATCGAGCTGCTGCTCATCACCACCGTTCCGGTGATGTTCCTGGCCCAGCAGGGCGTGCCGGACCTCAAGCTGGTCCTGCTCACCTGCCTCGGCGGCTATCTTTCCGCGGGCGGCGCCAACGCGCTGAACATGTACATCGACCGGGACATCGACGCCCTGATGGACCGCACCTCGCAGCGCCCGCTGGTCACCGGCATGGTCAGCCCGCGCGAGTGCCTCGCCTTCGGCATCACCCTCGCGGTCGTCTCGACCCTGCTGTTCGGCCTCACCGTCAACTGGCTGTCGGCCTGGCTGTCGCTCGGCGCGCTCCTCTTCTACGTCGTCGTCTACACGATGATCCTCAAGCGGCGCACCTCGCAGAACATCGTGTGGGGCGGCATCGCCGGCTGCCTCCCCGTCCTCATCGGCTGGTCGTCCGTCACCAACTCGATGTCGTGGGCGCCGGTCATCCTCTTCCTGGTCATGTTCTTCTGGACGCCGCCCCACTACTGGCCGCTGTCCATGAAGGTCAAGGACGACTACGCGCGCGTGGGCGTGCCGATGCTCCCGGTCGTCGCCTCCAACAAGGTGGTGGCCAGGCAGATCGTGATCTACAGCTGGGTCATGGTCGCCGTGTCGCTGCTGCTGACCCCGCTCGGCTACACCGGCTGGTTCTACACCCTGGTCGCCCTCGCGGCCGGCGGCTTCTGGCTCTGGGAGGCGCACGGCCTGCAGAACCGGGCGAAGGCCGAGGTGACCGGCGCGAAGCTGAAGGAGATGCGGCTCTTCCACTGGTCGATCACCTACGTGTCGATCCTCTTCGTCGCGGTCGCCGTCGACCCCTTCCTGCGCTGAGCCCCGGCGGGGGACCGGGCGGGGCACACGTCACACACCTCCGGCCTCGCCAGCTGATCTACCCGTGAGTAGCATCCTGTTCATGGCAGACACGCAGCAGGTTGACCCCAAGGCCGAGCGCAAGGCGGCCCGGCTCGCCCAGCAGATCGGCTCCTTCGCCAAGGCCCACGGAGGGGCCGAGGGCCAGGTCGCGTACATCGGCGACCGGGGCGCCCGCATCGCCCTCGTCGGCGAGGACGGCACCTGGGGCAACCTCGTCGCCCCCACCACCACCATCGCCCAGCAGGCCCTGGAAAAGGCCGGCATCACGGTCCACGAGGACTTCGACGGCGAGTTCGCGGCAAAGGTGAAGACGGGGTCGTACGAGTGGAAGAGGATGGCGGGCATCCAGCTCGGCGGGGAGTGAATCCCGGGCCCCAGACAGCGGGCGGCTGAGCAGCGCCCCGTAAGGGGCGCGGGGAACTGCGCGACAAGCCACATCCGGCCCGCAGCCGCGAGGTGACCGCACCCCCCGAGCTGGACCGCGCCCGCGACCAAACCCCCGTTCACCCGTTAGGCCCTGTGAGCCAGCAGCGGCATGCAGCGTCCTGACGGGGAGCCCGGATGATCGAAACGCCGTCCCTCGTGGACCAGTACTGTCACGGCGTACTACGAACAGAGCTGGGCCTGGGCACCTTCGAGGCCCAGCTCGCCCGCACGGAGGGCCCCCCGGCCCCCGGAACCACCCTCTTCGACACGCAGACCGGCTTCGCCGTACGCCGCTGGTGCCCACCCCTCCTCGGCCTGGAACCCCACTGCCCGCCGGCCCGCTATCTGGCCCGGCGCCGCGAACTGGGCACCCCGGAAGCGGGCCGCAGGCTGCTGCGCGGCAGCGGGATCACGACCTACCTGGTCGACACCGGTCTGCCCGGCGACCTCGTCGGCCCGGCCGAGCTGGCCTCCGCCGGGGCGGCCCGCGCCCATGAGATCGTTCGGCTCGAACAGCTCGCGGAGCAGGTCGCAGACACCTCCGGGACCGTCGAGTCGTTCCTCGCCAACCTCGCCGAGTCGGTGCACGTGGCCGCCGCGACCGCCGTCGCCTTCACGTCCGTCGCCGGCCTGCGGCACGGCCTGGCCGTCGTACCGGAGCCGCCCGGACCGGGGGAGGTGCGGGGCGCGGCGGCCCGCTGGCTGGCCGGACGCCGGGTCGGCGGTGAGCTGACCGACCCCGTCCTGCTACGGCACCTGCTGTGGATCGCGGTCGCCTCGGGGCTGCCGCTGCAACTGCACGCGGGTCTCGGCGAGCCCGGCGCGCGCATCGACCGTACGGACCCGGTGCTGCTGACCGACTTCGTGCGGGCCACGGCCGGTCTCGGCACCGATCTGATCCTGCTGCACGGCTACCCGTACCACCGTCACGCCGCCCATCTGGCCGGAGTCTTCCCGCACGTGTACGCCGACTCCGGGGCCGCGCTCGTGCGGACCGGCGCCCGCGCGGCCACCGTCCTCGCCGAGATCCTGGAACTGGCACCCTTCGGCAAGATCCTCTTCTCCAGCGGCGCCCACGGACTGCCCGAACTGCACGTCGTCGGCGCGCACCTGTTCCGCGAGGCGCTCGGCCGGGTGCTGGGCACCTGGGTCGCCGAGGGCGCCTGGTCGCTGACCGACGCCCAGCGGGTGGCCGGACTGATCGCCTCGGGCAACGCGCGCCGGGTGTACGGCCTGGAGGCCGTCTGAGCGGCGGCCTGCCTACGCGCGCGTGCCGACCGTCACCTCGGCCGACGGACCCGGCAGGTCCAGCGCCCCGTCGTCCGGGCGTTCCCGCAGCGCCAGCAGCACGCGCACGACGTAGATCCACACCAGGCAGGAGCCGAGCATGTGCAGGCCGACCAGCAGCTCGGGCAGGTGCGTGAAGTACTGGACGTAGCCGATGACGCCCTGGCAGAGCAGGACGACGAACAGGTCCCGCGTCCGCGACAGCGGCCCCTTCGGCGCGTCGACGGCCTTCAGGACGAACCACAGGGCGAAGGTGAGCGTGACGACGATCCAGGCGAGCACGGCGTGCAGCTTGGCCACCGTCTCCCAGTCGATCGGGATGCGCTTGACCTCGCTGGAGTCACCCGCGTGCGGGCCGGCCCCCGTCACCACAGTGCCGACGGCGATCAGCAGCAGGGACGCGGTCACCAGGAACCACACCAGCTGCTGCACCGCCTTGCCGACCAGCGGACGGCCCGGCGCGTCACCCTCGCGGGTGCGCTGCCACATCACCACGGCGACCGCGATCAGGGCCGACGCCAGCAGGAAGTGGGCGGCGACGGTGTACGGGTTGAGGCCCACGAGCACCACGATGCCGCCGAGGACCGCGTTGCCCATCACCAGCCAGAACTGCGCCCAGCCCAGCCGGGTGAGACTGCGCCGGTACGGCTTCTCGGACCGCGCGGCGATGATCGCCCAGCCGACGGCGGCGCACAGCACGTACGTCAGCATGCGGTTACCGAACTCGATCGCACTGTGGTAGGTCAGCGCGTTCGTCGGCGTCAGCGAGCCGCTGGTGCACTCGGGCCAGGTCGGGCAGCCGAGGCCCGAGCCGGTCAGCCGTACGGCACCGCCGGTGACGACGATGACGACCGCCATCACGAGGGCGGCGAGCGCCGCCCGCCGGACCGTCCGGGGCCCGGGGGTCCAGCGGTCTGCGATGAAGGCGAGCGGGTTGCGCACGGCCGCTACGGCGTCGGCGGGGGTCAGCTTTGGCACGCCCACCATGGTAGGCCGCGGCTTGTGCACGCTTTCACGAGGGTCGGGCGCGGCCTTCGTACGCTGGTTCATCGGGCCCTCACTCCCAGCGGAAGAACTTCCCGGCCGCGGCCAGCGCCACGACCGCCCAGACGGCGAGGATGCCCAGGTCGCCCCAGGGCATCCCGGCCCCGTGCTGGAGCACGTCCCGCAGGCCGTCCGACAGCGCCGAGATCGGCAGCAGCCCGAGCACGTGCTGTCCGGCCGAGCCGAACCTCTCCAGCGGGACGATGACGCCGCCGCCGACGAGCAGCAGCAGGAAGACCAGGTTGGCGGCGGCCAGCGTCGCCTCCGCCTTCAGCGTGCCGGCCATCAGCAGGCCGAGGCCCGAGAAGGCGGCCGTGCCGAGGACCATCAGCAGCAGCACGGCGAACGGGTCGCCGTGCGGCGACCAGCCCAGCGCGTACGCGATCACCACCAGCATGATCACCTGGAGCACCTCCGTGACCAGCACGGACGCCGTCTTCGCAGTCATCAGGCCCCAACGGGGCAGCGGGGAGGAGGCGAGCCGCTTCAGCACGCCGTAGCGCCGCTCGAAGCCGGTGGCGATGGCCTGGCCGGTGAACGCCGTCGACATCACGGCGAGGGCCAGGATGCCCGGCGCGAGGAAGTCGACCGACTTGCCGGCGCCGGTGTCGACGATGTCGACGGAGCTGAACAGCACCAGCAGCAGCGTCGGGATCACGACCGTCAGCAGCAGTTGCTCGCCGTTGCGCAGCAGCATCTTCGTCTCCAGCGCCGCCTGCGCCCCGATCATGCGGGTCAGGGGCGCCGAGCCCGGCTTCGGGGTGTACGTACCCGGCACGGTGGTCATGAGCGCAGCTCCTTGCCGGTCAGCTCCAAAAAGACGTCCTCCAGGGTGTGGCGTTCGACCGAGATCCGGTCGGGCATCACGCCGTGCTGGGCGCACCACGAGGTCACGGTGGCCAGCAGTTGCGGGTCGACCTTGCCGACGACCCGGTAGGCGCCCTGGGTCAGCTCGGCGGCGGTGCAGTCGGCGGGGAGCGCCTTCAGCAGGGAGGCCACGTCGAGACCGGGGCGGCCGGTGAAGCGCAGGGTGTTCTCGGCGCCGCCCTTGCACAGCTCCTCGGGCGAGCCCTGGGCGATGACCCGGCCGCCGTCGATGATCGCCACGTCGTCGGCGAGCTGCTCGGCCTCGTCCATGTGGTGCGTGGTGAGGATCACGGAGACGCCGTCGGTGCGCAGGTCCCGGACCAGGTCCCAGGTGGCCCGGCGGGCCTGCGGGTCGAGGCCGGCGGTCGGCTCGTCGAGGAAGACCAGCTCGGGGCGGCCGACCACGGCCATGGCGAGCGCCAGGCGCTGCTGCTGGCCGCCGGACAGCCGCCGGTAGCCGGTCCGGCCGCAGCTCTCCAGGCCGAGCCGCTCGATCAAGGCCGTCACGTCCAGCGGGTGCGCGTGCAGCTTGGCGACGTGCCGCAGCATCTCGTCGGCTCTCGCACCGGAGTACACGCCTCCCGACTGGAGCATCACCCCGATACGGGGACGCAGCTCGGCGGACTGCCGGACCGGGTCGAGGCCCAGGACGCGCACCGTGCCGGCATCCGGCCTCCGGTACCCCTCGCAGGTCTCGACCGTGGTCGTCTTCCCCGCCCCGTTGGGGCCGAGTACGGCGGTCACGCCCGCCTCGGCGACCAGGTCGAGGCCGTCCACGGCGGTCTTCGTGCCGTACCGCTTCACCAGGGCCTGGACCTGGACCACGGGCTCACTTCGCATGGCCCCAGAGTCTAGGGAGCGGCAGTGGATCTCATGCGGCCGGGGGCCGGTGCACGGGCAGCCACCGCTCGGCGTAGGCCACCGCGTCCGCGACGGCGAACAGCCGTACGTCGGCGGCGCCCGCCGTCCCGCGCAGGACCGGCCGGTCCCGCTCGAAGTCGCGACCCAGTTCGCCGAACCGCTCGGAACTGACGGCCACATCGGTCTCCGACTCCCAACCACCACCGCTCACGGGCCGCCCGACCCCTTCCTTCGGCGCCCCGGGTATCCGGTACTCGGCGAGGTGGAAGCTGGTGCAGCTCTCGTACCCGACGCCGAGCAGGAGCACCCGCGCCCCGATCGCCTCCAGCCGGGCCAGCGGGCTGTGCTCACCGAACCGGCAGTCGGTGGCGTGCGTTCCGGTGATCTCCCGCGCGCGGGGGCCGAGCGCGGCGAACGAACTCTGGGCGTGGGCGCTGCGCCGGGCACCCGGCCAGGTCCGTACGGTCTCCGGGATCACGCCCATCCCGCGCGTGGGGGTGATCCGTGGGTCGTACGCGAGCATGGTCGCCCGGATCGGCTTCCACCATTCCTCGGGAACCGGCGGGTTCACCCATCCGGCGGGGTCGCTCAGGTCCGCCGACTGGGTCGGGACGACGAGAGTGCCGTCGGGGCCGAGGACGTCGAGCAGCGCCTGCACGACGGCGACGGCGCCGCCGTTCACCCAGCCGAGCGAGCTGAGCGAGGAGTGCACGAGCAGGGTCTCGCCGGGCTGTACGCCCAGGCGGCGCAGGTCGGCGGCGAGGCTGTCGCGAGTGACGAGTGGGCCGGTCGGACGGGCTGTGGACATGGTCGCGGAGTCTTCCGCGGGTGTGCCGATGCCACTGAATTGATCGATCAAAGATCGTTCGTGCAGGTCAGGTTAGGTGGGCCTAAGTGACGCAGCGCACCGCGTGGTGATCCGGACGCCGCTTGCCCCGGTCCGCGGAATTACGCAACAATGGCGTTGTGAAAAACGTCGGTGAGGCTCGGGAGACCCCCCTGGGGGCCCCGCAGGAGGACCTCGCGACCGGTGAGCGCTCCACGCGCAACCGCGTCGCGCGATCCATCCTGGACCACGGGCCCTCCACCGTCGCCGAGCTGGCCGGCAGGCTGGGCCTCACCCAGGCGGCCGTACGGCGTCACCTGGACGCGCTCGTCGCCGACGACGTCGTGGAGGCCCGCGAGCAGCGCGTGTACGGCACGCGCACGCGTGGCCGCCCCGCGAAGGTCTTCGCGCTGACGGACTGCGGCCGGGACGCCTTCGACCAGTCGTACGACAAGCTCGCCGCGGACGCCCTGCGCTGGATCGCCGAGCGCGAGGGCGGCTCGGACGCGGTCGCCGCCTTCGCGCGCGCCCGGATCGCCGCCCAGGCGGGCGCGTACCGCCGGGCGATCGAGGCCGCCGGACCCGACGAGCGCGCGGAAGCCCTGGCCAAGGCCCTGACCGTGGACGGGTACGCTGCTACGGCGCGCAGCGCCCCCCTCCCGCACAAGGGCGAGCAACTGTGCCAGCACCACTGCCCGGTCGCCCATGTGGCGGAGCAGTACCCGCAGCTGTGTGAGGCGGAGACCGAGATCTTCGCCGAGCTTCTGGGTACTCACGTCCAGCGACTGGCGACGATCGCCCACGGCGACGGCGTGTGCACCACGTTCATCCCCAAGATTTCCACTGACGCACCTGCAAGCACGGCCGGGAGGAACCCCGCATGACGCTCCCCACGGAGACTGCCCACCCCGAACTCGAGGGCCTGGGCAAGTACGAATACGGCTGGGCCGACTCCGACGTGGCCGGTGCCTCCGCCCGGCGCGGCCTGAACGAGGACGTCGTCCGCGACATCTCGGGCAAGAAGTCCGAGCCCGAGTGGATGACCAAGCTGCGCCTGAAGGGTCTGAAGCTCTTCGAGAAGAAGCCCATGCCGAACTGGGGCTCGGACCTGTCGGGCATCGACTTCGACAACATCAAGTACTTCGTGCGCTCCACGGAGAAGCAGGCGGAGTCCTGGGAGGACCTGCCCGAGGACATCAAGAACACCTACGACAAGCTGGGCATCCCGGAGGCCGAGAAGCAGCGCCTCGTCGCCGGTGTCGCCGCGCAGTACGAGTCGGAGGTCGTCTACCACCAGATCCGCGAGGACCTGGAGGAGCAGGGTGTCATCTTCCTGGACACCGACACCGCGCTGAAGCAGCACCCGGAGCTCTTCAAGGAGTACTTCGGCACCGTCATCCCCGCCGGTGACAACAAGTTCGCCTCGCTGAACACCGCCGTGTGGTCGGGCGGCTCCTTCATCTACGTGCCGAAGGGCGTGCACGTGGAGATCCCGCTCCAGGCCTACTTCCGGATCAACACCGAGAACATGGGCCAGTTCGAGCGGACCCTGATCATCGTCGACGAGGGCGCGTACGTGCACTACGTCGAGGGCTGCACCGCCCCGATCTACAAGTCGGACTCGCTGCACTCCGCGGTCGTCGAGATCATCGTCAAGAAGAACGCCCGCTGCCGTTACACGACCATCCAGAACTGGTCGAACAACGTCTACAACCTGGTCACCAAGCGCGCCGTGGCGTACGAGGGCGCGACCATGGAGTGGATCGACGGCAACATCGGCTCCAAGGTGACGATGAAGTACCCGGCCGTCTACCTGATGGGTGAGCACGCCAAGGGCGAGACCCTGTCCATCGCCTTCGCCGGCGAGGGGCAGCACCAGGACGCGGGCGCCAAGATGGTCCACATGGCGCCGAACACGTCGTCCAACATCGTCTCCAAGTCCGTGGCGCGCGGCGGCGGCCGCACCTCCTACCGCGGTCTGATCGAGATCGGCGAGGGCGCCCCGGGCGCCAAGTCGAACGTGCTGTGCGACGCGCTGCTGGTCGACACCATCTCCCGCTCCGACACGTACCCGTACGTCGACGTCCGCGAGGACGACGTCTCCATGGGCCACGAGGCCACCGTCTCCAAGGTCTCCGAGGACCAGCTCTTCTACCTGATGAGCCGCGGCCTGACGGAGTTCGAGGCGATGGCGATGATCGTGCGCGGCTTCGTCGAGCCGATCGCCAAGGAGCTCCCCATGGAGTACGCGCTGGAACTCAACCGGCTGATCGAGCTGCAGATGGAAGGCGCGGTCGGTTAAGACCGCCGCCCGTCATCGCCAGCAGACGTCTTACTCAGAAAGAGAGCACCACGACAGCCATGGCTGAGGCCCAGAACATCCCCGTGGGGTCGACCACCGCGGGCTCGATCGCGGTCGCCGCGGAGTCGACCGTCGTCTCGCGCATGAGCGCTCCCCCCTCCTTCGACGTGGCGGACTTCCCCGTCCCGCACGGCCGCGAGGAGGAGTGGCGGTTCACCCCGCTGGAGCGCCTGCGCGGACTGCACGACGGCACCGCCGTCGCCGACGGCGACGGCGTGAAGGTCGACATCGAGGCCCCCGAGGGCGTCACCGTCGAGACCGTCGGCCGTGACGACGCGCGGCTCGGCAAGGCGGGCACCCCGGTGGACCGGATCGCCGCCCAGGCCTACTCCCACTTCGAGCAGGCCTCGGTCGTGACCGTCCCGAAGGAGACCGTCCTCACCGAGCCGATCCGCATCGCGGTGCACGGCCAGGGCGGCACCCGCTTCGGCCACCAGGTGATCGAGCTGGGCGCCTTCGCCGAGGCCGTCGTCGTCATCGACCACACCGGTGACGCGGTCCTCGCCGCCAACGTCGACTACCTGCTCGGCGACGGCGCCAAGCTGACCGTCGTCTCCGTGCAGGACTGGGACGACAAGGCCGTGCACGTCGCCCAGCACAACGCGCTGGTCGGCCGCGACGCCTCCTTCAAGTCGGTCGTCGTCACCTTCGGCGGTGACGTCGTCCGCCTGCATCCGCGCGTGGAGTACGCGGGCACCGGCGGCGAGGCCGAGCTGTACGGCCTGTACTTCACCGACGCGGGGCAGCACCAGGAGCACCGCCTGCTGGTCACCCACAACGCCCCGCACTGCAAGTCGAACGTCGCCTACAAGGGCGCGCTCCAGGGCGAGTCCGCCCACGCGGTCTGGATCGGCGACGTGCTCATCGAGGCCAAGGCCGAGGGCACCGACACCTACGAGATGAACCGCAACCTGGTCCTCACGGACGGCGCGCGCGTCGACTCGGTGCCGAACCTGGAGATCGAGACCGGCGAGATCGTCGGCGCCGGCCACGCCTCCGCCACCGGCCGCTTCGACGACGAGCAGCTCTTCTACCTGATGGCCCGCGGCATCCCGGAGCAGGACGCCCGCCGCCTGGTGGTCCGCGGCTTCTTCGCCGAGCTGGTCCAGCAGATCGGTGTCGCCGACATCGAGGAGCGCCTGCTCGCCAAGATCGAGGAGGAGCTGGAGGCTTCGGTCGCATGACCTTCGTACGCGCCTGTGGGCTGAGCGAGCTGGAGGAGGACACCCCGAAGCGGGTGGAACTCGACGGCACGCCGGTCTCGGTCGTCAAGACCGAGGGCGAGGTGTTCGCGATCCACGACATCTGCTCCCACGCGAACGTCTCCCTCTCCGAGGGCGAGGTGGAGGACTGCCAGATCGAGTGCTGGCTGCACGGCTCCAGCTTCGACCTCCGCACCGGCAAGCCGTCCGGCCTCCCCGCGACGCGCCCCGTCCCCGTATACCCCGTAAAGATCGAAGGGGACGACGTGCTCGTCTCCCTCTCCCAGGAGTCCTGAGGCACCCATGGCAACGCTTGAAATCCGAGACCTGCACGTCACCGTCGAGGCCGACAACGCCACGAAGGAGATCCTCAAGGGCGTCGACCTCACCGTGAAGCAGGGCGAGACGCACGCCATCATGGGCCCCAACGGCTCCGGCAAGTCGACCCTCGCCTACTCGCTCGCGGGTCACCCGAAGTACACGATCACCGGCGGCACCGTGCTGCTCGACGGCGAGGACGTCCTGGAGATGTCCGTCGACGAGCGCGCCCGCGCGGGCCTGTTCCTGGCGATGCAGTACCCGGTCGAGGTCCCCGGCGTCTCGGTCTCCAACTTCCTGCGCACCTCCGCCACCGCGATCCGCGGCGAGGCCCCCAAGCTGCGTACCTGGGTGAAGGAGGTCAAGGAGACGATGGAGCGCCTCCACATGGACCCGTCCTTCGCCGAGCGCAACGTGAACGAGGGCTTCTCCGGCGGTGAGAAGAAGCGCCACGAGATCCTCCAGCTGGAGCTGCTCAAGCCGAAGGTCGCGATCCTCGACGAGACCGACTCCGGCCTCGACGTGGACGCTCTGCGGATCGTCTCCGAGGGCGTGAACCGCGTCCGCGAGACCGGTGAGGTCGGCACCCTGCTGATCACGCACTACACGCGCATCCTCCGCTACATCAAGCCCGACTTCGTGCACGTGTTCGCCGATGGCCGCATCGCCGAGTCCGGCGGTCCGGAGCTCGCGGAGAAGCTGGAGAACGAGGGCTACGAGGCATACACGAAGGGTGGCGTATCCGCGTGACACAGCTGCCGGGCCTCCTCGACACCGAGGCGATCCGCAAGGACTTCCCGATCCTGGACCGGGTCCTCCACGACGGCAAGAAGCTCGTCTACCTGGACAACGCGGCGACCTCCCAGACGCCGCGCCAGGTGCTCGACGTGCTCAACGAGTACTACGAACAGCACAACGCCAACGTCCACCGCGGTGTGCACGTGCTCGCCGAGGAGGCCACGGCGCTGTACGAGGGCGCGCGTGACAAGGTCGCGGAGTTCATCAACGCGCCCAGCCGCGACGAGGTGATCTTCACCAAGAACGCCTCCGAGTCGCTGAACCTCGTGGCGAACATGCTGGGCTGGGCCGACGAGCCCTACCGCGTGGACCACGAGACCGAGATCGTCATCACGGAGATGGAGCACCACTCCAACATCGTGCCGTGGCAGCTGCTCGCGCAGCGCACCGGCGCGAAGCTGAAGTGGTTCGGCCTCGACGACGACGGCAGGCTCGACCTGTCCCGCATCGACGAGGTCATCACCGAGAAGACGAAGATCGTCTCCTTCGTGCTGGTGTCGAACATCCTCGGCACGGTCAACCCGGTCGACGCGATCGTGCGCCGTGCCCAGGAGGTCGGCGCCCTCGTCTGCGTCGACGCCTCCCAGGCCGCCCCGCACATGCCGGTGGACGTGCAGGCCCTGCAGGCCGACTTCGTGGCCTTCACCGGCCACAAGATGTGCGGCCCGACCGGCATCGGCGTCCTCTGGGGCCGCCAGGAGCTGCTGGAGGACCTGCCTCCGTTCCTCGGCGGCGGCGAGATGATCGAGACCGTCTCGATGCACTCGTCGACGTACGCCCCGGCGCCGCACAAGTTCGAGGCCGGTACCCCGCCGATCTCGCAGGCGGTCGGCCTCGGCGCGGCGATCGACTACCTCAACTCGATCGGCATGGACAAGATCCTCGCCCACGAGCACGCGCTGACGGAGTACGCCGTCCAGCGGCTGGCCGAGGTCTCGGACCTGAAGATCATCGGTCCGGCCACGGCCGAGGACCGGGGCGCGGCGATCTCCTTCACGCTCGGCGACATCCACCCGCACGACGTGGGCCAGGTCCTCGACGAGCAGGGCATCGCGGTCCGGGTCGGCCACCACTGCGCGCGGCCGGTCTGCCTGCGGTACGGAATTCCCGCGACCACGCGAGCGTCGTTCTATCTGTACTCCACGCCGGCCGAGATCGACGCCCTGGTCGACGGCCTGGAGCACGTACGGAACTTCTTCGGATGAAGGGCTGAGGCGTGAAGCTGGACTCGATGTACCAGGAAGTCATCCTGGACCACTACAAGAACCCGCACGGGCGGGGCTTGCGGGATGGCGACGCCGAGGTGCACCACGTCAACCCGACCTGCGGCGACGAGATCACGCTCCGAGTGAAGTACGACGGCTCGACGATCCAGGACGTCAGCTACGAGGGCCAGGGCTGTTCCATCAGCCAGGCGTCGGCCTCCGTGTTGAACGAACTCCTCGTCGGCAAGGACCTCGCCGACGCGCAGAAGATCCAGGAGACCTTCCTGGAGCTGATGCAGTCCAAGGGCCGGATCGAGCCGGACGACGCGATGGAGGAGGTGCTGGAGGACGCGGTCGCGTTCGCCGGCGTCTCCAAGTACCCCGCGCGGGTCAAGTGCGCCCTCCTGAGCTGGATGGCGTGGAAGGACGCGACGGCCCAGGCGCTGGACGGCGCCGGCACCGACGCCGAAAGGAAGACGGCATGAGCGAGACCGTGGAGATGAAACCGGCCTCGGAGGAGGAGCTCCGCGAGGCCCTGATGGACGTCGTCGACCCCGAGCTGGGCATCGACGTCGTCAACCTCGGCCTGATCTACGGCATCCACGTGGACGACTCCAACGTGGCGACCGTCGACATGACCCTGACCTCCGCGGCCTGCCCGCTGACGGACGTCATCGAGGACCAGGCCAAGTCCGCCACGGACGGCCTCGTCAACGAGCTGCGCATCAACTGGGTCTGGATGCCGCCGTGGGGCCCGGACAAGATCACGGACGACGGGCGCGAGCAGCTGCGCGCGCTCGGCTTCAACGTCTGAGACAGAGCCCGTGAAGGGGGTCGCGGCAGGACGCCGCGGCCCCCTTCGGCGTGTGCGGGTCTCGCCCTGTGTACGGCCGAGGCGTCGATGTGTACGCTCGTACACATGGGATACCTCCTGCTTGCCGGCGCCATCGCCGCCGAGGTCGCCGCGACGACGGCGATGAAGTACAGCGAGGGGTTCAGCAGGCTCTGGCCGTCCCTGATCACGGCCCTGGGCTACGTCCTCTCCTTCGCGCTGCTCGCCCAGACCCTCAAGACCGTCGCGATCGGCACGGCGTACGCGATCTGGGCGGGCGTCGGTACGGCGACGATCGCCGTCATCGGCCTGATGCTGTTCGGGGAGGGGCTCAACCTGGTCAAGGTGGCCGGAATCGTGCTGATCATCGGCGGCGTGGTGGTCCTCAACCTGGGCGGGGCGCACTGATGCCCCGCCGCTACGACCCCGGCAGGCGGCAGCGGATCATCGACGCGGCGCTGCGGGTCGTGGGGGAGAAGGGCATCGCCGGGCTCAGTCACCGCTCGGTCGCGGCCGAGGCGGACGTGCCGCTCGGCTCGACGACGTACCACTTCGCCACGCTGGACGATCTGCTGGTGGCCGCGCTGGAGCAGGCCAGCGAGGGCTTCGGGGCCGCGCTGGACGCGAGCGGGGTCCTGGCGGAGGACGGGGGCGACCTCGCGGCGGGTCTCGCCCGGGCCCTCGGCGCGTGGCTGGGCGGCGACCGGGCGGGCGCCGAGCTGGAGTACGAGCTGTATCTCGCCGCGCTCCGGCGCCCCGCCCTGCGCCCCGTCGCCGAGCGGTGGACCCGGGAGACGGCGCGGCGCCTGACCGCGCGCACCGATCCCACGACCGCACGCGCCCTGCTCGCGCTCATGGACGGCATCTGCCTGCAAGTGCTGCTCACGGGCGGTTCGTACGACGAGGCACACACGCGCACCGCGCTGTCCCGGCTGATCCTCCGAGGTGCGCCCGGCACGTGAGACACGGTTCGCTCCCACGCCCCGGCCCACGTTAGGTTTTCCACATGACCGACACGACTGCTCCCCGCACCACCGGTGCCGTGGCCGCCGGCCTCGCCACCATCGCCTCCGACGGCACCGTCCTCGACACCTGGTTCCCCGCGCCCGAGCTGGCCGACCAGCCCGGCCCCTCCGGTACCGAGCGACTGTCCGCCGAGCAGGCCGCGGAACTCCTCGGCGGCGGAGCCACGGCGGCCACCGGCCCGGACGCCCGCCGGGGCGTCGAGGTCGTCGCGGTCCGTACGGTCATCGCCTCGCTCGACGACAAGCCGATCGACGCGCACGACACCTACCTGCGCCTGCACCTGCTCTCCCACCGCCTGGTCAAGCCGCACGGCCAGAGCCTGGACGGCATCTTCGGGCACCTCGCCAACGTGGCCTGGACCTCGCTCGGCCCGGTCGCCGTGGACGACGTCGAGAAGGTGCGGCTCAACGCCCGCGCCGAGGGCCTGCACCTCCAGGTGACCTCGATCGACAAGTTCCCGCGCATGACGGACTACGTGGCCCCCAAGGGCGTCCGCATCGCCGACGCCGACCGGGTCCGCCTGGGCGCGCACCTGGCCGAGGGCACGACGGTCATGCACGAGGGCTTCGTCAACTTCAACGCCGGCACGCTCGGCACGTCGATGGTCGAGGGCCGCATCTCCGCCGGTGTCGTCGTGGGCAACGGCTCCGACATCGGCGGCGGCGCGTCCACCATGGGGACCCTGTCCGGCGGCGGCAACGTCCGCATCACCATCGGCGAGCGCTGCCTGGTCGGCGCCGAGGCGGGCGTCGGCATCGCCCTCGGTGACGAGTGCGTGGTCGAGGCCGGCCTCTACGTCACCGCGGGCACCCGCGTCACCATGCCCGACGGTCAGATCGTCAAGGCCCGCGACCTGAGCGGCGCCTCCAACATCCTCTTCCGCCGCAACTCGGTCACCGGCGCGGTGGAGGCCCGCCCGAACAACGCGGTCTGGGGCGGCCTCAACGACATCCTCCACGCCCACAACTGACCCACTACGACCCACGAAGCGCCTCCACACCGAGTGGGGGCGCCTTCGTCATGTCACGGTGCGGCGAGCAGGTTCTCGTAGTGGGCCAGGAGGCGGGCGGTCGTCGCGGTGTCGGCCGGGCGCAGGGGGGTACGGACTGGGCCGCCGGGGTGGTGGAGGTGGTTGAGGAGGGCCTTGGTGGTGACTGTGCCGGGGAGGGGGGTGTTCATCATCGCGTCGGTCAACGGGGTGAGGCGGAGCTGGAGTTCGGTGGCGCGGGCCGTGTCCCCGGCGTCGTAGGCGGCGAGGACGGCGGCGACGTGGGACGGGACCGCGTTCGCGATCGTGGACACGCAGCCGGTCGCGCCGACCGCGCGCAGCGCGAGGATGTGCTCGTCGCAGCCCGCGTAGTACGCGAGGTCCGTGCGGGCCAGGACCTTCTGGGTGCCGAGGAAGTCGTAGGAGCAGTCCTTGACCGCCACGATCCGCGGATGCGCGGCGAGCCGGATCATCGTGTCCGGCTCGATGCGGGTGCCGGTGCGGCCGGGGATGTCGTAGAGCATCACCGGGACACGGCTCGCGTCGGCCACCTCGAGGAAGTGCGCCTCCACCGCGTCCTGCGGCGGCCTGCTGTAGTACGGCGTCACCACCAGCACCCCGTCGGCGCCCGCCTCGCCGGCCGCGAGGGCCAGCTCGACGGTGTGCCGGGTGTCGGCGGTGCCGACGCCCGCAACCAGGGGCACCAGCGGGCCGACCGCGTCTCGTACTGCCGCGATCAGCTCCGCCTTCTCGGCGTCCGTCGTGGTCGGCGACTCGCCGGTGGTGCCGCTCAGCACCAGACCGTCGCAGCCCTCCGCCACCAGGTGCCGGGCCAGCCGACGGGCCCCGTCCGGGTCCAGCGCGCCCCCTGCGGTGAAGGGGGTGATCATCGCGCACAGGACGCGGCCGAAGGGTGGGCGGGGGCGGGGCGAGAGCGTCTCGGTCGTCATGAGGGTAGTGTCGGCAGCACCGATCGTGTAGCTCCACTTAATTCTTCTACGAGGTATTGATAAGCATCTCTGGGATTTCCGAGGCCCTGTGTCCAACCCGCCCTCCATGCGTCACCATGGAAGGAGGTCACACCGACGTCAGGTCATGGGAGGCACCATGAAGCTCGGCAAGGCACTGGCCATCGGGGTCGCGGAGGAACGCCCGCTCGCCCACGAGGCGGAGCGCGACCTCCCGGAGGAGATCACCGCCACCGAACCGGCCGCCGCGGCCGAACCGGCCCGCGAAGAGGTCCCGGCCGCCCGATGAGGCTACGGCTCCCCGCGGAACGCCCGACGGAGCCGCCGACCGGATACAAGATCGCCCACCCGGTGCTGTCCCAGGACGGCACCCGGGCCGGGTTCACCGGTGTGTCACTGGGCGGCACACTGCCGTACGGCGTCCTCGACGACGCGTCCTGCGTCTACGGCCGCAGGCACCGGACACCCGCGCGCCACTGCGCCTGCGGCTTCCACTGCCTGCACGACCGTACGGCCGCCGAAGCCCTGCTCTGCACCGCCGAGCACCGCACCGCCGTCCTGCTCGAAGTGGCCGTACTCGGCCGCTACATCCGCTTCGAACGCGGCTACCGCTCCTCCCGGCAGCGCGTACGCACCGTGACCGTGGGCCCCTGCGCCTGCGGCGCCCCCGCCGCCGCCCTCGCGGACGCCGGCTGGGGCAGACCCGGGTGGCGGGCCCTCGCCCCCGCCTGCGCCGGATGCGTCCACGCGCGCGCCACCCGCTCGCTCGCCGGATTCGCCCGGCTCGCCGGCGAGGGAGTGCGCGTCGTCGCGGGCGCCGCCCTCGGTACACCACCCGACGCCGCCGACGTCGCCGACACCGGCGGCGATCTCGGTGTGCCGGAACTCGTCGCGGAGGCCGCTCTGTTGCAGGCACGGCTCGACTGGTTCCAGACTCAGCTCGCCCACCTAGGCGAACGCGGGGGCGGCTCCGCCGGGCAGGGGTGACGACCGGGGGTCTGGGTACCCGGGGGTCCGTACCGAGAGGAGGCGGACACCGTGACCGGGACCACGCACGTACGGCCCGCCGCTGACGGGCACCCTTCGGTGGGCGAGCTCGTCAGCCGGGCGACAGAACAGATATCCCTGCTCGCACGGCAGGAAGTGGCCCTCGCCAAGGAGGAGTTGGCGGAGAAGGGCCGCCGCGCCGGGCGCGGCGGCGGACTGCTCGGGGCGGCGGGCGCCGTCGGCTACGCCGGACTGCTCGTCCTGGCGGGCGCGGGCGTCGCCGCACTCTCACTGGTCCTGCCCGTGTGGGCGGCGGCGCTGATCATGACGGGCGTCCTCTTCGCCCTCGCCGGCCTGCTCGCGCTTACCGGGCGCGCCCAGCTGCGCCACGCCACACCGCCGACGCCGCAGGCCACGCTCGGCAGCGTCAGGGCGGACGTCGAGGAGATCAAGGAAAGGGCACACCGATGACGGACAGGAGCGCGCACGGCTCGGGCGCGAAGGGCCCCGACGAGCTGCGCCGGCAGATCGAGCGGACCCGCGGCCAGCTGGGCCACACGGTCGAGGAACTGGCCGCCAGGGCGGACGTCAAGGGCCGCGCCCGGGCCCGCGCCGTCGACCTCATGGACAAGGCCGGCGCGATGACCGTGCAACTGCGCAGCAGCGCCGCCCAGGCCGGCCACAGCGTGCAGGACCGCGCCACCCGGGCCGGACACATGGTCCAGGAACGGGCCGGGCACGCCGGCCACACCCTGGGCGACCGGGCCGGCCGGGCGGGCCACGCCGTGCAGGACCGGACGGGCGGCACGGCCCACGGCCTGCAGAGCAGGGCCGGCAGCACCGTGCACAGCGTCCGCGACCGGGCCCGGCACGCGGGGCACGTCGCCGAGCGGCAGGCACCGCCGCTGCGGTACGTGTTCCAGAACCCCCGGCCCGTGCTGATCGCGGGCGCGGCCGTCGCCGTGGTCGTCACGGCCGCCGTCGCCATGCGGCGCAGGTCCACGGAGAGCGGCTGACCCCGGCCGCGGGGCCACGGCCCACCCGGGCCCGGAAGGCGAACGTGCCCCCGGCCCGCCGCACGAGGCGGCGGGCCGGGGGCACGGGCATGAGCGGGCCGGCCCGACGGGCGCTACGGACGGAACCGCAGCACCTGCGGGTCGTGGTCGCTGATCTGGTCGTGGAACTCCGCGTTGACGTGCACGCTGTCGTACGCGAAGTCGTGGCCGCGCCGGATCGCCGGGCTGATCAGGATCTGGTCCAGCACCTGCTCGTTGCCCTGGTAGTCGTAGGTGTAACGCTCGCTCCTGGGCAGCGACTTGATCGCCGACCACAGCACGCCGTCGTCCTGGAGGATCTTGGCCGTGCCGGAGAACTCGAAGTCGTTCATGTCGCCGAGCGCGATGACGTCCGCGTTCTTCTGGACGGACAGGATGTCCTTCGCGAACGCGTTCACCAGCGTCGCCTGCGCGTGCCGTTGGATCTCCGAGCTGCGCGTGGGCGGCTGGTACTGCGAGGTCAGCCCCTGGTCGCCGCCCTTGGACGTGAGGTGGTTGCCGATCACGAAGACCGTCTTGCCGCGGAAGACGAACTGGCCGACCAACGGCTTGCGGCTGTCCTTCCAGGCCGCGTCCGACGGCGCGATCCGGCCCGGGGACGCCGTCAGCTGCGCCTTGCCGTGCACCTTGGTGACGCCGACGGCGGTGGTGGAGTCGCCGCCCGCGCGGTCCACGAAGGACACCCGCTGCGGGTTGAACAGGAAGACGTTGCGGATGTTGCCGCCCGGCTCGCCGCCGTCCTGGTCGTTGACCGGGTTGATCGAGCGCCACTCGTAGTGCGGGCCGCCCGCCGCGACGATCGCGTCGATCAGCTTGTTCACGGTCGTGCTCGCGTCGACCGTGCCGTCGTCCTTGGCGCCGTTGTCGTCCTGGATCTCCTCCAGCGACACGATGTCCGGGGATTGCAGGTTGTGCACGATCGCCGCGGCGTGCGCGTCGAAGGTGCCGTCGGACGGGTCGAGGTTCTCGACGTTGTACGTCGCCACCGCCAGCTCGCGGTGCGACTGCTTCCGGGTGGTCTCGCGCTGCAGGCCACCGCTCTTCAGCGTGCCCAGCTCGCTCGCGACCAGGGTGTAGCCGCCGTACTGGTTGAAGTCGAGTGGGCCGGTGGTGGTGCCGGTGAGGGTGTCACCGACGTCCGCCTTCGGGAAGTCCGCGGTCGAACCCAGCGACTGGATCTGCAGCCGGCCGGTGTTCTGCCCGTCGTAGGAGCCGTACACCGTGCCGCCGCGCCGGTTGGCGTGCTCGTGCGGCTTCACCGTCACCCACAGCTCGCTGTACGGGTCGGTGCCCGTGACCACGCGGGTGTCGGCGACCTGGACGTTCATGCCCTCCAGGGATTCGTAGTAGTCCAGGGCGTACGTCGACGGCCGCAGCGGCAGGCCGTCGACGGAGCCGCCGGCCGCGGTGTCACCGGCCGGCGCGTACCGGGAGGGCACCGAGCGGGCGTCGATCACCGTCGGCGCGGGGACCGCGTTGCCGGTGGAGACCGTGGTGATCGCCGGCTTGCCGATCTCCGTCAGTGACTGGTTCCCCGAGGACGTGCCGCCCGGGACGTACTCCGAGACCGTGCCGGACACCGTGACCGAGTCGCCGACGGCGACCTTCGGGTTGGATCCGGTGTAGACGAACACGCCCTCACTGGTCGCCGGGTTGTCGTCCGGGTTCGGGTCCTGGAACCAGAAGCCCTTGGAGGAGCCGTAGGAGCGCGTGGCCGTGACGATGCCGGGTACGTCCGCGACCTTCTGCCCGGCGAGCGGCGATATGCGGGTGGTGCCCTGGATGTCATGGATGCGCACCGAGTCGGCGTGCGCGGGGGAGGTGAGGACGACGGCGGACGCCGCGCTGCAGACGGCGGCGACGGTGAGCGCGGCGAGGCGCGCGGAAGACCTGCTCGGCAAGGGATCCCTCCGGGGACGTGCGTGAGCGCCGGGACGAGGGTGGAACGGCTGTGTGTGCGGGGCTGGTGGCCCTGTGTGACACGCGTAGCGAAGAGTGAACAGTTGTCCCCCCAACTTCTACGCGCGTCAATCTCCTGCTTGGGCCCCGCAGTTGTCAAGGTTTCGGCCATGTACGGGAGCTGACGAGGAGATGAACCGGGCGGCATGGGTGGAAATCCGTCTAGGCTGAGGGGTTGAGTCGTACGGCCGCGTCGTGCGTCCGAGTCCCGAGGAGAACCAGCCGATGTCAGACAGCTCCCCCCTGCCGCCCGTACGGCTGCACCCCGAAGCGGAGCTGGCGCGCGCCGCCCTGTCCACCCCGTTGCTCTCCCGCGCCGCCCGGCTCGCCCGCTGGGCGGGCCCCGGGACGCGGGTGGACGCCGGTGGCGGGCTGGTGGAGGAGCAGCTTCCGGCCGCCGCCGAGGAGCTGGGGCTCACCGGCGACGACGCGGCCGCCTACGCGAGCGAGGCGTGGCGGGTCGCCCTGGACGCCGGGCTGGTCGAGATCGCCGACGAGGAGACCGGCACCGTCGCCGCCGGGCCGGAACTGGCGCGGCTCACCGGCGGTTCCCCGCACGACGTCCTCGCGGTGTGGCTCGCCGGACTGGAGACGGTCGTCGCCGACGCGACCGTGCCCGACCTGGACGGGCTCGCCGAGGCCCTGGAGGAGGGCGGCGAGGTCGATTTCTCGTCACTCGACTGGGACCCCGAGGCCGAGGCCGAGTTCCTCGACGGCGTCCTCGGCAACCTCTACCTGCTGACGGTCAGTGAGGACGGTCCCGGCGAGAGCCCGGTGCCGCTGCCCGCCCTCGCCGCCTCCATGATCGTGCCCAGCGACATGGGCGAGCCCACCAACGACGTCCTGGAGCAGGTCTCCGACGCGATGATGCGGCTCGACGACCAGTTCCGGATGCTGGAGCCGGCCGGACTGGTGGAGTACCAGCCGGTCGACGAGGCCCTGATGGCCGACGCCGACGAGGAGCCCGCCGCACCGGTCGACGACACCGACGTCGCCCGCTACGGCATGGTCCGGCTGACCCCGCTCGGCCTGTACGGGCTCCGGGCGCGGCTGCTGGAGGCAGGCGTCGAGGCGCCCGCGGTCGGCGAACTCGCCGAGAAGGGCGCCGACGCGCTGCTCTCCGGCACCGCCCAGTTCGGCCAGTCCGCCGCCCAGGCCGAGACCGAGCAGTGGCTGACCCGCCGCGAACCCCTCGCCGCCGCAGCCGAGTTGCTGGCCGCGGCCCGGGGCGCGGACACCGGCGCGCCGCTGCGCAGGCTCCGCTGCCAGCAGGCACTGTCCCTGGTCGGCGCGGAGGCCGAACCGGCCCTGCGGGACGTCCTCGACGACCCCGAACTGGGCGGCCTCGCCCGGGTGTGGCTCAGCGAACGCGGCGCCCCGGACGTGCCCGCGCCGTCGGAGCAGCTCGTCTTCTGGCTGACCATCGACACGATCGCCGCCCAGCTGGCCGCCGAGGGCAACTCCGAGGAGCTGCAACTGCTCGTCGAGGGGCTGGCCGGACAGCACAGCGGGTTCTTCGCGGTCGCCTGGCGCGTTGACCATCCGGCGACCGCCGACGTCCTGGAGGCGATGGGGCGGCTGCACCCCGACAAGAAGGTGGCGAAGGAAGCACGGAAGGCGGCCTTCAAGGCACGCTCCCAGCACGGGGGTTGAGCGAGAACGGGGAAAAGCACGCCGTTAATTCGTTCGCTCGGCCCGCGGCCCGCCCTTTAGAGTGATCCACGTCCAGGTGCGAAGGCAGGACCTACTTCCACTCTTAATGGGGAGGCCGCGGGTTCGAGTCCCGCCACCGGCTCAACGGGCCGGTGTAGCTCAGAGGCAGAGCACCAAACGTCGGTTCCGCCGCCCTCGATCTCTGGACACCGAAGACTTCACGCACCTCCCGGTGCGCCGGAAGCGGCTACTTCCCTTTCACGGAACGACACACCAGCCGCGGCCGAATCGATCTCGGGAGGCGCGGCACATGGTGGGTGCCCGGTGCGCAGGCAGCGGTTACTTCATCGGATCGGACGGTTGCGGGTTCAAGTCCCGTCACCGGCTTTGGGCCGGTGTAGCTCAATGGGTAGAGCATCTGGCTAAGTCCGCCGCCGACCCCGGATCTCGGGCACCTTCCATTTGCCGCGCCTCCCTCCGAAAAGCAAGCGAATTCGGGGGAATTCATCATGGCGCGATTCAACACGCGGGCTGCCAAGGCGCAGCCCATTTCCGCAGTCACTTCGACGGGCCGCGTCCTGCGGACTCACGCGGGCGGCCGGGGCCGGGAGCGCGACGCGCGCTCCGAGCTCTTCCTGCTCGCCGTGTCCAATCTCGTCGGGCGGAACACCTTCTACGAGAGCGGCGCCGACCGCGACGACCGGTTCACCCGCCTGGTCCGCGGCCTCGCCGTGAGCGACCCGTCCTGGACGGCCGGACTACTGGCCTGGCTGCGCGGCGAGGGCAACATGCGCACCGCCTCGCTCGTCGGCGCCGCCGAGTACGTGCACGCGCGGCTGGCCGCCGGCGCCACCGACGGGCCGTCCAACCGGCAGGTCGTGGCCTCCGTGCTCCAGCGCCCGGACGAGCCCGGCGAGTTGCTCGCCTACTGGACGGCGACGTACGGCCGTGCCGTGCCCAAGCCCGTCAAGCGGGGGATCGCCGACGCCGTACGGCGGCTGTACCACGCCAAGTCTCTGCTGAAGTACGACACCGCGTCCAAGGGCTACCGCTTCGGCGACATCCTCAACCTGGTGCACGCGGCTGACGACCCGGACAAGCCGTGGCAGGGCGAGCTGTTCCGGTACGCGCTCGACCGGCGCCACAACCCGGACACCGCCGTGCCCCCGGCGTCGCTGCCGGTGCTCACCGCGCACCGTGAGCTGATGGCCCTGCCCGTCGAGGAGCGGCGGGCGGTCGTCACCGCCCCGGGCGGTGCCGAGCGGCTGGCGGCGGCCGGGATCACCTGGGAGGCGCTGGCCGGCTGGCTGCAGGGGCCGATGGACAAGGCGGCCTGGGAGGCCGTCATCCCGTCCATGGGCCCGATGGCCCTCGTCCGCAATCTGCGGAACTTCGACGAGGCGGGCGTCTCGGACGAGGTCGCCGCACAGGTCGCGGCGAGGATCAGCGACCCGGCGCAGGTGGCGCGCTCGCGGCAGTTCCCCTTCCGCTACCTGGCCGCCTACCGGCACGCGCCGTCGCTGCGCTGGTCCTATCCGCTGGAGCGGGCGCTCGGTCACTCGCTGGCCAACGTGCCCGCGCTGCCGGGCCGGACGCTGGTGCTGGTCGACCGGTCGGGCTCGATGTTCTGGTCGCCGGTGTCGGAGCGCTCGCAGCTGACCCGGGCCGACGCCGCGGCGATCTTCGGCACGGCCCTCGCGCTGCGCGCGTCGGACGCCGACCTCGTCGAGTACGGCTCGACCAGCCGGGCGGTGGAGTACCGGGCGGGCGAGTCGGTGCTGAAGATCCTGGAGCGCTTCGGGAACCTCGGTGGTACCGACACCACCGAGGCGGTGCGGCGGCACTACGCGCGGCACGACCGGGTGCTGATCGTCACCGACGAGCAGTACGCGCCGAACCGGCACGGGGACCCGACCGCGCAGGTCCCGGCCCATGTTCCGGTCTACACCTGGAATTTGGAGGGTTACCGCGCGGGGCACGGCCCCTCGGGCGCCGACAACCGGCACACCTTCGGCGGCCTCTCGGACGCGGCGTTCCGCATGGTGCCGCTCCTGGAGGCGGCGAGGAACGCGGACTGGCCGTGGGTGGCGTGAGCGACCGGCACGTCCCCGGCCCCCGGCACCGCGGCCGGCCGGGGGTGGGCCACGCTCACCTGCGCCAGCAGGGTGCCGCCGCGCCCACCCGTGCCGCCCTGCGGCACGCCTGCCCGCGGTAGAAGCGCCCCGAAGGGGCGCGGGGCTGTGTCGACATGCGGCTCCGCCGCGCGGGCGCGACCAGCCACAACGCGCCCGCACGCGAACGAGCCCGCACGCGAACGAGCCCGCACGCCAACGTGCCCTCAGCCGAACCGGCGGCCGCCTACAGCGCTCGCGCGCCCGGGTCCACCATGTTGCGGACGGTGCGGGCCTTGACGAAGTCGCCCAGGGCCGTCATGTCCCACTCGCCGGAGAACTGGCGGACCAGCTTGGCCATCAGGACGCCTGTCTGGGCCTCGGCGTTGGTGAGGTCGAAGCGGACCAGTTCCTCACCGGTGGCGGCGTCGAGGAGGCGGCAGTACGCCTTGGCGACCTCCGTGAACTTCTGGCCGGAGAAGGAGTTCACCGTGAAGACCAGGCCGGTGACCTCCTGGGGGAGACGGCCCAGGTCGACCGTGATGACCTCGTCGTCGCCCCCGCCCTGGCCGGTGAGGTTGTCGCCGGAGTGCTTGACGGCGCCGCCCAGGATCGTCAGCTTGCCGAAGTAGCAGCTGTCGATGGCGTTGCGCTGCGGGCCGTAGGCGATGACCGAGGCGTCGAGGTCGATGTCCTTGCCGTGGAAGGCGGGCTCCCAGCCGAGGCCCATCTGGACCTGGCTGAGCAGCGGCTGTCCGCCCTTGACCAGCGACACGGTCTGCTTCTTCTGGAGGCTGACCCGCCCCTTGTCCAGGTTGATCTTCCCTGCGCCCGGAGCGGGCGGAGCCGGCGGGGCGGCCGGGACCGGCGGAGCCACCGGCTGCGGTGCGACCACCGGCTGGGGCGCCGCGGCCGGTTCCTCCACCGTCACGCCGAAGTCGGTCGCGATGCCGGCCAGCCCGTTGGCGTACCCCTGGCCGACCGCCCGGGCCTTCCACTGGCCGTTCCTGCGGTAGATCTCCACGATCACCAGCGCCGTCTCGGTACCGAGCTGCGGCGGGGTGAACAGGCCCAGGACCGAGCCGTCGGCCGCGTCCCGGATCGTCGCCGTCGGCTCGATGCCCTGGAAGGTCTGGCCCTGCGCGTCGGGGCTCGCGGTGACGACGATCTTCTCGATGTCCGGCGGCACGGCCGCGGTGTCCACCGTGATCGCGTCGGGCCCGGCACCGCCGCCGGACCGGTACGTCACGCCCGGCCCGGTCGGCTGGTTGTAGAAGATGAAGTCGTCGTCGGAGCGCACCTTGCCGTCGGCGGTGAGCAGCAGGCTCGACACGTCGAGCCGCACCGGCGCGGCGACGTCCACCGTCACGCGGGCGGCCGACAGAGGGATGTTCGAGCCAGGGGTCATAGCTGTCATGCCGGGTGAACGAACGACATCACTTTGCCGTTCCCTTACCGCCGGACCGCCCGCGAACCGTCCCCCGATCGGCTCAGGGCACCACCACGATCTTGCGGCCGACGCCCGCCGCGAACTGCTCCAGCGCCTGTGGGTAGCGCTCCAGCGGGATCCGGTCGCTGATGAACACCTCCGGGTCCAGCACCCCGTTCGCGAACAGTTCCGCCGCCCGCTCGAAGCTGTGCAGGACGGCCATGGAGCCGGTGATGGTGATCTCCTGGTTGTAGATGCGGTACGGGTCGATCGTCACCCGGGTCGCGTAGTCGGCGACACCGAACTGGAGGAACGTGCCGGCCTTGGCGACCCGGTCCAGGCCGTCCTGGATCGCCGCCGCGTTGCCCGTCGCGTCGACGACGACGTCCCAGCCCTGCGGCCGGTCCAGTTCGTCCGCGGCGGTGGCGGCTCCGGAGACGCCGAGCCTGCGGGCCGTCTCCAGGCGGGCCGGGTTGACGTCCACCATCTCCACGCTCGCCGCGCCGGTGCGCTTGGCCAGCTCCAGCATCATCAGGCCCATGGTCCCGGAGCCGTAGATCAGCACGTGGGCGCCGAGCCGGGACTGCAGCACGTCGTAGCCGCGGACCGCGCAGGACAGCGGCTCGACGAGGGCCGCGTCCTCGGTGCGGACGTGCTCGGGGAGCCGTACGCAGTTGGCGACGGGGGCGACCGCGTACCGGGCCGCGCCGCCGGCCGTGGTGACGCCGATGGCAGCCCAGCGCTCGCACAGGTTGTTGTGCCCGGTACGGCAGTGCCGGCACTCGTAGCAGTACAGGGACGGGTCGACGGCCACCCGGTCGCCGGCCGCGAGTTCGGTGACCTGGGAGCCGACGCCGACGACCGTGCCCGCGAACTCGTGCCCGGGGACGATCGGCAGCTTGGGCGCGAACTCGCCCTGGAGGATGTGCAGATCGGTGCCGCACAGACCGCAGGCGGCCACCTCGACGACGACCTCGCGGGGCCCGGGCGTCGGGTCCGGGACCTCGGTGACGACGGCGCGGCCCACGGACTCGATGACGGCGGCCTTCATTTCACGGCTCCCAACGACAGGCCCTGGACCAGCTTGTCCTGGGCGGCGAACCCCGCGGCGAGCACCGGCAGGGAGATGACGAGCGACGCGGCGCACACCTTGGCCAGGAACAGGCCCTGGCTGGTGATGAAGCCGGTCAGGAAGACGGGGGCCGTCTCGGCCACCACGCCGGTCAGCACGCGCGCGAACAGCAGTTCGTTCCAGCTGAAGATGAAGCAGATCAGGGCGGTGGCCGCGATGCCGGGCAGGGCGATCGGCGCGACCACGCGCGCGAGGACGGTCGGCAGCCGGGCGCCGTCCACCGTCGCCGCCTCGATGACGGCGACCGGCACCTCGGCGAGGAAGGACTGCATCATCCACACCGCGATCGGCAGGTTCATGGAGGTGTAGAGGATGACCAGCAGCCAGATGTCGTCGAGCATCCCGGCGTTCTTGGCGAACAGGTAGATGGGCAGCAGGCCCGCCACGGCGGGGAGCATCTTGGTGGACAGGAAGAAGAACAGCACGTTGGTCCACTTGCGGACCGGGCGGATCGACAGCGCGTAGGCCGCCGGGAAGGCCAGCAGCAGGACGAGGGCCGTCGACGCCACCGAGGCGACCGCCGAGTTGATCAGCGCGGGCCAGGGGCTCGCCCCGCCGCCGGTGCCGAAGAACTCGCGGTAGCCGTCCAGGGTGAGGGAGGCCGTGAAGGACGGCGGGTTGGTCGCCGCGTCGCTCTCCGAGTGGAAGGACGTCAGCGCCATCCAGGCGATGGGCAGGAAGAACAGGATGCCGGCCAGCCAGGCCACCAGGCCCAGACCGAGTCCGCCGCGCGCTCTGCGCCGGGGCGATGCGGTGCTCATGCGCGGGACACCTCCTCGCGGAACAGGGACGACACCACGCGCAGGGCGAAGGTCGCGATGACGATCGAGCCGATGACCACCAGGACCCCGGCGGCCGAGGCGAGGCCGTTCTCGTGGGCCTGGTAGAAGCTCTGGTAGACGGTGTAGGGCAGGTTCGCCGTGCCCAGGCCGCCGGACGTGATCGTGAAGACCGCGTCGAAGTTCTGCACGATGTAGATCGAGCCCAGCAGGGCGCCGAGTTCGAGGTAGCGGCGCAGATGGGGCAGGGTCAGGTGGCGGAAGATCTGCCAGTCGTTCGCGCCGTCGACCCGGGCGGCCTCGATCTGCTGCTGGTCGCGGCTCTGCAGCCCGGCCAGCAGGATCAGCATCATGAAGGGCGTCCACTGCCACACCAGGGACGCCTCGACGGCGAGCAGCGGGGTGTTCGAGATCCAGTCCGGCTGGGGGCCGCCCACATAGTGCAACAGCCCGTTGAACAGGCCGTATTCGGGGTTGTAGAGCACGTGCTTCCAGAGCAGGGCGGCGGCCACGGGGACCACGAGGAAGGGCGCGATGAGCAGGGTGCGCACGATGCCCCGGCCGCGGAACCGCCGGTCCAGCAGCAGCGCCAGTGCCAGGCCCAGGACCAGGCTGGCCAGCACCACGCCGACGGTGAGCAGCACGGTCGTCCACACCGAGTGGCGCAGGTAGGCGTCGGTGAGCACCTGCCGGTAGTTGTCGAGGCCGGTGAAGCGGCGGGCCTTGGGGTAGAGGGCGTTCCAGTCGAACAAGGAGATCACCAGCGTGGCCACGAAGGGCAGCTGGGTCACCACGATCATGAAGACCAGTGCGGGCAGGAGCGGGGCCCGGGTGGCCCAGGCGCGCAGCCGGGCCGAGGGCTGCTTCGGTGTTCTCACGGGGGTCGCGGCCACGGGGGCCGTGGTCGTCGCTGTCATCGTCCCTCGTACTCCTTGGAGATCTTCTCGGCGAGTGCCTGCGACTTGTCGAGGGCCGATTCGACGGACTGGCGTCCGGCGATGGCCGAGCTGATCTCCTGGGAGACCTTGGTGCCGAGGTCGGTGAACTCGGGGATGCCGACGAACTGGATGCCGGGCGCGGGGCGCGGCTGTACGCCGGGGTCGTTCGGGCGGGCGTTCTCGATGGCCTCCTTGGTCGTCTCCTGGAACGCGGCGGCCGACTTGCGGTAGTCGGCGTTGCCGTAGGTGGAGGCGCGCTTGCCGGCGGGGACGTCCGGCCAGCCGCTGGTCCGGCCGACCAGTTGCTCGTACCCCTTGCCGGACGCCCAGGAGACGAACTTCCAGGCCTTGTCGGGGTTGTGGGAGGCCTTCTGGATGCCCCAGGCCCAGGTGTAGAGCCAGCCGGAGGACGTCGTCTTCTCCACGGGCGCGGGGGCGTAACCGAGCTTGCCCTCGACCGGTGAGCCGGCGGCCTCCAGCAGGCCGGCCGCGCTGGTGGCGTCGTACCACATGGCGACCTTGCCCTGGGTCATGTCGTTCAGGCACTCGGCGAAGCCGGACTGGGCGGCGCCGGACTCGCCGTGCTGCCGTACCAGGTCGACATAGAACTTCGTCGCCTTCACGAACTCGGGGGAGTTCAGGTGGGCGTGCCACTTCGTGTCGAACCAGGTGCCGCCGAAGGTGTTGACCACGGTGGTGAGCGGTGCCACCAGCTCGCCCCAGCCGGGCAGTCCGCGCAGGCAGATGCCCTTCATGCCCGGCCGGGCGCCGTCCGCCTTCGCGGCGAGGTCGGCGACCTGCTGCCAGGTCGGGTGTGCGGGCATGGTCAGGCCCTTCGCCGCGAACACGTCCTTGCGGTACATCAGGAACGACGACTCGCCGTAGAAGGGCTGGCCGTAGAGCTTGCCGTCGTCCGCGGTGAGGGACTGGCGCATCGGCTTGAGGACGTCCTGCTCGTCGTAGGACGGGTCCCTGGCGACGTAGGAGTTCATCTCGTGCAGCCAGCCGTTGCGGGCGTAGATCGGTATCTCGTAGTTGGACAGGGTGGCCACGTCGTACTGGCCGGCCTGGTTGGCGAAGTCCTGGCTGATCTTGTCGCGGACGTCGTTCTCGGGCAGGACGGTGAAGTTGACCTTGATGCCGGTCTCTTTGGTGAAGTGAGCGGCGGTGAGCTTCTGCAACTCGGTCATCTGGGGGTTGTTGACCATCAGCACGTTGATCGAGTCGCCGCCGGAACCGGTCCCGCCCGCGCCGGCCCAGCAGCCGGAGAGCAGCGGGGCGAGCAGCGTCCCCGCGGCGGCCGCGGCGAGTGTGGCTCGCGGCGGCCTCCGTCGGTTCGGGATGCGCATGGATCGCTCCTGGATACGTGAGGGAGACAGGGGAGTTAGGTGGAGATAGGCAGATATAAGGGGTAGTCGAGGGCGGGGGTGTGCCCCTGCGGGCGGTGAGTCGGTGGGTCAGACCCGGATGACCTGTGGGCCCAGCAGGGAGTAGCGGTGGGCCTCGGCCGTCGGGAGCAGGGTGCTGGTCACGATCGCCTCCAGGGCGCCCACCTCGGCGAACCGGCAGAAGCTGACCGCCCCGAACTTGGTGTGCACGCCCGCGAAGACGGTGCGCCGGGCCGCGCGCACGGCCTGCGTCTTGACCTCGCTGACGGCCGGGTCCGGGGTGGTCAGGCCGTGCTCGCGGGAGATGCCGTTGGCGCCGATGAAGGCGAGGTCGAGGACGAAGCCGGAGAGCATCTTCGTCGTCCAGTGGTCGACGGTGGCCAGCGTCCCGGAGCGGACCCGGCCGCCGAGCAGCAGAACCTGGACGTTCTCGGCCTCGGCGAGGCCGCCCGCGACCGGCAGGGAGGCCGTGACCACGGTCAGCGCCCGGTCCCTCGGCAGGGCCTCGGCGATGAGCTGCGGGGTGAAGCCCTCGTCGACGAAGACCGTCTCGGCGTCCCCGAGCAGCTCGGCCGCGGCGGCCGCGATCCTGCGCTTCTCGGGCACGTGGCTGGTGGCCCGGACGGCGAGGGTGGTCTCGAACCCGGCGCTCTCCACCGGGTAGGCGCCGCCGTGGGTGCGCCGGATGAGCCCGTGGTCCTCCAGGGCGCGCAGATCGCGCCGTACGGTCTCCTTGGCCACGCCCAGCTCGGCGGCGAGGGCGGTGACGTCGACGGAGCCGGTGGCGCGCGCCGCCCGCACGATGTCGCGCTGGCGTTCCTCCGCCGTCCTCGTCCTCATGATCGTCACCCACTTCCCGCGGAACTGCCCGTTCGGGCTCCTGGGGGAAGTTCTACAGCGGGGCGGCGGCGCTGACCAGGCCTGTTGCGGGCCCGATACTGCCCGTATGGGCCCGTTCGCGGCGCGGTGTGCCCGGCGCGGACCTGCGGGGCTTCCGGGCGGGGGGTTGCGTCCGGGCCGCCCGGATGCCCGGATACGGCGGCAGGCGGGACCGTTCGGTGCCCGCCCGCACGCGTGAGCGATCGTTTCGAGCCGCTTCGCCGGGGTCGGGGGGGCTCGGCCGGTGTCAGTACGGCCAGATCGGCGGGTCGGTCACGAAGTGCCCGCCCAGGTGGCTGTGGGCCGGGTCCGCGGGGTCCAGCTCACCCTGCTCGGCGATCAGCTTCTCGGCGTACGGCTCGGAGTCGTCCCGGGGCTCGTACCCGAGCGCCCGCGCGCTCGTCAGGTCCCACCACAGGCGGGTGTTGGCCGAGGAGCCGTAGACCACGGTGTGGCCGACGCCCTCGGCGGTCAGGGCCGCGTGGAAGAGGCGGGCGCCGTCCGCGGGGCTCATCCACACCGACAGCATCCGCACGCTGGTCGGCTCGGGGAAGCAGGAGCCGATGCGCACGGAGACCGTCTCCAGGCCGTGCTTGTCCCAGTAGAACTGGGCGAGGTCCTCGCCGAAGGACTTCGACAGGCCGTAGAAGGTGTCGGGGCGGCGCGGGGTGTCCACCGGGATCAGCGGCTCGCCCGCGCGCGGGGCGGGGGTGAAGCCGACGGCGTGGTTGGAGGAGGCGAAGACGATCCGCCGCACGCCCTCCTGCCGGGCGGCCTCGTAGAGGTGGTGGGTGCCCTCGATGTTCGACGCGAGGATCTTCTCGAAGGGCGCTTCCAGGGAGATGCCGGCGAGGTGGATGATCGCGTCTGTGCCACGCACGGCCGCGCGCAGGGCGTCCAGGTCGGCGAGGTCCGCGGTGACGGCGTCCGGCGCGCCCTCGACGGGGCGCACGTCGAACAGGCGCAGCGTGTAGCCGTACTTCGGCAGCAGGGACCGCATCAGGGTGCCGAGGCCTCCGGCGGCGCCGGTGAGCAGAACGGTGCGGGGAGCGGGCATCCTCGGTTCTCCTTGTGGCCAGTATTCACATACATACACACGCTATGGAGCCGCCCCTGGTGGCGTCAAGTGTCGCGCGCACCAGGGCGTTTCGCTCATCCACGGCCCACGGGGTCGCTTGACCTGCCGCGTGGAGGCCCCGTAGCGTGCGCACATTCATGAATGTGGACGTCGGTCAGAAGAATGCATCAGTATGCGAGGGGAGTGCCCGTGAAGGCCTCGGCGTTCGTCTACCCCTGGGACGTGGTCGGTGATCCCGCGGCCCCCGAGCGGCTCGCCGCCCTCGGCATCGAGCAGGTGACCCTCGCCTCCGCCTACCACTCCACCCGGGCCCTGACCCCCCGCCACCCCCGCCACCGCGTGGTCACCGCCGAGTACGCGGCCGTCCTCTACCCGCCCGGCGACCGCTGGTCCGGCCGCGGCCTGCGGCCCTGCCCCGCCGGCCGCTGGGCCCCCGCGGACGCCTACGGCGAGGCCGCGGCGGCCCTCGCGGAGGCCGGCCTCCCGGCGCACACCTGGGTCGTGCTCGCGCACAACTCCCGCCTGGGCGCCGAGCACCCCGACACCTCGGTCGTCAACGCCTACGGCGACCGCTACCCCTGGGCGCCCTGCATCGCCCAGCCCGCCACGCGCGCGTACCTCGTCGACCTCGCCGCCGAGGCCGCCGTACGCCCCGGAGCGCACGGCACCGAACTGGAGTCCCTCGGCTGGTACGGCCTCGCGCACCTGCACGCCCACGACAAGACCTCGGGCGTGGCCCTCGGGGACGCCGGGCAGTACCTGATGTCCCTGTGCTTCTGCCCGTCCTGCCGCACCGGCTACGGCGCGCACAGCCTGGACGCCGACGCGCTCGCGGCGGCCGTGCGGGACGCGCTGGAGCCCCTGTGGCGCGGGGAGGCCGACGACGGAGGCTGGACCGGCGTGGCGAAGCGGCTCGGCGAGGACACCGCGGCCGCCACGCGCGCGTGGCGTGAGCACACCGCGCGCACCCTCCAGGAGGAGGCCGTCGCCGCCGTCCGCGCCGGCGCCCCGGACGGCTTCCAGGTCCTGCTGCACGCCGACCCGGTCCCCCACCACTGCGGCGCCAACGCAGGCGTCGACCCCGCCCACATCCTCTCCGTCGCCGACGGCGTGGTCGTCCCCTGCACCGGCGGCCCGGACCTCCTGGCCCCGTTCGCCGCCCAGGGACACGCGGACGCCGTCCTGGCCGCCAACTTCACGATTGTCTCCGGCATGGGCGGCAGCCCGGCCACGCTCGCGGCGGACGCCGCCCGCGCCGGCGCGCACGGGGCGACGGAACTCCGTCTCTATCACGCGGGGTTGGCCTCCGACACGGACCTCGCGGCGGTCCGCGCGGCCCTGTCGGCGCGCTGAGCGAGCGGAACAGCCGTCGACAGCAGCACCAGCCCGTACACCGGGCACAGCAGTCCGGGCCCGGCCAGCTCGACGAGACCGGCCCCGGCGGCCAGCCCGAGCACGTTCGGCGCGAACAGCAGCGTGTTGGCGGTGGCCGTCACCCGGCCCAGCAGCGGCCCGGGCGTCTCCCGCTGTACGGCGGTGAGCGCGGCGATCAGCACACAGGGCAGTCCCAGACCGCCCGCCGCACTCGCCACCAGGGCCACCGGGGTCGACGCCACCGCCCGCGCGGCCACCGCGAGAGCCGTCACCGCGATCCCCGCCGCCGCGAAACGTCCCGGGCCGAGCCGGCGCAGCGCGGGCCCCGAGACCAGCCCCACCGCCACCGACCCCGTGCCCTGGACGGCGTACAGCACCCCCACGAAGGCCGGCGGTTGGCCGAGGCGGTCCACGACGGCGTACAGCGTCGTACTGCTCAGCGCGGCCAGCAGCATCGTCGTGCCGCCCGCCAGCACCAGCGGGCGCAGCGCCGGGTGCCCCCACAGACGGCGGGCGCCCTCGGCGGTCTCCTCCCACCAGCCGCCGCCGGAGCGGACCGGCCGCTCCTCGCGCACGCCCAGCAGCGCGCACAGCCCGGCGGCGGCGACGAACGTGGCCGCGTCCAGACAGGCGACGCCCGCCCCGCCGTACACCGCGTACAGTCCGGCGCCCGTCAGCGGGGCCACCAGCTTCATGCCCTCCGTGAGGGTCATGCGCAGCCCGTTGACGTCGGCGAGCAGCTCCGGGCCGACGGCGGCGGACAGCAGGGCGGACTCGGCCGCGTCCTGGACGACACCGGTCGCGCCGTACGCGACCAGCACGGCGAACAGCAGCCACAGCCGGCCGGGGGAGTCCACCGCGCACAGGGTGAGCACGGCACCGGCCAGGCCCAGATCGCCCGCCACGAGGAGCGTTCTGCGGCGGACCCGGTCGGCGAGCGTGCCCAGCGCCGGTCCGGCCAGGGTGGGCGCCCACAGGGCCGCCGCGCACAGCGCGGCCAGGCCGTCGGATCCGGTGAGGTCCTTGACCCACACGCCCGACGCCAGCCACAGCGCGGAGGTGCCGAAGCCGGACACCACCACGGCGGTCAGATACAGCCCAGCGTCCCGGTCGCGTACGACGCGGGCCACGGTCCAGGAAGTCGTCATGCACGCCGATCGTGGGCCTAAGGGGGGTGCCCCGGGATCGGGAAGACGCCGTAGATCCGGCCGGCGTCCGGGGCCGCTCGAAACTCTCGGCCGCGGCACCGATGAGTTCCGGTGGGCCGGCCGGTCAGCACTTCGTACCTCTACCGCTACAGCTACCGCGATCCCGAGGAGCACCGGATGACCGACACCTTTCTCGATCTAGGCCCGCAGGCCCTGATCGTGGCCCGGCTCGCCGAGAACGTCACCGACGAGCAGCTCACGGCCGCCACGCCGTGCTCCGACTACGCGCTGCGGAACCTGCTGGGCCATCTGCTCGGGCTGTCCGTCGCCCTCCGGGACGCCGCCCGCAAGGACCTCGGTGCGACGACCGACACGCCCCCGGCCTCCGCAGTCCCCGACATCGGCCCCGACTGGCGCGCGGAACTGCCCAAGGCGCTCGACGAACTCGCCGAGGCGTGGCGGGACCCGGCCGCCTGGACCGGCGCCACCCGCGCGGGCGGCGTGGACCTGCCGGGCGCGGTCGCGGGGGCCGTCGCCACCGACGAACTCGTGATCCACGGCTGGGACCTGGCCCGCGCCACCGGCCAGGACTACGCCCCCGACCCCGCCGCCCTGGAGTCGGCCCACGGCTTCCTCCTCGCCGCCGCCGACAGCCCGAACGGCGGCATCTTCGGGCCCGTCGTGCCGGTTCCCGCCGAGGCGCCGCTGCTGGACCGCGCGGTGGGGCTGAGCGGCCGCGACCCAAAGTGGCGTCCCTGAGGCCGTAAACCGTCACCGGTGAGCGCGTGCCGTCGTACCCTCCCTGCATGCCGCTCACCCTGACCGTCCTCGGCACCGCCTCGCCGCACCCCGGCCCGGACCGGCCCTGCTCCGGCTATCTGCTGAGCGGCGGCGGGGCCGAGGTGTGGGTGGACGCCGGGCCGGGCACGTTCGCCGCGTTGCAGCGGCACACCGACCCGGCGCGGCTCACCGCGATCTGGATCTCCCATCTGCACGCGGACCACTGTGCCGACCTGCTGGCCGCCGCCTACGCCTTCGCGTTCGGCGGCATGACCCCGGCCGCGCCCCTGCCCGTCTACGCCCCGCAGGACTGCGGACGGCGGCTGGCCGGCTTCTTCGGGCGGCCCGACGTGGAGTTCCTGAAGGACGTCTTCGACTTCCGTGCCCTGTACGACGGCCATGACGTGCGGCACTGGAACCTCCGGCTCACCGCGCGGGCCGTCGCCCACGACACCGAGTCGTACGGGCTGCGCGCCGAGTGCCAGGGCAGCGTGCTGGCCTACTCCGGGGACAGCGGGCCCTGCCCGGCGCTCGGCGAACTCGCCTCCCGCGCCGATCTGTTCCTGTGCGAGGCGGACGTCGACGGGCAGCGCGACGGCGCACAGTTCCCGCCGGTCCATCTGACGCCCGAGGACGCCGGCCGCATCGCCCGCGAGGCGCGCGTACGCGAACTGCTCGTCACCCACGTCGGACCGGGCCTCACCCGGGAGGCGGCCGCCGCCCGTGCCGCCGAGGCCGCGGGCCGGCCCACGCACGCCGCCGTCGAGGGCGACACCAGGACCTTCTGAGCCGCCCCGGCCGACCCTGCGTCAACTCCCGGCGCCGCGCGGCGTCACGGCGACGGGCGGCCCGTCCGGCGCATGGCTTGATATCGATCGCGCAACGGTCCTCGCGCGCAACCGGGTGACGCGCGTAGAAACCTGTCATGCATAAAACACTGCGGATCGCGGCGGCCACCGCCGCATGTGCCATCGCCGGTACCGCTCTCTACGGCGCGGGCGCGGCCACCGCCGGCCAGAGAACGGCGAACTCGACCCACGAGCCCTACAACATCGGGGTCCTGGTCAAGGACATCGACACCTACTACGGCACCCACGCCGACAGCGACGGTGTCTACCAGGCGTCTCCGGACAGCCCGTACGCCAAGGACTTGGCGGACATCGACCGCGCCGCCGAGCGCTACATCGACAAGGCCGCCCGCAAGGCCCACCACCGGGGCGAGAAGCCGGCCGTCGTCTTCGACATCGACGACACGCTGCTCCTCAGCCTCGACTACGAGAAGCGCTACAACTACACGTACAACCCGGTCACCTGGAACGACTACGTCAACCGGGCCGACCGCCCCGCCGTCTTCGGCAGCCCCGAGCTGGTGCGCTACGCCCGGTCCAAGGGCGTCGCGGTCTTCTACAACTCCGGGCTCAGCGAGGCCCAGCGCGCCGGGGCCGTGGAGAACCTGAAGAAGATCGGCGCCGACGTGAACCTCGACGCCGGCCACATGTTCCTCAAGGACAAGGACCACCCGCCGGCCTACCTCGCCGGCTGCGCCACCCCGGGCACCTGGAACTGCACCACCGTGCAGTTCAAGTCCGGCACCCGCAAGCACATCGAGCACGACCTCGGCTACGAGATCATCGCCAACTTCGGCGACCAGTACTCGGACCTGGACGGCGGCCACGCCGACCGCACCTACAAGCTGCCGAACCCGACGTACTTCGTCAGCTGAGAACTGCCGTCCCGCCGCCCGGCCGGCTCCCGGCCGGGCGGCGGTCGGCCTCAGCCCTTCAGCGCGGCCTTCATCATCGCCCTGGCCACCGGCGCGGCCAGCCCGTTCCCGCTGACCTCGGAGCGCGCCGCGTCCGACTGCTCGACCATCACGGCGACGGCGACCTCCTTGCCGCCGGACTTCCCGTACGACGTGAACCAGGCGTACGGCGTCTTGCTGTTGTTCTCGCCGTGCTGGGCGGTGCCCGTCTTGCCGCCCACCGTGACCCCGTCGATCAGCGCGTTCGTGCCCGTGCCGTCCTTGACGACCGTCTCCATCGCCGACCGCAGCTGCGCGGCCGTACGCGAGCTGACGATCCGCTTGGTGTCCGTGTCGTCGCCGTAGTCCTTCAGCACGGACCCGTTGCCGTCGGTGATCCGCGACACCATGTGCGGGGAGAGCAGCTCGCCGTCGTTGACGATCGCCGCCGACACCAGCGCCATCTGCAGCGGCGTGGCGGTGACGTCGAACTGGCCGATGCCGGACAGCGCGGTCTGCGCCTTGTCCATCCCGGACGGGTACACGCTCGCGTACGCCCGCACCGGCACGTCCTGCTTGTCGTCGTCGAAGCCGAACTTCTCGGCCATCGCCCGCACCTTGTCCTGGCCGAGGTCGACGGCCATCTTGCCGAAGACGTTGTTGCAGGAGTACTGCAGCGCCACCCGGATCGAGGCGTTCTTGCAGGGGGCGGACTTGTTCTCGTTCGTCAGGGGCACCGTCGTGTCCGGTGCCGTGTACGGGTCGGGGCTGTCCGTGTGCTGGTTCACGTTGTCGTACAGCCCGTCCTCCAGCGCGGCCGCCGCCACGACCAGCTTGAACGTCGAGCCCGGCGGCAGCGGCTGGCGCAGCGCGCGGTTGGTGAGCGGCTTGTCCTTGTCGTGGGTGAGCCGCTTCCACGCGGAGCCCGCCGTGTTGGCGTCGGTGAGCGTCGAGGGGTCGTACGACGGGGTCGACACCACCGCCAGGATCTTCCCGGTCTTCGGGTCGATCGCGACGGCGCCGCCCTTCTTGCCGCCCAGCGCCTCGTACCCAGCCTTCTGCACCGCCGGGTCGATCGTGGTGAGCACGTCGCCCGGCCCGGCGCGCTTGCCGGTGACCGTGTCCAGCACGTTCTTCAGCCGGTTGTCCGTGCCGTTGAGCAGGTCCTGGTAGATGCCCTCCAGCTGCGTCGGCGCGTACGCCTGCGAGGCGTAGCCGGTCACCGCCGCGTACAGCGGGCCATCGGTGTACGTCCGCTTGTAGGCCAGGTCACCGCCCTTCGTGCGGGCCGAGCCGGTGACCGGCTTTCCCGCCACGATGATGTTCCCGAGCGGCTGTGAGTACGTCTGGATCACGTTCCGCCGGTTGTCGTTGTCTTCCGCGAGGGCCTTGCCGTCGTAGAACTGCAGCCAGGTCGCCCTGATCAACAGAGCGAACACGAGCAGCAGTGTGAAGACGGACGCCCGCCTGATCGTCTTGTTCATCCCGCAGGTGAAGACGAACCGGACGGGGGCGATCGTTCCCGTACGCCCGCATTTCTCATCGCGCGTTCAGGAAGCCCGCCTCGTACGCGGCGATCACCGCCTGGGTGCGGTCCCGGGTGCCGGTCTTGGCGAGGACGGCCGCCACGTGCGTCTTCACCGTGGCGGGACCCACCGCCATCAGCCGGGCGATCTCCGCGTTGGTGAGCCCCGCCGCCAGGTGCCGCAGCACCTCGCTCTCCCGGCCGGTGAGACGGCCCACCCAGGCGGGGGGTGCCGGCGAGCGCCGCGCGTGCTCCGCCGCCAGGGCGCGCACGGCCGACGGGAACAGCAGGCTGTCGGTGCGCGCGACCAGCCGTACCGCCTGGACGAGCGCGTCGGCCTCGGCCCGCTTCAGCAGGAAGCCGGACGCTCCGACGCGCAGCGCCTCGTACACGTACGCGTCGTTCTCGAAGGTGGTCACGACCACGATCCGGGGCGGGTCGTCGAGGGTGGCGAGGATCTGTTCGGTGGCCCGGATCCCGTCGGTCTCCGGCATGCGCACGTCCATCAGCACCACGTCCGGCCGTGCCGCGCGGACGACGGACACCGCCTCGGCGCCGGTCGCGGCCTCGCCGACGACCTCCAGGCCGGGCTCGGCGGACAGGATGGCGCGCAGCGCGGTGCGGACCATGCGCTCGTCGTCGGCGAGGACCACGCGGATGACGGGCGGGACGGGCGGGGTCATACGGTTCCCTTCAGCGGCAGTCGGACGTGCAGGCGCCAGCGCTCCCCGGCCGGGCCGGCCTCGGCGGTGCCGCCGAGCAGGCGGACCCGGTCGGCGATGCCGCGCAGGCCGTGTCCGCCGCCGGGACGGGGAGCGGGGGCGGCGGGAGGGGAGCCGAGCGGGTTCTCCATGGTGAGTTCCAGGTGGCCGTCGGCGGTGGTGGCGAGGGTCAGGGCGACCGGCCGGCCGGCGTGCCGCAGGGCGTTGCTGAGGCCCTCCTGCACGATCCGGTACGCCTCGCGGGAGACCAGCGGGGGCAGGGCGGCCGGGTCGGTGCCCAGGGTCGCCGTCACCCGCTGGCCGGCCGCCCGGGTCCGGCTGAGCAGGCCGTCCAGGTCGGCCGCGAGGGTCGGCGCGGGCGCCGTGCCGGGCGCGTCCCCGTCCCTCAGCACGCCCAGGACGGCGTCCAGTTCACCGACCGTGCGCCGGGTGGTGTCCTCGATGGCGGCCAGCGCCTCGCGCACGAACTCCGGGTCGCTGTCCAGGACTCGGCGGGCGGCGCTCGCCTGGAGGGTGACCGCGCTCAGGGCGTGGCCCACACAGTCGTGCAGCTCGCGGGCGAGCCGGTTGCGTACGGCGAGATCGGCGGCCCGCGCCTCCGCCGCCGCCAGCCGGTCCTCGGGGGTGGGCCCCAGCAGGGCGGGCGCCCAGCGGGCCAGCAGCGCCCCGCAGCCGGCGGCGCACGCGGCCAGGGCGAGCAGCATGGCCAGGCCGGCGACCGGGGAGAGCGCCAGCGCCCAGCCGTGGTGGAGGAAACCGGGCAGGGCGAGCGGGCTGTCGTGTATCGAGGCGAAGACCGGCAGCACGATCAGGACCAGCGCGAACGGCGGCACGGACAGCGACATCCCGGAGATGACCCCGCCGAGCCCCAGGTGCAGCGTGAACCAGGCGGCCGTACGCCCCCGCGCGGCCCGCGTCCGGGCCGGCCCGTGGGCGAGGGCGTCCCCCTCCACACCGCACAGGGCACGGACGGCCGCGGACTCCAGCGGCCGGGTCAGCGGGAACACGGAGGTGGCCGCGGCGAGCGGCAACCCGACCGCGAACGAGCCGAGCTGGAGGGCGAGAGAGCCGAAGACGTCGTCCGCGCCGGTGAGCGGTCCGACGACCACCGAGCCGACGAAGACGTACGGCATCGCGAGCGCGCCGCCCAGGATCAGATGGATCCAGCGCCGCCGCGCCCGCCCACCGAACAACAGCCGCAACACCCCGGTCACCGGCGCAGCCCGGCGGATCCGGGGGCCGCAGGGCCGAGGGCAAAGACGGTTCGTGCGGGGGAGGTTGAGGGCGGCATGCACCCATGGTCCCGCGCCGGACCGCGCGTTCACCTCCTGCTCGCCGGTGATCTTCCTCCGCCGGACGGGGGAGGAGGGGCGGAAACGGATCGGCGGCGGGGCCGGGGTCAGAGACGGCGGGTGGCCAGGGTCAGGCGGTCGCGGGCGTCGAAGAGGGCGTCCTTGATCATCTGTTCGTGGGCCGGGGTCAGCCGGGCCACCGGGACCGAGCAGCTGATCGCGTCGCGGGCCGGGGTGCGGTACGGCACCGCCACCCCGAAGCAGCGCAGGCCGAGCGTGTTCTCCTCGCGGTCGACCGCGAAACCCTGCTCCCGCACCTGGTGCAGTTCCTCGATCAGCTTCTCGCGGTCGGTGATCGTGTGCTCGGTGAGGGCCGGCAGCGTCTCCGGCAGCAGCTTGCGCACCTGCTCGTCGGTGTGCGTGGCGAGCAGCGCCTTGCCGAGGGAGGTCGAGTGGGCGGGCAGCCGGCGGCCGACCCGGGTGAACGGGCGGAGGTAGTGCTGCGACTGCCGGGTGGCCAGGTACACCACGTTCGTGCCGTCGAGACGGGCCAGGTGGATGGTCTCCGTCGTGTCGTCGGAGAGCCGGTCCAGGGTGGGGCGCGCGGCCGCCACCACCTCGTCACCGTCGATGTAGGACGTGCCGACCAGCAGCGCGCGCACCCCGATGCCGTACCGCGTGCCCGTCGCGTCCGTCTCCACCCAGCCCAGCTCCACCAGCGTCCGCAGCAGCATGTACAGGCTGGACTTGGGGTAGCCGACCGCTTCCTGGACGGCCGCGAGGGAGTGCATACCGGGGCTGCCGGCGAAGTACTCGAGCAATTCCACGGTCCGCACAGCGGACTTGACCTGCGCGCCGCCTGTCTCGCCTGCCGACATCGCCCTTGACCCCTTCGTTGGACGGCAAATAGTCTCCGAGCAGCATATTCATCATCAGAGACAGTGTTCAGTATATCGAACGCGGCTGATACTGGCCTAGACAGTGCGGCACTACTTGGAGGGACCCGCGGTGGCAGCAGCACCAGTGTGGAGTGTCGACCCGCGCACCGGGAAGCAGCGTGAACAGGTTGCGGTGGAGGCCACAGCCGAGGAGGTGGACGCGGTCGTCCGCGCGGCCCACGCCGCGCGCGGCGCCCTCGCCGACCGCGCCGTCCGCTCCGCCTTCCTGCGCTCGGCCGCCGACGGCCTTCAGAGCGCCCGCGACCAGCTCGTCGAGGCCGCCGACGCCGAGACCGCGCTCGGCCCCGTCCGGCTGACCGGCGAACTCGCCCGCACCTGCTACCAGCTGCGGGCCTTCGCCGACATCGTCGACGAGGGCGCCTTCCTCGACGTCGTCATCGACCACCCCGACGCCACCGCCACCCCGCCGATCCCCGACCTGCGCCGCTACAAGGTCCCGCTGGGCGTCGTCGCCGTCTACTCCGCCTCCAACTTCCCGTTCGCCTTCTCCGTCGCCGGCGGCGACACCGCGAGCGCGCTCGCCGCGGGCTGCCCGGTCGTCGTCAAGGCCCACCCCGACCACCCGGCCCTGTCCGAGCTGGTCGCCAAGGTGCTGCGCCGCGCCGCCGCCGGGCACGGCATCCCCGAGGGCGTCCTCGGTCTGGTGCACGGCTTCGAGGCGGGCGTCGGGCTGATCGGGCACCCGCTGGTCGCCGCCGCCGGCTTCACCGGTTCCGTACGGGGCGGACGGGCCCTCTTCGACGCGGCCGCCGCCCGCCCGGTGCCGATCCCCTTCCACGGCGAGCTGGGGTCGCTGAACCCCGTCCTGGTGACCGAGGCGGCCGTGGCCGAGCGGGCGGAGGCCATCGGCGCCGGGCTCGCCGGGTCCATGACGCTCGGCGTCGGCCAGTTCTGCGTCAAGCCCGGACTGGTCCTGGTACCGGCGGGTGAGGACGGCGACGCCCTGGTCAAGTCCCTCACCGCCGCGGTGAGCGACACGGACGCGGGCGTCCTGCTCGACCACCGCATGCGGGACAACTTCCTCGCCGGAATCGCCGAGCGGGCGCGGCTGGACGGCGTGGAGTCCCCGGTGACGCCGGGCGCGGGTGGCGAGCACACCGTCAGCGCGGGCTTCCTCACGGTCGCGGCCGGCCGGCTGGCCGAGGAGGGGGCGTACGACCTGCTCCTGGAGGAGTGCTTCGGGCCGGTCACCGTGGTGGCCCGCTACGCGGACCAGGGCGAGGCGACGGCGGTGCTGTCCCGGCTGCCCGGCAACCTCACGGCGACGGTGCACCTGTCCGAGGATGAGGCGTCCGGCGGGGGCCGGGGCGCGGAGATCCTCGCGGAACTGACGCCGCTGGCGGGGCGCGTGCTGGTGGATGGGTGGCCGACGGGGGTTGCTGTGGCTCCGGCCCAGCATCACGGTGGCCCCTACCCCGCCACGACCTCCACGTCCACGTCCGTGGGGGGTACGGCCATCGAGCGGTGGCTGCGGCCGGTGGCGTACCAGAACGCGCCGGAGGGGTTGCTTCCTGCGGAGCTGCGGGACGGCAATCCATTGGGGGTGCCTCGGCGGTTCAACGGAGTGCTTGAGCGGTAGCGCCGTTGGGGGTGTGGTGGGTGCGCGGCTGCGAGCGCGTCGTGGCTTGTCGCGCAGTTCCCCGCGCCCCTTTTCGGGGCGCCTGCCCCTGCGTTGGTTGGAATGGCTCTCTTGCGATAATCGGACCATGGACCTGGAGCTTCCTGAACTGCCCTTCCTGCTGCGGACGTACGGGCCGGAAGGGCACTGGCGGTATGAGGACGGGGTGCTGGCCGGGTGGGCCGGGGCTCGGCAGGACCGGTTCGTGACGCCGACCGGGGAGGCGCTGGACCCCGCCTCCGACGCGCCCCGGCTGCTGGGGGCGCCGGAGGGGGACTTCCAGCTGATCGCCCGGGTCACCGTGGGGTTCAGGGCGTCCTTCGACGCGGGCGTGCTCTACGTCCACGTGGGAGATCGCGCCTGGGCCAAGCTCTGCCTGGAGAACTCTCCGAACGTGCCCACCGTCTGCACGGTCGTCACCCGGGGGCACTCAGACGACGCCAACTCCTTCACCGTGGACGGCAGTTCGGTCTGGCTGCGGATCAGCCGGACCGGCCGCGCCCTCGCCTTCCACGCCTCCCGGGACGGCCGGCGCTGGACCTTCGTGCGCCTGTTCACCCTCGGCGACGAGAAGGAGACGGGGTCGGCCTTGGTCGGATTCATGGCCCAGTCGCCCATGGGGGAGGGCTGCGTGGTGACGTACGACCATATCGAGTTCAGGACCGAGTGGCCGTCCGATCTGCGGGACGGCAGCTGAGGGTTCCCCGCACGGAACCGCACCGGGCGCCGCCACGTCCTCCGTTGCATGATCAGTGACCGTGTGACCGGCAGCCGCGTGATCCGCACCGCCGTGGCCGCCGAGGCCGAGGCCATCGCCGATCTACATCTGAGAGCCCGCTCGACCTACTACCCGGACGGCGTCCCCCAGGACGGCACGGACTGGGGCGCGGCCTGGAGAGGGGCCGTCGAGCGGCCCGACGGGCATGTGCTGTGCGTCGTCGAGCGGGGCGCGATCGTCGCGATCGCCTCCTTCCGCGTCCCGGAGGGCGGCGGTGCCGACACCGTCAAGCTGTACCAGTTCCACGTCGACCCCGACCGCTGGCGCTCCGGCATGGGCACCGCTCTGCACGCGGCCTGCGTGGAGCAGTGGCGGGCCGACGGCAGGCGAGTGGCCGTACTCGACGTGCACGTGGACAACGAGCGCGCCCAGGCCTTCTACGCCCGCCAGGGCTGGATCCCCGACCCGGAGAACCCGCCGGCCGAGGGCGACCACCACCTGTTCCTGCGGTACGCGGTGCCGACGGCCGGGGAATGAACGCGACTGTTTGAAGGTTCACGTACCGGGTGGAGAGAGCCTCCGCACCCGTACGACCTGGAGAAGAGCCGAGAGCATGCGCGTCGAGATCTGGACGGACATCGCCTGTCCCTGGTGTTACGTCGGAAAGGCCCGCTTCGACAAGGCGCTGGCGGCCTTCCCGCACCGCGACCGGGTCGAGGTGGTGCACCGCTCCTTCGAGCTGGACCCGGGCCGCGCCAAGGGCGACGTCCAGCCGGTCCTCACCATGCTGACCAGGAAGTACGGCATGAGCGAGGCGCAGGCGCAGGCCGGTGAGGACAACCTGGGAGCCCAGGCCGCCGCCGAGGGCCTGGACTACCGCACCCGGGACCGCGACCACGGCAACACCTTCGACATGCACCGCCTCCTGCACCTCGCCAACGAGCGGGGCCGGCAGGACGAGCTGATCCAGATCCTGTACCGGGCGAACTTCGCCGAGGCGCGGTCGGTCTTCAGTGAGGGCGACGAGCGGCTGGTGGAGCTGGCGGTCGAGGCCGGCCTGGACGACGCGGAGGTCCGCCGGGTGCTGGCCGACCCCGGCGCCTACGCCGACGACGTCCGCGCCGATGAGCGCGAGGCCGCGCAGCTCGGCGCGAACGGCGTCCCCTTCTTCGTCCTGGACCGCGCCTACGGCGTCTCCGGTGCCCAGCCCACCGAGGTCTTCACCCAGGCGCTGACCCAGGCGTGGGGCGAGCGCTCCCCGCTGAAGCTCGTCGACCAGGGCGACGCCGAGGCGTGCGGCCCGGACGGGTGCGCGGTGCCGGGGCGCTGAGAAGCCAGGCACTGTGAAACCGCAGGTCGGCGCGGACGTATAAGGGATGCTGAGAGGATCCGCGTAAAAACTCGCAATGGACGGGGGGTTCCCGGGGCCGCACAGTGGGGTCATGGAGACCACGGAGACGACGTTCGACAGCCTCGTCCGCGCCGAGTTCACCCCGGCGGGCACCTACCTCAACACCGCGAGCAACAGCCTGCTGCCCGCGCGCAGCGTCGCCGCCCTGCACGGGGCGGCGCTCCTGCGGGCCGAGGGCCGGCCGCTGACCTCCCTCTACGACGACGTGGAGGCCTCCCGGGCCGCCTACGCGCGGCTCGCCGGGGTCCCCGTCGCCCGGGTGGCCGCGGGCGCCTCGGTCGCCGCGCACTCCGGCCTGATCGCCGCGTCGCTGCCCGCCGGCGCCGAAGTCCTCACCGCCGAGGACGACTTCACCTCCGTACTGAACCCGTTCCACGTCCGCGGCGACCTGAAGGTCCGCACGGTCCCGCTGGAGCGGATCGCCGAGTCCGTCCGGCCCGGCACCGCGCTCGTCGCCGTCAGCGCCGCGCAGTCCGCCGACGGACGGATCGCCGACCTGCCCGCCCTGCGCGAGGCCGCCCGCGCGCACGGCGCCCGCACCTACGTCGACTTCTCCCAGTCGGCGGGCTGGCTCCCGATGGACGCGAGCGGCTACGACTTCACCGCCGCCGTGTCCTTCAAGTGGCTCCTGGGCCCGCACGGCGCGGCCTTCCTCACCGTCCCCGAGGACCTCGGCGGGCTGACCCCCGTCCTGGCGGGCTGGGTCGCGGCGGAGGAGCCGTGGAACAGCTGCTACGGCCCCGTCACCGAACTCGCCCACTCCGCGCGGCGGTTCGACGTCTCGCCGGCGCTGTTCACCTTCGCGGGGCTGCGTCCCTCGCTGGAGCTGATCGAGGAACTGGGCGTGGACGCCGTGCACGCCCACGACGTCGGGCTCGCCGACCGGTTCCGGAGCGGGCTCGCCTCCCTGGGCCACGAACCGCTGCCCGCCCCCGGCTCGGCGATCGTCTCCGTGCCCGGACTCGGCACCCGCCAGGAGGAGTTGAGCCGCGCCGGCATCGAGGTCTCCGACCGCGCGGGCAACCTGCGGGCCTCGTTCCACCTGTTCAACACCGCCGCCGACGTGGACCGCCTGCTGGACGCGCTCGCCGCATGAACACGACCGGGCCGAGGCCCCCCGTCCCACACGAGGAGGCCCCGGCCCGGTGATCGGGGGGTGTCACCTGACGGGCGTGAAGTCCCGCGCGCCGATGAACTCCGGCCGGCGGATCGGGGCCGCGAACGGCTCCACCGCCATGTTCTCCACGCTGTTGAACACGATGAAGACGTTGCTGCGCGGGAACGGCGTGATGTTGTCGCCGGAACCGTGCATGCAGTTGCAGTCGAACCAGGTCGCCGAGCCCGCCTTGCCGGTGAACAGCCGGATGCCGTGCTCGCCGGCCAGCGAGGTCAGCGCCTCGTCGGACGGGGTGCCCGCGTCCTGCATCTGCAGCGACTTCTTGTAGTTGTCGGTGGGCGTGGCCCCAGCGCAGCCGAGGAACGTCCGGTGCGAGCCCGGCATGATCATCAGGCCGCCGTTGGTGTCGTGGTTCTCGGTCAGCGCGATCGAGACGGACACCGTGCGCATGTTCGGCAGGCCGTCCTCGGCGTGCCAGGTCTCGAAGTCCGAGTGCCAGTAGAAGCCGCTGGCGCCGAACCCGGGCTTGACGTTGATCCGCGACTGGTGGACGTACACGTCCGAGCCCAGGATCTGCCGGGCGCGGCCCACGACCCGTTCGTCGCGCACCAGTCTCGCGAACACCTCGCTGATCTTGTGCACCTCGAAGACCGAGCGGATCTCCTTCGACTTCGGCTCCACGATGGAGCGCTCGTCGGCGCGGACCGCCGGGTCGCCGACCAGCCGGTCGAGCTCACGCTTGTAGACGTCGACCTCGTCCGGGGCGATGAGCTGGTCGACGGCGAGGAAGCCGTCGCGCTCGAAGCCCTGCAGATCGGGGGCCGCGATCGGACCGGGCGTGTCCGGGGCACCCCAGACGACCGGGTCCTGGCGCGGGACGGTCACCTCGGTGGTGCCGCGGGTGGGATAGAGATCGGTGACGGTGCTGGTCATGCGGATCACACCTCCTCGGGCTCGGGTTCGGTGAGCAGCGGGTAGACGCCGTTCTCGTCGTGGTCCTCCCGTCCGGTGACGGGCGGGTTGAACACGCAGATGCAGTGGAAGTCCTCCTTGACCTTGAGCGTGTGCCGCTCGTGGCCGTTCAGGAGGTACATGGTGCCGGGCGTGATCGTGTAGGTCTTCCCGGTCTCACGGTCGGTCAGTTCGGCCTCGCCCCGCGTGCAGACGACGGCCTCGATGTGGTTGGCGTACCACATCTGCGTCTGGGTGCCGGCGTACAGGATGGTCTCGTGCACGGAGAAGCCGACCCGCTCCTTGGCGAGGACGATGCGCTTGCTCTCCCAGGTGCCGGACTTCGACTTGATGTGCCGGTCGGTGCCTTCGATGTCCTTGAACGATCGGACGATCACGGTGCTGTACTTCCTCCTAGCTGGGTGGAACTGGCCGGTTGCGAGGGGTCAGGCGGTTTCCCGGACGGCGCGCGCCAGGATGCTCAGGCCCTCGTCCAGTTCCTCGGGTGTGACGGTGAGCGCGGGCAGCAGCTTGACCACCTCGCTCTCCGGTCCGGACGTCTCGATGAGCAGCCCGAGTTCGAAGGCGCGGCGGGCGATGCGCGAGGCGCGGTCCTTGGCGTGGAACTCCAGGCCCCACACCAGGCCCCGGCCGCGGTACTCCTTGACGTCGGCGAGGTTCTCCTCGGTGATGGAGATCAGCGCCTGCTCGACCTGCTCGCCGCGGGCCCGGGTCTGCTTCTCCATGGCGGAGCCGTCGGTCCAGTACGTCTCCAGGGCCGCCGTCGCCGTGACGAACGCGGGGTTGTTGCCGCGGAACGTGCCGTTGTGCTCGCCCGGCTCCCACACGTCCAGCTCGGGCTTGAACAGGCACAGCGACATCGGCAGGCCGTAGCCGCTGATGGACTTGGACACGGTGACGATGTCCGGCGTGATCCCCGCCTCCTCGAAGGAGAAGAAGGCGCCGGTGCGGCCGCAGCCCATCTGGATGTCGTCGACGATCAGCAGCATGTCCTGCCGCTCGCACAGCTCCTTCAGCGCGCGCAGCCACTCGGGCCGGGCAACGTTGATGCCGCCCTCGCCCTGCACGGTCTCCACGATCACGGCGGCCGGCTTGTTCAGGCCGGAGCCGTGGTCCTCCAGCAGCCGCTCGAACCACAGGAAGTCCGGGACCGTGCCGTCGAAGTAGTTGTCGAACGGCATCGGGGTGCCGTGCACCAGCGGGATGCCGGCGCCGGCCCGCTTGAAGGCGTTGCCGGTGACCGCGAGCGAGCCGAGCGACATGCCGTGGAAGGCGTTCGTGAACGACACGATCGCCTCGCGGCCCTTGACCTTGCGGGCCAGCTTCAGCGCCGACTCGACGGCGTTGGTGCCCGTCGGGCCCGGGAACATGACCTTGTACGGCAGGTCGCGCGGGCGCAGCACCAGGTCCTGGAAGGTCTGCAGGAAGGTCCGCTTGGCCGTGGTCGACATGTCCAGGCCGTGGGTGACCCCGTCCCGGGACAGGTAGTCGATGAACGCCCGTTTGAGCACCGGGTTGTTGTGGCCGTAGTTGAGTGAGCCGGCACCGGCGAAGAAATCGAGGTACGCGTGGCCGTCTTCGTCGTACATCCGGCTGCCCTGGGCGCGGTCGAAGACGGCGGGCCAGCCGCGGCAGTAGCTGCGCACCTCGGACTCGACGGTCTCGAAGACACTCAGATCGGGCTGGGTGATGGTCACGGTGATTCGCTCCTCAGTGCGCGGTGGGGTCGGTCAGGGGGCCGATGCGGTACAGGACTTCGGGGTCGTGCGGGCCGTCCGGGAACACCTCGGTGGGGAACAGCACCTCGCGGGCCAGGCCGGCGCCGTGCCGGTCGGCGAACGAGGTGAAGAGGCGCTCGGAGGCCGTGTTGCCCGGCGTGATCGTCGTCTCGACGCCGGTGATGCCCCGCTCGGCGGCGAGGCGCGCGACGAGCCCGTCCAGCAGCGCGGCCGCTATGCCGTGGCCGCGGTACGCGGAGTCGACCGCCACCTGCCAGACGAGCAGGGTGCGGGGGTCCTCCGGCCGCACGTACCCGGTGACGAAGCCGACCGCCTCCCCGTCCGCGCCCCTCGCCACCACCGAGGTGCCGGCGAAGTCCCGGCACCACAGCAGATAGCTGTACGAGGAGTTCAGGTCGAGGGTTTTCGAGTCCTTGGCGATACGCCAGAGCGAGGCTCCGTCGGTCACCGCCGGTCGGTCGATGAGCAGGTCTGCTGGTGCGGCAGTCATGCGGCACGAATTTAGCGAGCGAAATTGAATAATGCACGGCCGTCGTGATCGACAGGGCCGTGAACCAGTGCAATATGTCTGAATTAGCCCATGTCAAACTGGGGCATAGCGCCCCTCTTGTGGAGTGCGTCACAGCCTGAAAAGTCGCCGGAAAACTTGCCTGTTTAGCCTCGAGAAAAGCGGGCAGAAGAAGACGGGAAGCTAACGCGAAAGAATCTGGGGTATCCGGTGAATTGGCGGGAATTGGAAAGTCGACGTGAATTCTGGCGTCCGTGGCCCCGTTGATTCCCTCACTCGGAAATGTGATTTACGACGCGTCCCCGGCTCGGCCCCAGGCCCGTTCCGCCGCCCGCAGGGCCGCCGCCTCGTCCACCGCGACGCCGGCGCCGGTCAGGGGCGCGGCGAGGGCCGACAGGGAGGCCCGCACCGTTTCCGGGGCCGCGGCGGGGCCGTAGTGGTTGACCCGGACCATCTCCTTCGCCAGGGCTCCCCCGCCGGCCGCCAGCGGCAGCGAGGGATCGACGGCCAGGGCCCCGGCCACCAGCTCCGACGCCACCACCCCGGAGGGCACCCGCAGGGTCGTCGCCACCGGCGCCGCGTCCCGCGCCTCGTACACGTACGGCTCCAGGCCCCCGCCCAGGGCCACCGCCCCGGCCCGCGTGGCCAGCGCCGCCGCGCGGTGGCGTGCCATCACCGCCTCGGCGCCCGCCTCCTCGATCCGCTCCAGGCAGGCCTCCAGGGCCAGCATCTCCAGCTGGGCGGGGGCGTGCGGCAGCGCCGTACGGCCCGCGTCGATCCAGCGTTCCTTCCAGTCCAGCAGGGAGAGGTAGGAACGGCGCGGTGCGTTCGGGTTCGCCGCCATCCGGGCCCAGGCGCGCTCGCTCACCGAGATCGCCGACACCCCCGCCGGGCCGCCCATCGCCTTCTGCGCCCCGATCACGCACAGGTCCACGCCCCACGCGTCCGGCAGCACCGGCTCCGCGCCCACGGAGGCCACCGCGTCCAGGTAGAACAGCGCCCCCTGCTCCCGCACCGCCTCGCCGATCTCCGCGACCGGGTTGGTGTTGCCGGTCGCCGCCTCGGCGTGTACGAGCGACACGAAGTCGATCTCCGGGTGCGCGGCGAACGCCTCCCTGACCTGCGCGGCCGTCACCGCCGTGTGGAACGGGACGGCGAGGTCGTACACCGTCGCGCCGCAGTCCCGCAGCCAGTCGCCGAACGTCTGCCCGTACGGGCCCGTGATCACGTTGAGCGCCACCGTGCCGGGGCCGGCCGCGCCGCGGATCGCCCCCTCCAGCGGCAGCAGCGCCTCGCCCTGCGTGATCAGCACGTCCTGCCGGGTGCCCAGCAGCCGGGCCACCCGGCCCTCGACGGCGGCGAACCGCGCGGCGCTCAGCGGGGGCAGGTCCAGAAAAGGGTGCGTGGTCACAGTGCCGCTCTCTTCCATGTGGGATATGTGGGAGTTGTGGGGGGCAACTCCATCGATCCTAGGTCGTAGCCCCTCGCAACCATCAGTTTGGTTTGAGAGACTCAAACTCTTCCTTATAATCGGAAGCCTCAGACACCCCACAGGGAGACCTCCCCCCATGAACACGCTCCTCGGGCGCCGGACCCGCCTCCTGGCCGCCGTCACCGCCACGGCCGGACTCGCACTCGTCGCCGGCTGCTCCTCCGGCGGGGGGAGCGGCAAGACCACCGTCAAGGGGGTCCACGTCGTCAAGGCCGGTCAGCTGACCACCTGCACCCACCTGCCCTACCCGCCGTTCCAGTCGGAGATCGACGGCAAGGTGCAGGGCTTCGACGTCTCCCTCATCGACCTCGTCGCCAAGGACCTCGGCGTCAAGCAGAACATCGTCGACACGCCGTTCGAGAACTTCAAGACCGGCGCCTTCCTCAACTCCGGGCAGTGCGACCTCGCCGCCGCCGGCATGACCATCACGCCCGAGCGCAAGAAGAACGTCGACTTCTCCGACCCCTACTTCGAGGCCACCCAGGCCGTCCTCGTCGACAAGAAGAGCGGCATCACCTCGCTCGCCGACGTCAAGGCCAAGGGCAAGAAGCTCGGCGCGCAGGCGCAGACCACCGGCGAGGACTACGCCAAGGGCAAGGGCTACGACCCGGTCTCCTTCGAGTCCTCCGACGCGGTCCTCAACGGCCTGCGCACCGGCCAGGTCCAGGCCGTCATCATCGACTACCCCGTCGTCCAGGGCTGGCTGAAGGACAAGGCCAACGCGGACGCCTTCAAGGTCGTCGACAACCTCAAGACCGGTGAGCAGTACGGCTTCACGGTGAAGAAGGGCAACACCAAGCTGCGCGAGGCCATCAACAAGGCGCTCGGCCAGGCCAAGGCCGACGGCACGTACAAGAAGCTCTACGAGAAGTGGATCGGCCCCTACGACGCGTCCGCCGCCTCCCCGGCCGCCTCCTGACCATGGCCGACACCGAGGTACGACGACAGCCGGTCAAGCAGGGGCTGACGCGCCGACAGAAGCGCCGGCTGTCGCGGGGCATCCAGTACGCCGTGTTCGTCGCGGCCGTGGCCGCCGTCGCGGCCACGGCGGACTGGGGCCGGCTGCGGAACCAGTTCGCGCAGACGGACATCGCCGGGCAGATGTTCCCGGACGTCATCACGCTCGCGCTGAAGAACACCGTGCTGTTCACGGCGACCGGCTTCGCCGTCGGCCTGGCCCTGGGCCTCGTCATCGCGCTGATGCGGCTGTCCTCCGTGGGCCCCTACCGCTGGCTCGCGGGCATCTACATCGAGGTCTTCCGCGGCCTGCCCGCCCTGCTGATCTTCGTGTTCATCGCGGTGGCGGTGCCGCTGGCCTTCCCCGGCACCGAGATCCCCGGCGGCACCTACGGCAAGGCCGCCCTCGGCCTCGGCCTCATCGGCGCCGCCTACATGGCGGAGACGTTCCGCGCCGGCATCCAGGCGGTGCCCAAGGGGCAGATGGAGGCCGCCCGTTCGCTGGGCTTCTCGCCGGCCCGCGCGATGGTGTCCATCATCATCCCGCAGGCCTTCCGGATCATCCTGCCGCCGCTCACCAACGAACTGGTGATGCTGTTCAAGGACTCCTCGCTGGTGCTGCTCCTCGGCGTGACCCTGGAGGAGCGCGACCTGTCCAAGTTCGGCCGGGACCTGGCCAGTACGACCGCCAACTCCACGCCGATCCTCGTCGCGGGCCTGTGCTACCTGCTGGTCACCATCCCGCTCGGCTTCGTGGTGCGCCGCATGGAGGCCAAGGCCCAGGAGGAGATCAAGTGAGCCATCCCGAGATTCAGGTCCAGGGCCTGCACAAGTCCTTCGGCGACAACCACGTCCTGCGCGGCATCGACCTGGAGATCGGCCAGGGCGAGGTGGTCTGCGTCATCGGCCCCTCCGGCTCCGGCAAGTCCACCCTGCTGCGCTGCGTCAACCTGCTGGAGGAGCCCTCCGAGGGCGCGGTCTTCGTCGGCGGCACCGAGATCACCGACCCGGACGTCGACATCGACGCCGTACGCCGCCGGATCGGCATGGTGTTCCAGCAGTTCAACCTCTTCCCGCACCTCACGGTGACCGAGAACCTCACCCTGCCGCAGCGCCGGGTGCTGAAGCGTGCCAAGGCGGAGGCGGGCCGGATCGCCGCCGAGAACCTGGCCCGGGTCGGCCTGTCCGACAAGGCGGACGCCTACCCCTCCGCGCTGTCCGGCGGCCAGCAGCAGCGCGTCGCCATCGCCCGCTCCCTCGCCATGGGCCCCGAGGTGATGCTCTTCGACGAGCCGACCTCCGCGCTCGACCCCGAGCTGGTCGGCGACGTCCTCGCCGTGATGCGGATGCTGGCCCGCGAGGGCATGACGATGATGGTCGTCACCCACGAGATGACCTTCGCCCGCGAGGTCGCCGACCGGGTCGTCTTCATGGACGGCGGCGTGATCGTCGAGGACGGCAGCCCGGAGCAGGTCATCGGCGCCCCCCGGCACGAGCGCACCCGCCACTTCCTCTCCCGCCTGCTCGACCCGGCGATGGCCGACGTCGAGGAGGAGACCTCGGACCAGGTGGGGAAGGCCGGGGCGTAGCTCATTAAGGTGCGGTACATGAGCGATTCTGCGGTGCTGCACCTGAAGGGGCGGGTCCTGGCCGGGCCCGAGGACGTCCGCGACGAGCTGTGGGTGGTCGGGGGACGGATCACCTACGACCGCCCGGCCGGCGCGCGGGACATCACCACCGTCGACGGCTGGGTCCTGCCCGGCCTCGTCGACGCGCACTGCCACGTGGGCCTCGGCACCGAGGGCCCGGTCGACGCGGACACCGCCGAGAAGCAGGCCCTCACCGACCGCGAGGCGGGCACCCTGCTGATCCGCGACGCCGGCTCGCCCTCCGACACCCGCTGGATCGACGACCGGGACGACCTCCCGAAGATCATCCGGGCCGGCCGGCACATCGCCCGCACCCGCCGCTACATCCGCAACTTCGCCCACGAGATCGAACCGGAGGACCTGGTCGCCTACGTCGCCCGGGAGGCCCGGCGCGGTGACGGCTGGGTCAAGCTGGTCGGCGACTGGATCGACCGCGACCTCGGTGACCTCGCCGCCTGCTGGCCCCGCGACGCCGTCGAGGCGGCCATCGCCGAGGCACACCGGCTCGGCGCCCGCGTCACCGCGCACTGCTTCGCCGAAAGCGCCCTGCGCGACCTCGTCGAGGCCGGCATCGACTGCATCGAGCACGCCACCGGCCTCACCGACGACCTGATCCCGCTGTTCGCCGAGCGCGGCGTCGCCATCGTCCCCACCCTCGTCAACATCGCCACCTTCCCGCAGCTCGCGGCGGGCGGCGAGAAGCGGTACCCGGACTGGTCCGCGCACATGCGGCGGCTGCACGAGCGGCGCTACGACACCGTGCGCGGCGCCTACGACGCCGGGATCCCCGTGTTCGTCGGCACGGACGCCGGCGGCTCACTGGCCCACGGCCTGGTCGCGGCGGAGGTAGCCGAACTGGTCACCGCCGGCATCCCGCCCGTCGAGGCCCTGGCCGCCACCAGCTGGGCCGCCCGGAGCTGGCTGAGCCGCCCGGGCCTGGAGGAGGGCGCCCCGGCCGACCTCGTCGTCTATGGGGCGGATCCGCGGGCCGACGTGCGGGTGCTGGCGGCCCCGCGACGGGTGGTGCTGAACGGACTGGTCGTCGAGTAGGCGAGAGGGGCACGGGGAACGGCTGTGCCCGGTGATTCGAAGAGGCATGCGGATAATCCACTTACGGGTGAAGTAACCCAGGATTGCTGACCGTTCACCCACAGTGCGTACAAGGTTGACGGGTCCCAAGCAATTTTCTCTGGGGGTCCCACCGCCTTGAACAGCAACAACTTCCGCATGCCCGCACGCCGTCTCGCCACGATCGCGACGGTCACCGCCCTGACCGCCGCTCCCGCGGTCCTCGGCGCGGGCGCCGCGCACGCCACCGCCGACCACGGGCGCGCCTCCGCCGTCGTCCTGCGCACCGGGCTCGACGTGTCCCTGCTCAACAAGACCGTGAACGTCCCGCTCGCGGTCACCCTCAACGAGGTCCAGGCACCACGCAGCGCCGACAAGACCGCGCTCACCGCCCGGCTCGACGGCGTCGACGCCGGCAGGCCGTTCAATGTCCTCTCCGCCCAGGTCGCCTCGGCGAGGGCCACGGCGACCGCCGAGCGTGCCGAGGGCTCGGTCCGCCTGGTCCACGCCAGGCTGCACGTCCCCGGCCTGCCCCTGCTGTCCCTGATCGAGGTCGGCACGGTCACCGCCAAGGCCACCTGCGAGGCGGGCAAGCGGCCGGTCGCCTCCGCGAACGTCCTCGGCACCGTCACGGCCCTCGGCAAGCGCGTCACCCTCAGCGCCGGCGGCCCGACCGAACTGAAGGTCCCCGGCGTCGGCGAGATCCGCCTCGACCTCGCCCAGCGCCGCACCACGAGCCGTACGGCGGCCGCGACGGCCCTGGAACTCAAGGTCTCCGTCAACCCGCTGAAGCTCAACGTGGCCGACGTGGAGGGCACCGTCACCCTGGCCAAGGCCACCTGCGAGACCCCGAGGCAGGCACCGGCCACGACACCGGCCTCCGCACCGGCCCACCACACCGTCCCGAGCCACGACCCGGCCGCGGACCCCGAGCCCCAGGGCGGCCACAGCGAGGCCGGCCTCGCGGAAACGGGCGGCAGCGCGGCGACGCCGTACATCGCGGGCGGCGCACTCGCCCTGCTGCTGCTGGGCGGGGGAGGGGTGGCACTGGCCCGCAGGCGCAGGAACTGAGGCCTCCCGGCAGGCACTTGGGCTGACCCGGCCGGTGGGCGGGTGCGAACGGGACTACGGCAGCACGGCCGACAGCGCCCGCAGGAACCCGCCCACCGTCCCCCGGTCCCGCACGGCCACCCGCACCCAGTCCTCTCCGAGCCCGGGAAACGTGTCCCCCCGGCGCACGGCGTAGCCGGCCTCGCGCAACCGGTGCCGTACCCCCGCCGCCCCCGGAATCCGCACCAGCACGAAGGGACCCTCGGCGGCCTCCACGACCCGCACCCCGCGGCCGGTGAACTCCCGCAGCCCGGCCACCAGATGCGCCCGGTCCGCCGCGATCCGGTGCGCCGCGTGCCCCGCCTCCGCGAGCGCCCGGGGCGCCACGCACGCCTCGGCGGCGGCCAGCGCCGGTGTCGACACCGGCCACAGCGGCTGGGCGCGCTCCAGCTCGGCGATCACGTCCTGCGGGCCCAGCACGTACCCGATCCGCAGGCCCGCCAGCCCCCACGTCTTGGTGAGGCTGCGCAGCACCACGAGACCGGGCACGTCCGTCCGCCCGGCCAGCGCCTCCCGCTCACCCGGCACGGCGTCAATGAACGCCTCGTCGACCACCAGCGTCCGCCCCGGCCGGGCCAGTTCGGTGATCGACTCCGCCGGATGCAGCACCGACGTCGGATTGGTCGGGTTCCCGATCACCACCAGGTCGGCGTCCTCGGGCACCGACCCCGCACGCAGCCGGAAGCCGTCCTCCGCGCGCAGCAGCACCCGGTCCACGGCATGCCCCGCGTCCCGCAGGGCCGCCTCCGGCTCGGTGAACTGCGGGTGCACGACCACCGGGCGCCGCACCTTCAGCGCCCGCGCCAGCAGCACGAACGCCTCCGCCGCGCCCGCCGTCAGCAGCACCCGTTCCACCGGCACCCCGTGCCGCGCGGCGACGGCCGCCCGTGCGGCACGCCCGTCGGGATAGGCCGCGAGGGACGTCAGCGAACCGGCGATCTCCTCCCGCAGCCAGGCCGGCGGCGTGTCCGCGCGGACGTTCACGGCGAGGTCGACCAGCGCCGCCCCGTCGTCACGCACCTCGGCGTCCCCGTGGTGCCGCAGGTCGTGCCCGCCGGCACCGGCGTCAGTGCGCATGGCTGTGGCTGTGCCCGCCGTGATGGTGGTGCCCGTGCCCGTGGCCGTCGTCGTCGGGGTGGAAGTGCGGCTGCTGCGGCAGCCCCACCTTGTCCTCGAAGCCCGGTAGCGCGATCCGGTACACGCACGAGTCGCAGTTCATCCGGAGGTCGCCCTCCACCGCCTCCGCGTAGCGCTCCATCACCAGGTCCAGCAGCTCCGGCTCCGGCCCGATGACGTCCGCCGACCGCACCTCGACCTCCGGGTGCGCCGCCGCCCACTCCTGGGTCTGGTGCCGCACCCGGTCGGGGAGGATCCCGGTGAACAGGAAGTACGGCAGAACCACGATCCGCCGGGCGCCAAGGCGCGCGCACCGGTCGAGGCCGCTCGGCACGTCCGGCGCCGCCAGCGACACGAACGCCGTCTCCACCCCGGCGTACCCGCGCCCCTCCCACAGCAGCCGCGCCGCCTTGTGCACCTCGGCGTTCGCGTCCGGGTCGGTCGAGCCGCGCCCCACCAGCAGCACGGTCACCCCGGCCCGGTCGCCGTCGCTGCCGGCCAGCGCCTCCTCCAGGCGCCGCTCCAGCACGCTCAGCAGCGCCGGGTGCGGGCCCAGCGGACGGCCGTACGTGTAGGAGATGCCCGGGTGCCGCTCCTTCTCCCGGGCCAGCGCGGCCGGAATGTCACCCTTGGCGTGCCCGGCGGACACCAGCATCAGCGGCACGGCCGCGAACCGCCGTACGCCCCGCTCGACCAGCTCGGCGACGGCGTCGCCCAGCGGCGGCGGGGACAGCTCGATGAACCCGCCCGCGACGGGGAGTTCGGGATTGCGGCGGCCCAGCTCGCGCACGAAGTCGCGGAACGCCTCGGCTCCGGCGTCGTCCCGGGTGCCGTGACCGGCGATGAGCAGGGCGGGCGGCGTCGGGGTGGTCACAGGGTCTCCTCGGTCGAGTCGGTCGAAACTGGTGAAACGGGTGAAACGGGGTGGTACAGCAGGGCGTTGAGGGCGGCGGCGGCCACGGCCGAGCCGCCCTTCTCGGACACGTTGCTCACGGCGGGCAGCCCGCTCTCCCGCAACGCGGCCTTGGACTCGGCCGCGCCGACGAAGCCGACGGACAGGCCGATGACGAGCGCCGGGGCGGCGTCCAGGGTGAGCAGCTCCTCCAGCGCGGTCGGCGCACAGCCGATCACCCACAGGGCGCCGGGCCCGACCTGCTCGTAGGCGAGCCGCACGGCGTGCGCGGACCGCGTCAGCCCCGGTCCGGACGTGGCGTCCCTCAGCCGGCACACGGTCTCGCGCCGGGTGATGCCGGCCGCGACCATCTCCACGTCCACGACGACGGGCGCCCCCGCGTGCAGCGCCGCGTGCGCCTTCACCAGGGCGTCCTCGTCGGTCACCAGGTCGGTCGCGTAGTCCAGGTCGGCGGCGGAGTGGATGACCCGCTCCACCACCGCCCGCGTCAGCGGCGGGAAGTGCGAGGTGTCCAGCCGCGCCCGCAACCGCCGGAAGGACTCCTGCTCGATCGGGTGGACCACACGGTTCACTGGGGCTCCTCCTGCCAGCGGTAGCCGCGCGGGGTCACCATGCGCCCCGCGATGTTCCGGGTCGCCGTGTTGCCCACGGTCACGACCGTCATCATGTCGACCGTCGCCGGGTCCAGTTCGCCGAGCGAGGTCAGCCGACTGGACTCGTCCGGCCGGGAGGCGTTGCGGACGACCCCGACGGGCGTCGCCGGTTCCCGGTGCCCCGCGAGGATCGCCAGCGCCTTCGGCAGCTGCCAGTCGCGGCCCCGGGAACGCGGGTTGTAGAACGTCACGACGATGTCCGCCTCGGCCGCCGCCCGTACCCGCCGCTCGATGACCTCCCACGGCGTGTGCAGGTCGGACAGGCTGATCGACACGTGGTCGTGGCCCAGCGGCGCGCCCAGGATCGCCCCGGCCGCCAGCGCCGCCGTCACCCCGGGCACCCCCACCACGTCGATGTCGTCGGACGCCTCCGCGAGCGCAGGGGAGGCCATGGCGTAGACGCCGGCGTCCCCGCTGCCGATCAGCGCGACCGCGTGCCCCGCGCGCGCCTCGGCGACGGCGGTGCGGGCCCGCTCCTCCTCCGCGCCGAGCCCCGACTCCAGCACTCGGGTGCCCGGCCGCAGCAGGTCACGGATCTGGTCCACGTACTGGTCGAGCCCAACCAGCACCGAGGCCCGCCGCAGTTCCGCCCGCGCGCGCGGGGTGAGCAGGTCCCGGGCGCCCGGCCCGAGCCCGACCACCGCGAGCCGGCCGCGCCCCGGACGCCGTACGACCGCACAGGTCGCCATCGCCGGCTGCCCGTCGGCGCGCTCGGACTTCCGCTTGGGCACGAGGAGTTCACCGCCGGACACCAGCGCCGCGGCCTCCGCCACCGACGGGGTGCCGACGGCAGCGAGCGGTGCGTCCGACGGGTTCGGCACCTCGACGGCCGCCAGCTCACCGGCGGTGTACGTCACCAGCGGCACCCCCAGCCGCTCGGCGGCGGCCACCAGGCCCGGCTCCCCGGACTTCGCGTCCACGGTGGCGAGTTCGGCCACCGATCGCGGCGACAGCCCCGCCTCGCGCACCACGTCCTCCACCAGCCCGAGGATCTCCTCCACCGGAGCGCCCTTGGACGCGCCGACGCCGACCACCAGCGACGGCGGCCGCAACAGCACCTCGTGCTCGCCCGGTTCGACGGCCCGGTCGGTGACCCGGATCGTGTACGACCCCTGCGGCGCGGTCGGCAGCGGGGGCAGCGGCCACGGCACCTCGGCGGCCAGCGCCACGGGTTCGCCGTCCAGCAGGGCCCGCGAGACCGCCGCCACCGCCCCCTCGAAGGGCAGCCCGAGCGTGTCCAGGCCCGGCAGCCCGACGGCGTCCGTCGCCGTCGTCACCACCGGCTCGGCACCGAGCAACGCGCCCACCTCGCGGGCGAGTTCGTTGGCGCCGCCGCCATGCCCGCCGGCCAGGGACACGGCGAACCGACCCGCCTCGTCGACGCACACCACGCCCGGGTCGGCCGCCTTGTCGCCGAGGAGCGGCGCGAGCAGCCGTACCACCGCGCCCGTCGCCAGGAAGCACACCAGCTGCTCGCACTCCGCGAACGCCGACCGCACGGCCTCCCCGACCGGACCGTCGTACACCCGCGTGCGGTCCGGCCAGGCGGCGGCGAGCCGGTCGCGGGCCACCGCCCCCGCCGCGGTGGTTGAAATGAGGCCGATCACTGCGCAACTCCTTCGTCGGACACCGGGGTTCTCTCGCCCCACAGCAGGAAAACGGGATTGGTCGCCGCCAGCCGGGACACCTCGCCCGGCAGCGGCGCGAGCCGGGACGACTGGAGCAGCGCCCCGTCGCAGGCCAGCCCCGCACTCGTCAGCGCCTCGCGCGCCGCCGGCACCCGGTCGAGCGCGGCCATGGCGACCACCACCGCGCGCCGGGCGCGGGGGGCGCACGCGGCGACGATGCCGGGCAGCTCACGGCCGCCGCCGCCGATGAACACGGCGTCGGGGTCGTCGGCCAGACCGGACAGCACGTCCGGCGCCGCCCCGTGCACCGTGCGCACGTCCACGCCGTGGGCGCGGGCGTTGGCGCGGATCCGCTCGACTCCGTCGGCGGTCTTCTCCACGGCGACGACGGCCGCACCGAGCCGCGCGCACTCCACGGCCACCGAACCCGAGCCCGCACCGACGTCCCACACCAGGTCGCCGGGGCGCGGCCCGAGCCGGGCCAGCGCCAGCGCCCGCACCTCGAACTTGGTGATCATCGAGTCCCGGTGCGCGAACGCGTCCTCCTCCAGGGCCCACCGCGCGGGCGGCGCGTGTACCCCGGCGACGGTACGCACCGGGCCGAGCGCCCGCGCCTCGTCCAGACACAGCACCACACTCACCGCGGCCCCCCAGTCCCGCCCGGCCGCCTCACCCGGCGTCACCCGCTCCACACGCTCCCGCTCCGGATCACCGAGAGCGGTCGCCACGACGAGGACGCGGCTGCTGTCAAACGGCGGTTCGGAAAGCGCCGCGCCCAGTTCGGCGGGGCCGGCGCCCGGGCCCGTCAGGACGGCCACCTTCGGGTGTGCGCGGCACATGTTGACCGCTGTGCGCGGGTCGCGGCCGTGGGCGCTGACCACGACCGCGTCGTCCCACGGCAGCCCGACCCGGGCGAACGCGGTCGCCACCGAGGACACCCCCGGCCGCACGTCCAGCCGTCCGGCGCCGAACCGTTCCGCCAGCGCCCGCACGATCCCGAAGAACCCGGGATCACCCGAGGCGAGCACGACCACCGGCAGATCCTTGCCGACGTACGCCTCCATGGCGTCCAGCGCGGGCGCCAGCGGCCCCAGCACCATCCGCTCCGCGCCCTCGGGCAGCGCGACGGCGTCCAGGTGCCGGCGCCCGCCGACGACCAGCGCGGCACCGGCGCACACGCCGGGGGAGAGCGGCGAGCCGCCCGTCCCCGTGCCGACGACGGTGATCAACTGCTCGCACCCCGCTCACGCAGCGCGCGCCGCGCCTCCGGATCGGCCTTGCGGTAGCCGTGGAAGTGACCCGGGTGGTACAGGTGCGAGCGGGTGCCGTGGGCGGCCAGCGCCGGGCCGACCAGGAACAGCGTGTGCTTCCACAGCTTGTGCTCCTTGACCGTCTCCTCCAGCGTGCCGATCGTGCAGCGCGCGACCAGCTCCTCCGGCCAGGTCGCCTGGTAGGCGACGACCACCGGCGTGTCCACCGGATAGCCGCCCTCCAGCAGCTCGCGCACCAGCTGGCCGCTGCGGGCCGCCGACAGGAACACCGCCATCGTGGTGCCGTGCCGGGCGAACTCGCGGACCTCCTCGCCGGGCGGCATCGGTGTCTTGCCGCCGCCCAGCCGGGTCAGCACGACCGACTGCGCCACCTCGGGGATGGTCAGCTCCCGCCGGGCCAGCGCTGCCACCGCCGAGAACGAGGACACGCCGGGCACCACCTCGGTCGCGATGCCGATCTCCGCGCACCGGTCCAGCTGCTCCTGCGTACCGCCCCACAGCGCCGGGTCACCGGAGTGGATCCTGGCCACCCGCAGACCCTCGGCGTGGGCCCGCCGGTACACGGCGACGACGTCCTCCAGCGACATCGCCGCCGAGTCCAGCACCTCCGCACCCTCGCTCGCATGTTCGAGAACCTCGGCCTGGACCAGGCTCGCCGCCCAGATCACCACGTCGGCCTCCGCGATGGCGCGCGCGGCACGGAACGTCAGCAGATCGGCGGCGCCGGGGCCGGCACCGACGAACGTCACCTTGCCGGTGGGGGCATCGGCCATGGGAAGGGGTCCTCTCGTACGGGAAAGCGATTCGGGGGGTTGTGTCATGGTCTGGGACCCCGGCGACGGCACCGGATGTGCGCGAAGGCACCTTCATCGGATAGCAAGTCCCTATGGCGGTCTTCGTCGCGCTCGGCGCGTTCCTGATGACGCTGGCCGGCGGCTGGACGGCACAGCGCGTGACCGACCGTCGCCACCTGGTCCTGGGCCTCGCGGGCGGCCTGATGCTGGGCGTGGTCGGCCTGGACCTGCTGCCGGAGGCGCTGCGCGCGGCCGGCCGCGAGATCTTCGGCGTACCCGCCGCGCTGCTGCTGTTCGTGGCCGGGTTCCTGCTGGCCCATCTGGTGGAGCGCACCCTCGCCGCCCGCCAGGCGGCCCACGGCGGCGACGAGCACCACGGCCACCGGGCACCCGAGGTGGGCCTGGCGGCGGCCGGCGCGATGGTCGGCCACAGCGCCATGGACGGCGTGGCGATCGGCGCGGCCTTCCAGGTCGGCGGCAGCATGGGCACCGCCGTGGCGCTCGCCGTGATCGCGCACGACTTCGCCGACGGCTTCAACACCTTCACCATCACGAGCCTGTACGGCAACGCGCGCCGCCGGGCGATAGCGATGCTGGTGGCCGACGCCTGCGCACCTGTCGTGGGCGCCCTGTCGACCGCCTTCATCCACATTCCGGAAGCCGTGCTCGGCGCCTATCTCGGCCTCTTCGGCGGCGTCCTGCTCTACCTCGCCGCCGCCGAGATCCTCCCCGAGGCCCACCACGAACACCCCGCCCGCTCCACCCTGCTGTGCACGGTGGCGGGCGCGCTGTTCATCTGGCTGGTCGTCGGCGTCTCCAGCTGACCCCCGGCCCGGGACGCTCACAGCTTCCCGCCCCGCCCGCCGTCCCGCCTCGGCGGCGCGATCAGCGTCGACAGGTACGGCAGCGGCGCCCCGTCGAGTTCACCGGCCGGACGCACCGACTCCTCCGGCAGACCCAGCGCCGACCCCCACACGGCGTCGTCGATCCGTCCGGTCTCCCGCAGCGCCTCGGCGACCTCGGCGGCCTGCCGCCCGAACTTGTACGCCACCACCGTGCCCGGGCCGGCCAGCGCCTCCTTCAGCACGGTCGCCCCCGCCGTCACCGGCACCAGCGTCAGCGGCTCGGTCCCCTCGGTCAGCACGGCACCCGACCGCGCGGCCAGGTCCTGCATGGCGGTGATCCCGGGCACGGTCTCCACGACGACGCCGGGCACCACCTCCACGATGGTCTGCGCGAGATAGGTGAACGTCGAGTACACGTTGGGATCGCCGATCGTCGCGAACGCCACCGACCCGCGCTCCCGCAGCAGCTCGGCCACCTTCGCGCCCGCCGCGTCCCAGGCCGCCTCCCGCCGCCCCCGGTCCGTCCGCTCGTTCAGCGCGAACACCACCCGGACGACCTTGTCCCCGGGCACGTAGTGCAGCACGGTCGCCTCGGCCCGCCCGCGCTCACCCGTGTCCATCACGGGGACGACGACGACCTCGGCGGCCCGCAGCGCGTTGACCCCCTTGACGGTCACCAGCTCCGGATCACCGGGACCGACCCCGACTCCGACCAGCCTGCTGCTCATGACGTCCGGCACCTCTCCACGAACCGACGGGCCACACCGGGCGTGGCCGCCCAGTGCGTGTGCAGATAACTCGCGTGCACGCCCTGCTGTACGAAACCCTCGACCCGCCGCACCGGCGAGGTGAGCCCCCAGGCCGGGGCCGCCCCGGCCCCCGGCTCGACCACGGTCCGGTGGAACTCGTGCCCCCGCGTCCGCGCCCCGGCCGCCGCGAGCACACTGTCCCCGACGGCCACGGCGTCCCGGTAGCCCAGGGTCAGCCGTTCCGTCATCCGCGCGGACGCGTCCAGCACCCCGCACATCGGCAGCCCGTCCAGCTCCCGGCACAGATACAACAGCCCCGCACACTCGGCAGCCACGGGCGCCCCGGCCGACGCGAGCCCGGCAACAGCCTTCCGCAACGCTTCATTGGCCGACAGCTCGGAGGCATACACCTCCGGAAACCCACCCCCGATCACCACCCCGGCGGTGTCCTCGGGCAACTCCTCGTCCCTGACCGGATCAAACGTGACCACCTCGGCCCCGGCAGCAGCGAGCAACTCACTGTGCTCGGCATAGGAGAAGGTGAACGCCGGCCCACCGGCAACAGCGACGACGGGCTTTTGCCCGTCAGCCGGCCGTTCGGGCCCACCGGCGGGCGGCTCCAACGACGGCTCCGGCCCCTTGTCACGCTTCTCGACCAACGGTTTCGGGTGGTGGGCGGGCGAGGCGGGGGTCCAGGGGGCGAAGCCCCCTGGTACGGCACCGGCACCCCGGGCAAGCCTCTCCAGCGCCGCCAGGTCACACCCGGCAGCCACCAACTCCGCCATCCGCGCAACAGCCTCCACCGCAGCAGCGCCCCGCTCCGCAACAGGAACAAGCCCCAGATGCCGAGACGGCGTCTCCACAGGCGCGGCCCGCCGCAACACCCCCAGCACCGGCACCCCAGCCGCATCCAAAGCCTCGCGCAGCAGAACCTCATGCCGCGACGACCCCACCTTGTTCAGGATCACGCCCCCGACCCGCACCTCCGGATCCCACGACGCGAACCCATGCACCAACGCCGCCACCGACCGCGACTGCGACGACGCGTCCACGACCAGCACCACCGGTGCCCCCAGCAGCTTGGCCACATGAGCGGTGGACGCCAGCTCCCCCCGCCCGGCCACCCCGTCGTACAGCCCCATCACGCCCTCGACGACGGCGATGTCACACCCCCGCGCCCCGTGCAGGAACAGCGGAGCGACCAGCTCCGGCCCGCACAGGTACGCGTCGAGGTTCCGCCCCACCCGCCCGGTGGCGAGCGCGTGGTACCCGGGGTCGATGTAGTCCGGCCCGACCTTGTGCGGGGACACGGCGAGCCCCCGCGCGGCGAACGCGGCCATCAGCCCCGTGGCGACGGTGGTCTTCCCGCTGCCCGACGAGGGCGCGGCGACGACCAGCCGGGGAACGGCAGTCACCACTCGATGCCCCTCTGGCCCTTCTGGCCCACGTCCATCGGGTGCTTGACCTTGGACATGTCCGTCACCAGATCAGCGAAGTCCACCAGCTTCTCCGGAGCGTTCCGCCCGGTGATCACCACGTGCTGGGTACCGGGCCGGTCCCGCAGCACGGAGATCACCTCGTCGGTGTCCACCCACCCCCAGTGCATCGGGTAGGCGAACTCGTCCAGCACGTAAAGGCGGTACGTCTCGGCGGCCAGGTCCCGCTTGACCTGCTCCCAGCCCTCGCGGGCCTTCTCCTCGTTGTCCATCTGGGCGTCCCGCTGCACCCAGGACCAGCCCTCGCCCATCTTGTGCCAGTCGACCGAGCCGCCCTCGCCGGAGGCGCCCAGCACCCGCAGCGCGTTCTCCTCGCCGACCTTCCACTTCGCCGACTTGACGAACTGGAACACCCCGATCGGCCAGCCCTGGTTCCAGGCCCGCAGCGCGAGCCCGAACGCGGCGGTCGACTTGCCCTTGCCGACGCCCGTGTGCACGACGACCAGCGGCCGGTTGCGGCGCTGGCGGGTCGTCAGTCCGTCGTCCGGTACGACACTCGGCTGTCCCTGCGGCACTATGCGGCCCTCCTGTTGCCCTGAACGTCCTTCACCAGCCCGGCGATCGAGTCCGCCCGCAACTCGTCAAGCGTCACCGCCGTACCGCCCAGCTCACCCGCGAGCTGCCCGGCCAGCCCCAGCCGTACCGGACCCGACTCGCAGTCCACGACCACCGAGGCGACCCCCTCGGCCGCGAACAGCCGAGCCGCCCGCCCGGCCAGCGCGACCGGCTCCGGACCACCCGTGGCCCGTCCGTCCGTCACCACGACCATCAGCACCCGGCGCGCCGGGTCCCGCAGCCGCTCCACGCGCAGCACCTCGTGCGCCTTGAGCAGCCCGGCGGCCAGGGGCGTACGGCCGCCGGTCGGCAGCGACTCCAGCCGCGCGGCGGCGGCGTCGACGGACGAGGTCGGCGGCAGCACGACCTCACCGGCCGACCCCCGGAAGGTCACCAGACCCACCTTGTCCCGCCGCTGGTACGCGTCCAGCAACAGCGACAGCACCGCGCCCTTCACGGCACTCATCCGCCGCCGCGCCGCCATCGACCCGGAGGCGTCCACCACGAACAGCACGAGATTGCCCTCACGGCCCTCACGTGTCGCCTGGCGCAGATCGTCCCGCCGGACCACCAGCCCCGCCCCGGACCGCCCCCGCGCCCGCTGGTGCGGGGCCGCCGCCTGCACGGTCGCCGCCAGGTGCAGCTTGGTCAGCGCACCGCGCGGACGCCGGGCCCCGGTCGTCCGCCCGTGCTCGGTCCGGGCACGGGAGCGCCGCCCGGCCGCCCCCTCGCCGAGACCGGGCACGCTCAGCACCTTCGTGCGGAACGGCTCGGAGGCCCTTACGGGCGACTGCTCCCGCCCACCGGACCCCTGCGGCTCACCGCCCTCGCCGGCCTCCGGCCGGGCAGCGGCGCCACCGTCCTGCTGCGGACCTTCCTCGGGCGCCGGCTGCCCACCGCCCCCGCCCGGGCCGCCCCCGTCGGGACCGCCGTCGGGGTCCGGATCGTCGCCGGGAGACTCCCCGGAGAACTCCTCCAGCGTCTCGTCCAGCTTGTCCTCGTCGAGACCGGGCGCGTCAAAGGGGTTACGGCGCCTGCGGTGCGGCAGCGCCAGCAGCGCCGCCTGACGGACGTCCTCGGCGAGCACGTCCGTCCGCCCGGCCCACGCGGCCAGCGCGGTCGCCGTACGGGCCATCACGATGTCGGCGCGCATACCGTCCACCTCGAAGGCCGCACAGGTCGCCGCGATCTGCCGCAACGCCCCGTCGCCGAGCCGCACCGACGACAGCAACTCCCGTGCCGTCACGATCCGTTGCCGTACGGCGGCCTCCTCCTCGGCCCACCGGGCGGCGAACGCGGCCGGATCGTCGTCGTACGCCAGCCGCCGCCGCACGACCTCCACCCGCTGGTCGGGCTCCCGCGAGGCCCGGACCTCCACGGTCAGCCCGAACCGGTCCAGCAACTGCGGCCGCAGCTCGCCCTCTTCCGGGTTCATGGTCCCGACGAGCAGGAACCGCGCCGCGTGCCGAACGGAGACACCCTCGCGCTCGACGTACGAGGCGCCCATGGCGGCCGCATCCAGCAGCAGGTCGACCAGGTGGTCATGGAGGAGGTTGACCTCGTCGACGTAGAGGATTCCGCGGTGGGCGTCAGCCAGCAGGCCCGGCTCGAACGCCTTCACGCCCTCCGCCAAGGCCCGCTCGATGTCGAGCGCGCCCACCAGCCGGTCCTCCGAAGCACCGACCGGCAGTTCGACCATCCGCGCCGCGCGCGACTCGAACGCCCCCGGCTCGTGCGGCCCGTCCGGGCACCCGGGGTCGGGGGAGCCGGGGTCGCAGGAGAAACGGCACCCGGAGACGACGTCGACCGCCGGGAGCAGCGCCGACAGTGCGCGCACCGCCGTCGACTTGGCGGTGCCCTTCTCGCCGCGCACCAGCACACCGCCCACCGCCGGTGAGACGGCGTTCAGCAGCAGTGCGAGCCGCAGGTCGTCCTGGCCGACGATGGCCGTAAAGGGGAAGGGGGTGGTCACTGGTCGCCCTCCAAGTCGCCTTCCAGCTCCAGATAGGTGGCCCGCAGCCGCTCCAGCGTGTCCGCGTCCGGCTCGGCCCACAGCCCCCGGTCGGCCGCCTCCAGCAGCCGCTCGGTGATCCCGCGCAGCGCCCACGGGTTGGACTGCTTCATGAAGTCCCGGTTCTCCGGGTCGAAGACGTACTCCGCGCTGAGCTTCTCGTACATCCAGTCGTCGACCACGCCCGCCGTGGCGTCGTAGCCGAAGAGGTAGTCCACGGTCGCCGCCATCTCGAAGGCGCCCTTGTAGCCGTGGCGCCGCATCGCCGCCATCCAGCGCGGGTTGACGACCCGGGCCCGGAACACCCGGTGCGTCTCCTCGCCCAGCGTCCGCGTCTTCACCTGGTCCGGCACGGCCGAATCACCCACGTAGGCCTCGGGGTTGGCGCCGGTCAGGTGACGGACCATGGCGACCATGCCGCCGTGGTACTGGAAGTAGTCGTCGGCGTCCACGAGGTCGTGCTCGCGGGTGTCGACGTTCTTCGCGGCCACCGCGATGCGCCGGAACGCCGTCTCCATGTCCCCGCGCGCCGCCCGCCCGTCGAGCCCGCGCCCGTACGCGTAGCCGCCCCACACCGCGTACACCTCGGCGAGGTCGGCGTCGGAGCGCCAGTTGCGGGCGTCGATCAGCGGCAGCAGGCCCGCTCCGTACGCGCCCGGCTTGGAGCCGAAGATGCGGGAGGTGGCCCGGCGCCGGTCGCCGTGCCCGGCGGTGTCCTCGTCGGCGTGCGCCTTCACGAAGTTCCGCGAGGCGGGTTCGTCCAGCTCGGCGACCGCCCGTACCGCCTCGTCGATCAGGCCCACCACGTGCGGGAACGCGTCCCGGAAGAAGCCGGAGATGCGGACCGTGACGTCGATGCGCGGCCGGCCCAGCTCGGCGAGCGGGACCACCTCGAAGCCGGTCACCCGGCGCGAGGCGTCGTCCCAGACCGGGCGGCAGCCCAGCAGGGCCAGGATCTCGGCGATGTCGTCGCCCTGGGTGCGCATCGCGGACGTGCCCCACACCGTCAGCCCGACGGACTTCGGGTACTCCCCGGTGTCGGCCAGATACCGCTGGACCAGGGAGTCCGCGAGCGACTGGCCGACCTCCCAGCTGAGCCTCGACGGGATCGCCTTGGGGTCGACGGAGTAGAAGTTCCGGCCGGTCGGCAGCACGTTGACCAGGCCCCGGGTCGGCGAACCCGAGGGACCGGCCGGCACGTAACCGCCGTTCAGGGCCCGCAGGATGTGCCCGATCTCGTCCGTGGTGCGGGCGAGGCGCGGTACGACCTCGTCGCAGGCGAACTCCAGCACCGCGACCGCGTCCGGCAGTTCGGTGCCGAGCACGTCCCGCAGCAGGGCCGGTACGGCCGCTCGATCCCAGGCCCGCTCCTCCATGCCCCCGGCGAGCCGCCGGCACAGCTGCTCCAGCAGGTCGATCGTGTCGGCGGCCGTACGGGCAGGCCCGTCGACCAGGTCCGTCAGCTCCACCGGCACCTTCACCGGCGCGCCCGGCTCGGCCAGCAGCTCCTTCTCCACCAGGCCGAAGTACGCGGCCAGGGAGGCCCGGAGGCCCGGGAGGGCGTTGGCCCGGCCGCCCCACACCTGCGCGGCGCGCAGCACGGCCAGCACCAGATTCACGCGCGGCTCGCCGACCGGTCCGCCGCCGAGGATGTGCAGGCCGTCGCGGATCTGGACGTCCTTGATCTCACACAGGTAGCCGTCGATGTGCATGACGAACGAGTCGAAGTCGTCGTCGCCCGGCTGCTCGTCGACATGCAGGTCGTGGTGCAGCTCGGCCGCCTTCACCAGCGTCCAGATCTGCGCCCGCACAGCCGGTGCCTTCGTCGGGTCGAGGTCGCTCACCAGGGCGTACTCGTCGAGGAGTTGCTCCAGTTTGGCGAGGTCGCCGTAGGTGTCGGCGCGGGCCATCGGCGGGACGAGGTGGTCGACGACCGTGGCGTGCCCGCGCCGCTTGGCCTGGGTGCCCTCGCCGGGGTCGTTGACGATGAACGGGTAGATGAGAGGGAGGTCGCCGAGCACGGCGTCCGGGGCGCAGCCGCCCGACAGCCCGAGCCCCTTGCCGGGCAGCCACTCCATCGTGCCGTGCTTGCCCATGTGCACGATCGCGTCCGCGCCGAAGCTGTTGTCGAGCCAGCGGTAGGCGGCCATGTAGTGGTGGGAGGGAGGCATGTCGGGGTCGTGGTAGATCGCGATCGGGTTCTCCCCGAAGCCGCGCGGTGGCTGGATCATCACGACGACGTTCCCGAACTGGAGGGAGGCCAGCACGATGTCGTCGCCGTCGACGTACAGCGAGCCCGGCGGCTCGCCCCACGCCTCGGTCATCGCGTCCCGCAGCTCCGGGTCGAGCTGCTCGAACCAGGCCCGGTAGTCGGCCAGCGGCACCCGCGCGGGCGCGGCGGCCAACTGGTCCTCGGTCAGCCATTCGACGTCGTGTCCGCCGGCTTCGATGAGGCGGTGGATCAACTCGTCGCCGCCGGAGGGGTATTCGGTGAGCGAGTAGCCGGACTCGCGCAGGGCGTTAAGCACCCGGACCGCCGAGGCGGGAGTGTCCAGGCCGACCGCGTTGCCGACCCGGGAGTGCTTCGTCGGGTAGGCGGTGAAGACGAGGGCGATCTTCTTCTCGGCGTTCGGCTTGTGCTTCAGCCGGGCGTGCCGGACGGCGATCCCGGCGACGCGGGCCGCCCGCTCGGGGTCGGCGACGTACACGGGCACGTCGTCCGGGCCCTGCTCCTTGAAGGAGAACGGGACCGTGATCAGCCGTCCGTCGAACTCCGGGATCGCGACCTGCATCGCCGCGTCCATGGGGGAGAGGGCGGCGTCGGACGCGTCCCAGGCGTCGCGCGAGGAGGTGAGACACAGCCCCTGCAGCACGGGGATGTCCAGGTCCGCGAGCGCCCCGATGTCCCAGGACCCCTCGTCGCCGCCGGCCGAGGCCTGCGAGGCGTGGGTGCCGCCGGCGGCGAGCACGGTGGCGACCAGGGCGTCGGCCCGGCCCAGCAGCTCGTACAGCCCGGCGTCCGCGCCGCGCAGCGAACCGCAGTACACGGGCAGGGCGTGGGCGCCCTGCGCCTCGATCGCCTCGCACAGCGTGTCGACGAAGCCGGTGTTGCCGCTCAGCTCGTGCGCCCGGTAGAAGAGCACGCCGACCGTCGGGCGCCCCTCCCGCACGGCGTACGAGCCGTGGAGGCCGTACTCCGGCATCTTGTGGGGCTCCTCGAAGCCCTCGCCGGTCAGCAGCACGGTGTCCGACAGGAACCGGGACAGCTCCAGCAGGTTCGCCGGGCCGCCCTCCACCAGGTACCTCAGCGCCTCGGCGACGACACCGGCCGGCACGGAAGACTCGGCCATCAGCTCGGCGTCCGGGACCGTTTCGCCGCCCAGCAGCACGGTCGGGATGCCGGCCGCCTTCAGCGCGGCCAGCCCGTCCTCCCAGGCCCGCTTGCCGCCGAGCAGCCGTACGACCGCTAGGTCCGCGCCCTCGATCAGCGCCGGCAGTTCGCCGGTGACGTCGACGCGGGTCGGATTGCCGATCCGGTAGCCGGCGCCGGAGGCCCGGGCCGCCAGCAGATCGGTGTCGGCGGTCGACAACAACAACACTGTGCTCATGCGGGCGCTCCCGGTGGGATGAAGGGCAGTCCTTGCGGCGCGCCCGACTCGATGAGCCGCCAGAGCGCGTCCGTGTCCGCGTGCTGTTCGATCAGGTCGCCGAGCCGGTCGAGCTGCTCCTCGCGCAGCGCGGCGAACGAGGTGTCCGGCGCGGGCACGAAGCGGCGGCCCGCGGCGGCCGCCACCTCCCGCAGGAAGGCCCGCCGGAAGCCGTCCGACTCCAGCGAGCCGTGCCAGTGCGTGCCCCAGGTCTGGCCGACCCGGCAGCCGTCCAAGAAGGGGTCACCGCCGGTCACTTCGGCGATCCCGTGGTGGATCTCGTAGCCCTCGACCCGCTCGCCGAGGGCCTCGCCCACCGGCCGGGTCAGGGTCTTCTCGCGGGCGAACCGCACCCGCACGGGCAGCACACCGAGCCCGGCGACCTCGCCCGCCCGGGACTCGACGTCGTCCTCGATGTGCTCGCCGAGCACCTGGAAGCCGCCGCAGATCCCGAGGACCGGACGCCCCTCGGCGGCCCGTCGGACGAGCGTGTCCGCGAGTCCCCGCTCGCGCAGCCACTCCAGCGCCCGCACGGTCCCGCGCGTGCCCGGGACCACCACCAGGTCGGCGTCGGCCAGTTCCTCGGGCCGGTCCACGAACCGGACGACGACGCCGGGTTCTGCGGCGAGGGCGTCGACGTCGGTGAAGTTGGACATCAGCGGGACCGCGCAGACGGCGACCCGCAGCACGTCCTCGCCGACCGGCGGGGCGACGTTCGACTCCCGGACCGTGCCGCGCAGGGACACGCGCAGCCCGTCCTCCTCGTCGATGCCGAGGCCGTGCCGGTACGGGAGGACGCCGTAGGTGCGCCGCCCGGTGAGCCCGTGCAGCATGTCCAGGCCCGGCTCGAGCAGGCTGACGTCGCCGCGGAACTTGTTCACCAGGAAACCGGCGACCAGTTCCTGGTCCTCGGGGGAGAGCAGGGCCACGGTGCCGAAGAAGGAGGCGAAGACGCCGCCCCGGTCGATGTCGCCGACGACGAGGACGGGGAGCCGCGCGCCGCGCGCGATGCCCATGTTGACGATGTCGGTCCGCCGCAGATTGATCTCGGCCGGGCTGCCCGCCCCCTCACAGATCACCGCGTCATACGTGCCCCGCAACTCGGCCAGGCAGTCCAGCACGGTGCCGAGCAACTGCTGCTGCCTGCCCCCGTGGTAGCCGCGGGCGCTCAGCTCGCCGACCGGCTTGCCGAGCAGCACCACCTGGCTGCTGCGCTCCCCGCCGGGCTTCAGCAGGACGGGGTTCATCAGCGCGGTCGGCTCGACACGGCACGCCTGGGCCTGCATGGCCTGGGCCCGCCCGATCTCCGCGCCCTCGCGGGTCACGAACGAGTTGAGGGACATGTTCTGCCCCTTGAACGGCGCGACTTTCACGCCCTGGCGGACCAGCCACCGGCAGATCCCGGCCGTCACGACGCTCTTGCCGGCGTCGGAGGTGGTGCCGGCGACGAGGAGACCCCCGCTCACTTCCCACGTCCCTTCAGGAGGAGGCGCCCGGCGACGGTCACGCCGAGCGCGAGGAGGCCGACCCGGCGGGAGAGCCGTACGGCCCGGTCGACGTCGGTGACACGGACCGCGCGTCCGGCGTCGCCGTTCAGCACGGGGCGGTGCTCGACCCGGCCGCCGTAGGAGAGGGTGCCGCCCAGCCGCACGCCGAGGGCGCCCGCGAACGAGGCTTCGACGGGCCCGGCGTTGGGGCTCGGATGCCGGCGCGCGTCCGCCCGCCAGGCGCGTGCGGCACCGCGCGGATCGGGTCCGGCGAGCGTGGCGAGTACGGCGGTCAGGCGTGCCCCCGGCCAGCCGGCGAGGTCGTCGAGGCGGGCGGAGGCCCAGCCGAAGCGGCGGAAGCGGGGGGACTTGTGACCGACCATCGCGTCCAGCGTGTTGACGGCCCGGAAGCCGAGCAGGCCCGGCACTCCGCCGACCGCTCCCCACACCAGGGCGCCCACGACCGCGTCCGAGGTGTTCTCGGCGACCGACTCGACCACGGCCCGCGCGATCCCGTCGGCGTCCAGGGCCTGCGGGTCCCGGCCGCACAGGTGCGGCAGCCGCGCGCGGGCCGCCTCCACGTCATCCGACTCCAGGGCGCGGCCGATCGTCCGCGCCTCCCGGGCGAGCGACGTGCCGCCGACCACCGCCCAGGTTGCGGCCGCGGTCAGGGCCGCGGAGGCGGCGGGGGAGCGGCGTACGGCGTGTGTGGCGAGCGCCCCGAGGGCGACGGCGCCTCCGGCGCACACGGCGGTGTGCAGCGCGCCCCAGCCCCGGTGGTCGTGCCACAACGCGCTCTCCACGGCCGCGGCCGTCCGTCCGAACACGGCGACCGGGTGCCCGCGGCGCGGGTCGCCGAGGAGCAGGTCACCGAGGAGGCCGGCGGCGGCGCCGTACGCGTAACTGCGATCGGCACCCATCGGCTCAGCCGGCCGCGGGCACGGCGAAGGGCCGGTGAAGAATCCTCGTTCGGCAGCCGAGCATGGCGGTATGTCCTCACTCAGGGTGTCCGCGCCCTGGGTTGACGAGACCGGCGGTGAGAGTTCCTGGCTCCCGGGGATTGCTACCCCGGTGACAGTGGCGGGACCGCGCCGGATTCACACCGGCTTCCTCTGCTGCCGCCGTACATGGCCCGGGCAGTCCACCACGCCCCCGGAACGGCCGTCAACTTGCCGTTGACCTGCGGGGGGAGAGTGTGCCGATCCCCACACCGGCGGTGTGTCTCCTCGGACATGCGAAAGGCCCCACCCCGGTGCATGCGGCCGGGTGGGGCCTTCCAGACGGTCGGTCAGGACCTGGTCAGGACTTGCCGACGATCAGGTAGAGGCCGTACGCCACCGCCGCCGCGCAGGCCGCGAAGCAGACGTAGGCGCCGGTCACGGCGAGCGCGGCGGAGTTGCCCTCGGCCGCGGCCCGCTCGCGGCGGGCCAGGCCGGTGACGCCGAGGGTGAACAGGGTCACCAGTCCCACGGTGACCACGAGGCTGACGCCGAAGACGGATCCGATGGCCGCCCAGTCGATCTTCATGTCGTTTCCTTGGTTGTCCGGAATGACCGGGTCAGACGGCGGCGGCCGGCGGCACCGCCGGAGCGACGACCGGTGCGGAGGTCTCGGCGGGGGCCGGGATCGTGGCCGTCAGGTCGGCGGGGACCGGGCCCACCGGGGGCGGGGTCACCATGGCGATGGCGGTGGTCACCACGCCGGCCGGCTCCTCGGCGGCGTCGACATCGTTGACGTTGGAGCTGTCGACGACCTCGCGGCGGGACCGCTTCCAGATCGCGGCGCTGGAGGCGACCAGGAACACGACGACGGCACCGGTGCCCCAGTCCCCGAGGTCCGTCACGGACTCGGCGAGCGCCCCGACCAGTGCGGCGGCCGGCAGGGTCAGCACCCAGGCGACGACCATGCGGGTCGCCGTGGACCAGCGGACCACACCGCCCTTGCGGCCGAGGCCCGCGCCCATCACCGAGCCGGAGACGACGTGCGTGGTGGAGAGGGAGAAGCCGAGGTGGGAGGAGGCCAGGATGGCCGTGGCCGCGCTGGTCTGGGCGGCGAAGCCCTGCTGCGGCTGCAGTTCGGTGAGGCCCTTGCCCATGGTGCGGATGATCCGCCAGCCGCCGATGTAGGTGCCGAGCGCGATCGCCATGCCGGCGGACAGGATCACCCAGGTGGGAGGGTTGGAACCGGGGGCGAGGGCACCGCCCGCGACGAGCGCGAGGGTGATGATGCCCATCGTCTTCTGCGCGTCGTTCGTGCCGTGGGCGAGGGAGACCAGGCCGGCGGAGGCGATCTGGCCCGCGCGGTAGCCCTTGCGGGTGGCCTCGCCGCCGGCGTTCCCGCCGACGCCGTAGGAGAGCCGGGTGGCGAGCATCGCCGCGATGCCGGCCACGACCGGCGCGGCGACCGCGGGGAGCAGCACCTTGGTGACGAGCACGTCACCGTGGACGGCACCGAAGCCCGCGGAGGCGACGGTGGCGCCGACCAGGCCGCCCATCAGGGCGTGGGAGGAGCTGGAGGGGAGACCCACCAGCCAGGTCACCAGGTTCCAGAGGATCGCGCCGACCAGGGCGGCGAAGATGACCTCGGGACGGATGCCGTTCTCATCGACGAGACCCTTGGAGATCGTGTTGGCGACCTCCACGGAGAGGAAAGCGCCTACAAGGTTCAGTGCGGCGGACATGCCGACCGCGACCTTGGGCTTGAGGGCACCGGTCGAGATGGTGGTGGCCATCGCGTTGGCGGTGTCGTGGAAACCGTTCGTGAAATCGAACGCAAGTGCGGTTACGACCACAATCGCGAGGATCAGCGAGAAGCTTTCCATTTACCCAGGCAATCGTTCGAGCGTCATTGGCTCGTCGAACGTAGGCAATCTGAGTGAACGGAAGGTGAACTGGGCCGGGACTCGCGATGTCGGTAACGGGGGGCCGTGCTTCCGCCTGTGATTCCGTGGTGCGCCGGTGTGTGCCCCGGCCCCGCGAGCCCCTCGGTCACCACCCGCGCGCGAAGGTCCGCAGCCGGCTCGGCGAGCCGTTGAAGAGGTTCTGGTCGCCCGGCAGACCGCCCTTGGTGTCGTACTGCCAGAAGGTCCAGTACGCCCAGCCGGCGGGCAGTGTGCCCGGACCCCGCGAGCCGTGCCGGGCGATCCACAGGGCGTGCGAGCGGGCGAAGGAGGTGCTGCGCCCGGTGCAGGTGTCCCACCAGTGGGTGGTGGTGTAGATCACCGGGCGGCGCCCGGTCTCCCGCTTGATCTCGTCGCTGAAGGACCAGATCCAGTCGACCATCTGCCCGTGGCTCAGCCCGTAGCACTCGTGCTTCGGGTCGTACGGGTTGTACTCGATGTCGAGCGCGGGCGGCAGGGTCTGCCCGTCGGCCTGCCAGTCGCCGCCGTTGTGCACGAAGAAGGCGGCCTGCGCGGCGCCCGAGGACCGGTCGGGGCGCGCGAAGTGGTACGCGCCCTTGATCACGCCCGCGTCGCCCGCGCCGCCGTACTGCTCGGCGAAGTACGGGTTGCGGTACGTCGTGGACTCGGTCGCCTTGATGTAGACGAACCGGGATCCGTTGGCGCGGGCCTCGGGCCAGTCGACGTTGCGCTGGTGAGAGGAGACGTCGTGGCCCCGGGGCAGGCTCGCGACCGTGGCGGGCGGCCCCCAGGCCGGGACCGCGGTCGCCGTGGCGGCGGTGAGGAGGGTGAGCGCGGAGGTGGTCACCGCGAGCACGCCGAGACGGCGGCGGGGACGGCGACGGGAAGGTGTGCGATGACGGGCCATGCGTCCCCCCAGCTGTGGCGGTGAAACATCGTCCAGCGAGCAAGAGGGATCATTGAATGCCGACTGATCATCCAATGAGCGGATTTTCGCGGCGTTTCGTACGGGTCCACTCATTCGGCGGTACGACGATCGGACCGGACGGCTGGGAGGATCACGGCATGGCTGAACCGCTGCGGGACACGAGAGACGAAGAGACGCGGGCGTCGGAGGCTCGGGCCTGGGAGGCGGTGGTCGCGACGGCCCGGCGCAGCGTGGCCGACGGGCTCGTCGTCGGCACCTCCGGCAACGTCTCGGCACGTGTCGGGGACGTCGTGCTGGTCACGCCGTCCGGCGTGCCCTACGACCGGCTGACCCCCGCCGACCTCACCGGTGTCGACCTCGCCGGCCGGCAGGTACGCGGCACGCTCGTGCCGACCAGCGAGCTGCCGATGCACCTGGCGGTCTACCGCACGACCGGCGCGCGGGCCGTCGTCCACACCCACGCCGTGCACGCCACGGCCGTCTCCACCCTCGTCACGGAACTGCCCCCGATCCACTACATGACCAGCGCCCTCGGCGGCCGCGTCCGCGTCGCCCCGTACGCGGCCTACGGCACCGACGAACTGGCCGAGAACATGCTCCGCGCCCTCGACGGCCGCTCCGGCTGCCTCCTGCGGAACCACGGCACGATCACCTACGGCGCCACCCTCGACGAGGCCTACGACCGCACCGCCCAGCTGGAGTGGATGTGCCGCCTGTGGCTGACCGCGTCCGGCGTGCCCGGCCTGACGCCTTCTCTGCTGACGGAGGCACAACTGGCCGAGACCGGGGAACGCCTGAAGGGATACGGCCAACGGAGGTAGCCCGTGCCCACACCACCCGCCCGCAGTCCCCTTCGCACCCTGCTGTCGGCCCGCCCGGGGTCGTCACCCCGCCCCGGGCCGTCACCCCGTACCGGCGTTCCGCTGGCCGGTCGTGGGGTGCGCCGGGACACTGGAGCCGTGCGCACCGTCACAGCGACCGCCGCCCTCAGAGCCACCGCCGCCGCGTTCACCGGGATGCTCGCGGCCGGCGCGGCCTCCGTCGCCGTCGGCCGGCTCGCCAGCGATGCCGCCCTGAAGGCGCCCGCCGGCCGTCCCCTGCCGACCGAACCCCGGCTCACCGTGCACCGCACGGCCGCGGGGCAGGTCACGCTCACCCGTGACCTCGCCACCCTGCGCCCCGGGACCTACGGCCTCGCCGGGAACGGCTCCCACGCCGTCGTCGGCGACGTCCTGCACTCCGCCGAACACACCGCCGACACCGTCGTCCGCCGACTCCAGGGCGTCACGCACGGCACCCTCGCGCCCGGCGACTCCGTCTGGCTCACCCCCAACCTGCACGTCGGCAACCCCGGCACCGCCCTCGGCCTCGACCACGCCGACATCGACGTGCCCGGCGAACTCGGCTCCCTGCCCGCCTGGTTCGTGCCCGGCGCCCGGGACACCTGGGTGATCGCCGTGCACGGCCTCGGCACCACCCGCGAACACGCCCTCAACGTCATGCGGTTCCTGCACGAACGCCGCCTGCCGGTCCTCGCCCTCGCCTACCGCGGCGACCTCGGCGCCCCCCGCCCGCCGGACGGCCTCCACCACCTCGGCGAGACCGAGTGGCGCGACGTGGACGCCGCCATCCGCTACGCCGTCCGCTACGGCGCCCGGCGCGTCGTCCTCCTCGGCTGGTCCACCGGCGCCACCATGGCGCTCCGCGCCGCCGAGCGGTCCGCGGTACGGGACCGCGTGGCCGGTCTGGTCCTGGACTCCCCGGTGCTCAGCTGGGAGGCGACGCTGCGCGCCCTCGCCCGGGCCCGGCACACCCCCGGGCCGCTGCTGCCGCTCGCGGTGCGGGCCGCCCAGGGCCGCGCCGGACTGCACGCCGACCGGACGCGCGGCCCCGCCGCGGCCGACGGCCACGAGCGGCTCGCCGTGCCCACCCTGATCCTGCACGGCCCGGGGGACGCGGTGGCACCCTGGGAGTTCTCGCGCCGGATGGCCGCCCACCAGCCGCACCTGGTCGCGCTGCACACCGTTCCGCACGCCCCGCACGGCGCCATGTGGAACCCCGACCCGGAGGGGTACGAGGAGCGCGTGCGCCGGTTCCTGACCCCGCTGATGTGAGCCCCCGGCCCGCTCCCGGCCCGCTGCCGGCTCGTACCTGGCCCGCTGCCGGCCTGTACCTGGCCCGCTGCCGGCTCGTACCGGGCCCGCTGCCGGCTCGTACCGGGCCCGCTGCCGGCCTGTACCTGGCCCGCTGCCGGCTCGTACCGGGCCCGCTGCCGGCCTGTACCGGGCCCGCTGCCGGCTCGTACCTGGCCCGCTGCCGGCTCGTACCGGGCCCGCTCCCGGCTCGTACCGGGCCCGCTGCCGCCTCGGCGGCGCACCCATCGGGCAGGGCCGGGAAGCACCGGTTCCCGGCATTCCGTTCAAGGCCGTACGACTGGCCTGAATCCGCCGCCCGGACCGCCGTCGAGCGGACGCGCGGGCCCGTCCACCCGCTCCCGGCGGCATTCCGTTTGGGTTTTCGGACCGTCAGCAGGAAGACTGCAGCCGTGACGTCCCGTATCCCGCGCGACTCCAGGCTCCGACTCGTCCGACCGCGGCCCCTGGCCGCCGTCCCGAGAGCTGTGAACCAGCGGCGCCCGCGCCGCCCCGCACCCCGGCCCCCGGAGGGCACCCCCGCCCCGGCCGAACTGGCCAGAATGGCCCGCACCGGCCTGGCCGGCGCGGTCCGCGTCGCCTGCTGGGCGGACGCCGCCCTCGGCCCCGGCAGCGACGGCGCCACCGGAGACGGCAAGGCCACGCTCTCCGAGGCCACCGCCGAACGCGCCGCCGCCCACCTCGACCTGAGCGTCGCTCAGGTCCGCACCGACTGGGACACCGCCCGCCTCGCCGGACTCGTCGAGGTGCACGGCGACAGCGCCCGCCCCGGCTGGCGGCTGCGCGCCTGGGACCGCGACGACAGCGCCGTGCTGCGCGGCTGGGTCGCCCTGTTCGACGCCTGGTCGCTGGCCAGTCCGGAACCCGACGGCCACGAGCCCGCCGCCGTCGCCGAGGTCGTCTCGGCCATGCCCCAGGTGCTCTCCTTCCTCCAGCTGTCCGCCGGCCCCGTCCCGGTCGCCCAGCTCCTCGACCTGCTCCAGCAGCGCGTCACCGAACTGCGCACCGAACGCTGCGAGGTCCCCTACGAGCCCGGACCGGCACCGGCCGGGTTCGCCCGCCTCACCGGCCCCGCACCGACCGCCCTGCCTCCGGCACCCGCGGAACCGGCCGTCCCGGCCGACACCCCGCTCGCCCCGCTGCTCGACTGGGCCCTGGGCGCGCTCGCCTCCGTCGGCGCGCTCACCTGCGACGCCGGCCAGGCCACGCTCACCCCGCTGGGCAACTGGGCGGTCTGGGTCAAGCTGGAGCAGATCTGCGTGGCCGCGCAGAGCCCGGCAGGCAACATCGAGCAGTCCGCCGAGGACATGCTGCGCGGCTGCGCCCAGCTCCGCCCCAACGCCGCCCGCGCCGAATACCGCGCCTGGCTCGCCGCCCGCCCCGTCGGCGGCGCCGTCGCCGAACTCGTGGACGCCGCTCGGGGCGACGACGCGCTGCTGCGCGGCCTCGCCTTCGAGGCGCTCCGAGTCGTCGGCGCCCCCGCCGAGCCCGACGTGCACGCCGTCGTCGACGAGCCGGCGCTGCGGCCGTACGCCCTGCTGTGGCTCGCCGAGCACGACGGGGCCGACCCGGAGGACGCCCACGAGGTGCTGACCCGTGAGGAGGCCACCTGGCTGTGGGTGGACACCGCCGCGGCCGTCTCCGACCACGGCGAGGCGTCGATGCTGGTACGGCACCTGGAGTCCGCCGTGCAGCCCACCGTCCCCATGCTGCTCGACGAGGTCTGCGCCGTCGGGCACCCGCGCACCGTGCAGGTGCTGGTCGCCCTCGCCGCCGCCCACCCCGACCCGGCGCTGGCCAAGGCCGTCCGCCGGGCCGCGTTCCAGGTGCACACCGGCGGCTGAGGGCTCGGCCGCGCACGTGAGGGGCGCGGGGAACCGCGCGACCGGCCACGACGGTGCCGCAGGCGAACGACGGCGGGCGGTCCCGCCCTCAGGTGGTGATCTCCGGGCAGTACGTCCCGAAGCTCCAGATGTTGCCCTCGGCGTCGCGGGCCATGTAGTCCCGTGAGCCGTAGTCCTGGTCCGTCGGGGGCATCACGATCTCCACGCCGTGCTCGACGGCCCGCTGGTGGTGGGCGTCGACGTCGTCCACGGCGATGTAGACCCCCGTCGGGCCCGCGTCCTTCATCACCGTGTCGAAGAGTCCGCCGCGGCCCTTGGAGCCCAGCATCACCGCGCCGTTGCCCTGGGCCAGCTCGGCGTGCATCACCTTGCCGTCCTCCGTCTCGTACACCGACAGCTCCGTGAAGCCGAGGCCCTCCGTGAGCTGCCGGATCGCCGCCTTCGCGTCCGCGTACAGCACCGTCGGATAGATGCTGGGCCGTCCGCCGCCCGTGCCTGCCATGCCGATCACTCCTTCGTGATTCCGGTCGTCCGATGCCCGCCATTCAGCATCGCAGCCACCACTGACAACGCCCCCGCCGAGCGCGCCGCGCCGCCCCGCCCCCCGAACGGACGACGCCCCCGCGGCCACCCGCCGCCGGGGCGCGCCGGAAAACCGCTTGCCCGGCCCCGTTAGACTTGGCCCATGGCCATTCTCCTCGCGCATTAGACGGCGGGAACGTCCTCAGCCGCCCACCGCCAATCCCCGTACGCCCTGGAGTCTGTCCGTGATCTCCGCCTCCGGTATCGAGCTGCGCGCCGGTGCCCGCATCCTCATCGAGAACGCCACCTTCCGCGTCGCCAAGGGCGACCGCATCGGCCTGGTCGGCCGCAACGGCGCCGGCAAGACCACCCTCACCAAGTGCCTGGCCGGCGAGGGCATCCCGGCCGCCGGCCAGATCGCCCGCTCCGGCGAGGTCGGCTACCTGCCCCAGGACCCGCGCACCGGCGACCTGGACGTCCTCGCCCGCGACCGCATCCTCTCCGCGCGCGGCCTCGACGTACTGATCCGCAAGATGCGCGACAACGAGCAGCGCATCGCCAACGGCCAGGGCGCCACCCGCGAGAAGGCCCTGCGGCAGTACGAGCGCCAGGAGACGGAGTTCCTCACCAAGGGCGGGTACGCCGCCGAGGCCGAGGCCGCCACCATCGCCGCCGCGCTCAACCTGCCCGACCGCGTGCTCGGCCAGCCCCTGCACACGCTCTCCGGCGGTCAGCGCCGCCGTATCGAGCTGGCCCGCATCCTGTTCTCCGACGCGGACACCCTGCTGCTCGACGAGCCGACCAACCACCTCGACGCCGATTCGATCATCTGGCTGCGCGACTACCTGAAGACCTACCGCGGCGGCTTCATCGTGATCTCCCACGACGTCGACCTGGTCGAGACGGTCGTCAACAAGGTGTTCTACCTGGACGCCAACCGCGCCCAGATCGACGTCTACAACATGGGCTGGAAGCTCTACCAGCAGCAGCGCGAGGCCGACGAGAAGCGCCGCAAACGGGAGCGGGCCAACGCGGAGAAGAAGGCCGCCGCCCTGCACTCGCAGGCCGACAAGATGCGCGCCAAGGCCACCAAGACCGTCGCCGCGCAGAACATGGCCCGCCGCGCCGACAAGCTCCTCGCCGGCCTGGAGGCGGTCCGCCAGTCCGACAAGGTCGCCAAGCTCCGCTTCCCCGACCCGTCCCCCTGCGGCAAGACCCCGCTGATGGCCGAGGGCCTGTCGAAGTCGTACGGCTCCCTGGAGATCTTCACCGACGTCGACCTGGCCATCGACAAGGGTTCCCGGGTCGTCATCCTCGGCCTCAACGGCGCCGGCAAGACCACCCTGCTGCGCCTCCTAGGCGGTGTGGAGACGCCCGACACCGGCGAGGTCGTCCCCGGTCACGGCCTCAAGCTCGGCTACTACGCGCAGGAGCACGAGACCCTCGACCCGGACCGCACCGTCCTGGAGAACATGCGCTCGGCCGCCCCCGACATGGACCTCGTCGAGGTCCGCAAGGTGCTCGGCTCCTTCCTGTTCTCCGGTGACGACGTCGACAAGCCGGCCGCGGTCCTCTCCGGCGGCGAGAAGACCCGCCTCGCCCTGGCGACCCTGGTCGTCTCCTCCGCCAACGTGCTGCTGCTGGACGAGCCGACGAACAACCTCGACCCGGCCAGCCGCGAGGAGATCCTCGGCGCGCTGCGCACCTACAAGGGCGCCGTCGTCCTCGTCACTCACGACGAGGGCGCAGTGGAGGCACTCCAGCCCGAGCGGATCATCCTGCTGCCGGACGGCGTCGAGGACCTGTGGGGCGCCGACTACGCGGACCTCGTCGCCCTCGCTTGATCGAATGCCTGATCCACTGGGTATGGATCATTCGGCCTAGCCGTGATCCATCATCTGTGTGAGATCTCCTCGTATCGAGGTGTGTCGTACACGTATTTTGCGGCCGATCCCTGTTGTGCCAAGGGGTCGGCCGCCGTGCCGCGCTGACCTGGCTCTTTGCGGAACCACTCGTTCGGCTGTACGGACGCCATGTCGCGGAATCCAGAATTCCGCTTGTGGGGACGCGCTCCTGTCGTCACAACCTTGTCCCACGGACCTTGCCGAATGGGTGGCCATCCCGCCCCGGAGGGGTGATCATGAGGAGACCAGAGCGCACTTCCCATGAGGAGGCACGGGTGGCCGAGACTCTGAAGAAGGGCAGCCGGGTGACCGGCGCCGCGCGCGACAAGCTCGCGGCAGACCTGAAGAAGAAGTACGACTCCGGTGCGAGCATCCGGGCGCTGGCCGAAGAGACCGGCCGCTCGTATGGCTTCGTACACCGGATGCTCAGCGAGTCGGGCGTCACGCTCCGTGGGCGTGGCGGAGCGACCCGGGGCAAGAAGGCCGCTACGTCCTGACTCCGGGCGGCCCATCGGCTTCGATGGTGGCCACCCGGTCGGCCGACTGAGCGGCCGGGTGGTTACTGTGCAGTCACTTAGCATGCCGTGCGTGCAGTACGGCACCGCGTTGATGACCGCACCCATCGGAGGCGCCCCATGGCTTCGCCCGACCAGGACCTCGCTCCTGTACTCGACAAGGACGGCGTAAGGCTCACCGTCGACGACGCGCTCGCGACGGTGACGCTGACCAATCCGGCCAAGCGCAACGCGCAGAGCCCCGCTCTGTGGCGGGCGCTGGCCGAGGCGGGCCGGCTGTTGCCGGGCACCGTCCGTGTCGTGGTGCTGCGCGGCGAGGGCCGTTCCTTCTCCGCCGGGCTGGACCGTCAGATGTTCACCCCGGAGGGGATCGAGGGCGAGCCGTCCTTCATCGATCTCGCGCGCCGTGACGACGCCGGGCTCGACGCGACCATCGCCGAATTCCAAGAGGCGTTCACCTGGTGGCGGCGCAACGACATCGTGTCCATCGCCGCCGTCCAGGGGCACGCCATCGGGGCCGGCTTCCAGCTCGCGCTGGCGTGCGATCTGCGGGTCGTCGCCGACGACGTGCAGTTCGCCATGCGCGAGACCGGCCTGGGCCTCGTTCCCGACCTGACCGGCACGCATCCGCTCGTCGGGCTGCTCGGGTATGCCCGCGCGCTGGAGATCTGCGTGACCGGGCGGTTCGTGCAGGCGGAGGAGGCGGTGGCGTCCGGGCTGGCGAATCTCGCGGTGCCGGCGGGGGAGCTGGACGGGGCGGTGCGGGATCTTGCCGCGCCGGTGCTTGCCGCTCCGCGGGATGCGGTGGTGGAGACCAAGGCGTTGTTGCGGGGAGCCGCCGGCCGTACGTACGAGGAGCAGCGGGCTGCTGAGCGGGCTGCTCAGGGGCGGCGGCTGCGGGAGCTGGCCGGGCTCGGCGAGTGAACCGGCGCTGAACCGGCCCCCGGCGTTGGTCGCTGTGCCCACCCTCCGCGACCCTCGACTTCGCTCGGGCGGGGGAACCCCTCGCCCTGCGGAACGCCTGCCCACAGCGTGGCAGAGGCGGGTCGGGGGATTTTTGCTTACGGTGGCCGGGGGACGATGACCGGAAGGGACGGGTGGCGATGAGTGATATGACGACGAACCCGGACGGTGGCGGCGAAGCCGGGGTGTCCACCCGCAAGGCGCCACGGCGCGGCGGCGGCGACCCCGGCCTCAGGGGGCGTACCACCATCGCCGACGGAGTCGTGGAGAAGATCGCCGGCCTGGCCGCCCGCGATGTGGTCGGCGTCCACGCCCTGGGCAGCGGACTGGCGCGGACCTTCGGGGCCGTACGGGACCGGGTGCCGGGCGGGTCGAAGTCGGTGACCCGGGGCGTGAAGGCCGAGGTCGGCGAGGTGCAGACCGCGCTCGACCTGGAGATCGTCGTGGACTACGGCGTGTCGATCGCCGACGTCGCCCGCGCCGTCCGGGAGAACGTGATCGACGCGGTGGAGCGGATGACCGGACTCGAGGTCGTCGAGGTCAACATCGCGGTGAGCGACGTCAAACTGCCGGACGAAGAGGACGAGGAACCGGAGCCGCCCCGCATCCAGTGAGGCGGGTGTCCGCCCCCGGAAAGGCCCTGACCACGCACGCCTGACCCATTCGAGGAGCGCCGCATGAGTACCGCCGTGATCGGCATGTTCGCCGGGATGGCACTGGGCTTCGCCGGCTGGTTCGGGGGCTTCGGGGCCTTCCTGGTGGTGGCGGCGCTCGGCGCCGTCGGATTCGTGGCGGGCCGGTTCCTGGAGGGCGAGCTGGAACTCGGCGATTTCTTCCGCATGCGTGACGACCGGCGCGACCGGCGGCGATGACACCGGTGAGCGCCCAGGCCGGCGCGGCACGCAGCCCCGCGGACCGTGTGGCACCGGGCGAGCGTGGCGCGACCCGGATCGCCGACCGGGTCGTGGCCAAGATCGCCGGCCAGGCCGCCCGGGAGGCGCTGGCACCGCTCCCGGCGGACGCCACCGGGCCGTACGCCAACGTCGTCCTCCACCACGACACCGCGCGCGTCCGGGTCCACCTCGAACTCGGCTATCCCTGTGACATCGGTGCCTGCTGCGCCGCCGTGCGCCGCCGGGTCGTCGAACGGGTGCGGGAGCTGGTCCGGATGGACGTGCCTGAGGTGGCCGTCCAGGTGGAGCGGCTGCACCTGGTGCCCGCGCCGGACGCCGACCGGGGGAGGGCGCGATGAGCGAGCCCCCCGGGCCCGGGACGGACGCCGACCGGCCCACCGGCCTGGAGAAGGCGCCCGGCACCCCGGAACCCGCGCTCCGCGGCAGCGGCCGGTTCTGGTCGGCGCGGCGGTTGCCCGCCGGGATCGTCGCCCTGGCCGTCCTGGTCGTGGCCGGTGCCTTCCTGTACGACATCGCCGCCGTGCGCGCCCACCGGCCGGCGATGCGCTGGCGCCGCGCCCTCGCCCGGCAGCTCGCCGAGCGGCCCCTGGACGACACCTGGGTGCTGGTCGGCGCCGGTGTCGCCGCCGCGCTCGGCCTGTGGCTGGTCGTCCTCGCGGTCACCCCGGGACTGCGGGACCTGCTGCCGATGCGCCGCCCGCACCCCGACGTCCGGGCCGCGCTCCGGCGCGACGCGGCCGCCCTGGTGCTGCGCGACCGTGCCCTGGAGGTGCCCGGCGTCCGCGCCGTGCGCGTCCGGATGGGGCGCGGGAAGGCCGACGTGCGGGCCGTCTCGCACTTCCGCGACCTGGACGACGTACACGCCGATCTGGACACCTCGCTCGCCGACGCCGCACGGGCCCTCGGCCTGGACCGGCCCCCGGCGCTGTCCGTGCGCGTCGCACGGCCCGGACGGAAGGGGTGAGACCGTGCGCAGGGGCGTCGTCAACCGTGTGCTGACCGGGATCACGGGCCTGCTGCTGCTCGTGGTGGGCGGGACGGTGCTGGCCGTGGGCCTGGGCGCAACCGTGCCGTCCTGGTGGCCGTACACAAGCTCGCACGACGTGCTGCTGACCCGGGCCGAACGGACCCGCTGGCGGGACGCCGGCTGGTGGTGGCCGGCCGTCCTCGGAGCCCTGGCCGTCCTCGTCCTGCTGGCCCTGTGGTGGCTGACCGCGCTGCTGCGCCGGCGCCGGCCGGCCGAGATCACCGTCGACACCGCTGACGGCGACGTCGCCCGGCTGCGGACCAGGGCGCTGGAGTCGGCCCTGGCCGCGGAGGCCGGCCGGCAGGACGGCGTGGCCCACGCCGAGGTCCTGCTGACCCGCGGCCGCCGGGGCGCACCTGCGGCCCGGGCCGGGCTCCGGCTGGACCCCGACGCGGACCCGGCCACCGCGCTGACGGACTTCACGACCGGAGCCCTGGCGCACGCCCGCACGTCGACGGGGCTGCCCGCCCTCCCGGCGGAAGTGCGCCTGACCGGCGTCCGGCACCGCCCGGAGAGGGTCAGCTGAGGGAGCCGGGCCCCACGGGCGGTCGTGAACGGGCGGGCCCTCAGAACCCGTGCCGCATGCCGCCGTCCACGGGCAGCATGATCCCGGTCAGGTAGGAGGCCGCGGGGGAGAGCAGGAACGCCGCGGTACGACCGAACTCCTCCGGAGTGCCGTAGCGGCGCAGCGGGATGCGGGACTCGTTGGCGGCCCGGGTGGCCTCCGGGTCCGCGGACAGTCCGTCCAGCTCGCGCACGCGGTCGGTGTCGATGCGGGACGGCAGCAGCCCGACCACGCGGATGCCGCGCGGCCCCAGCTCGTCGGCGATCGACTTCGCGAACCCGGCGAGACCGGGCCGCAGTCCGTTGGACACGGTCAGCGCGGGGATCGGCTCGTGCACCGAGGCGGACAGCACGAACCCGATGACACCGCCCGCCTCCAACTCGTCCGCGGCCCTGCGGGCGAGCCGGACCGCGCCGAGGAACACGGACTCGAAGGCGTCGCGCCACTGCTCGTCGGTGTTGTCGGCGACGAAGCCGGGCGGCGGCCCGCCGACGCTGATGAGCACGCCGTGGAAGCCGCCGAAGTGCTCCCGCGCGGCCGCGACGAGCCGCTCGGGCGCCCCCGCGTCGGAGTTGTCGACGGCCACGCCCACCGCGTCCGGCCCGAGTTCGGCGGCGGCGTCGGCGACCCGCTTCTCGTCCCGGCCGGTGATCACGACCTTCGCCCCGTCGGCGACCAGCTCCCGCGCGGCGGCGTTGCCCAGCCCCCGGGTGGCACCCGTGACGACGTACACCCGGTCCTTCAGTCCAAGATCCATGGCCCCTATCCTGCCTCCCCGCCCCCGCCGCCGAACAGGGCGAGGGCGGTGTTCACCAGGGCGATGTGGCTGAACGCCTGCGGGAAGTTGCCCACCTGGCACCCGCCCACCGGGTCGTACTCCTCCGCCAGCAGCCCGACGTCGTTGACGAGCCCGGCGAGCCGGTCGAACAGCTCGCGCGCCTCCTCCGTACGGCCCGTCAGGTGCAGGGCGTCGGCGAGCCAGAACGAGCAGGCGAGGAAGGCGCCCTCGCCGCTCGGCAGGCCGTCCACGACCGGTCCGCCGGGGTCCGTGTCGTAGCGGCGCAGGAAGCCGCCGTGGCCGAGGTCGGCGCGGATCGCGTCGACCGTGCCGGCGACGCGGGGATCGTCGGGCGGCAGGAAGCCGACGCGGGGGATCAGCAACAGGGCGGCGTCCAGTCCGGCCGAGCCGTAGTACTGGGTGAAGGTGTTGCGTGCGGCGTCGTAGCCCTTCTCACACACCTCCCGGTGCACCTCGTCGCGCAGCGTGCGCCAGCCCTCCAGGTCACCCCGCAGCTCCGGGTAGCGCTCCAGGGTGCGAACGGCGCGGTCGGCGGCCACCCACACCATCACCTTGGAGTGCACGAAGTGACGCCGGCCGCCGCGTACCTCCCACAGCCCCTCGTCGGGCTGCCGCCACGCCTTCTCCAGGAACCCCAGGAGCGCGCGCTGCAGGGACCACATGTGCGCCTTGGTGGGCAGCCCGGAGGCGCGGGCCAGCCACAGGGAGTCCATCACCTCCCCGTACACGTCGAGCTGGAGCTGGTCGACGGCGCCGTTGCCGGTCCGTACCGGCGTCGAGCCGGCGAACCCGGTCAGCCAGGGCAACTCGGTCTCCGGGAGCCGCCGTTCGCCCGCCACGCCGTACATGATCTGCAGGTCGGCCGGGTCGCCCGCGACGGCGCGCAGCAGCCAGTCGCGCCACGCCTCGGCCTCGTCCTGGTAGCCGGCGGCCAACAGGGCGTTGAGGGTCAGGGTGGAGTCGCGCAGCCAGCAGTAGCGGTAGTCCCAGTTGCGCACGCCGCCCGGCTTCTCCGGCAGCGAGGTGGTGGGGGCGGCGACGATCCCGCCGGTCGGGGCGTAGGTGAGGGCCTTCAGGGTGATCAAGGAACGCACGACGGCGTCCCGGTAAGGGCCGTCGTAGCGGCAGCGCGCGGCCCAGCGCCGCCAGTCCGCGACGCTGGTGCGCACCGCCTCGTACGGGTCGATGAGCGGGGGCCGGGGTTCGTGCGAGGGGTGCCAGGTGAGCACGAACGCGACCTGTTCGCCCGCTTCGACGGTGAACTCCGCGTGCGTGCCGAAGTCCTCGCCCCAGGTGCGCACGGCCGGTTCGGACCGCAGCCACACGGAGTCCGGTCCGGCGACGGCGACCCGGTGGCCGTCGGAGCGGCGCATCCAGGGGACGACCGAGCCGTAGTCGAAGCGCAGCCGCAGCGTGCTGACGACGGTGACGCGCCCGCTGACCCCCTCCACGACGCGTACGACGTCGGGCGCGCGCTCCCGCTGGGGCATCAGGTCGGTGACGCGCACCGTGCCCTCGCCGGTCTCCCACTCGGTGTCGAGGACCAGCGTGTCGCTCCGGTAGGCGCGGCGGGTGCAGGTGTCCGCCCCCTTGGGGGCGATCCGCCAGTGGCCGTTGTCCTCGTCGCCCAGGATCCTGGCGAAGCACGCGGCGGAGTCGAACCGGGGCAGGCACAGCCAGTCGATCGAGCCGTCCCTGCCGACCAGGGCCGCGGTCTGTTCGTCACCGATGAGGGCGTAGTCCTCGATGCGCGCGTTCACGGGGTGCGGCTTCCCGGAGTGGGAGGGGGCCAATCAGGTGGTGGGCCGGGGGAGTGACCGGTGGCCGGCGGTCACCTCGGGGCGCCGAGTGCGGGTGCGGACACCGTCGCCCCCGGTCCGGAGAAGACCACACCCGGACCGGACGGTGCCCGGTTGAGCACCCACAGGCCGATCAGGACCGCCACGGCGAAGACGACCGCGACGAGGACGGCGAGGACGAGACGGCGGCGGCGTTCGCGGCGCAGCCACTCCCCGCGGGCCGTGCGGTAGGCGTCGGGGGCGGCGTGCACCCCGCCGGCCAGCGCGGCGAGCGCGTCCGCGAGGTCCCGCTCGGTGCGGTCAGGGCCGGTGTCGTTCATCGCCGGGCCTCCATCGCCTGGGTCAGGGCGGCGATGCCGCGTGAGGTGTGGGTCTTGACCGAGCCGCAGGAGATGCCCATCGCCGCGGCGATCTCGCTCTCCTTCAGGCCGAGCCAGTGCCGCAGCACCAGCGCCTCGCGCTGCCGGGCGGGCAGCTGCTGCAGCGCGCCGATCAGCACGCGCTGGTCGTCGTGGAGCAGCGCGGTGCTCTCGGCGGAGGCCACCGGCTCGTGCACCGGCTGCTCCTCGTGCCGGCGGGCCACCTGGAGGTGGCGTATCCGCATCCGGGTCAGGTTGCAGACGGTGGAGCGCAGGTAGGCCTCGGCGGCCTCGGTGTCCCTCAGGCGCCGCCACTTGCGGTAGATCTGGTAGTACGCCTCGGCGACCACGTTCTCCGGGTCGTCGGCGCCGAGCAGCACGGCGAGCCGCAGCATCGAGGTGTAGTGCCGCTCGAACAACCGGGCGACACCGGCCTCGCGCTCCACGTCGGCCGGGTCGGCGGCCGCGGGGGCCAGGGATGCCGGCGCGGGCGTGCCGGCGCCGGGTCTCAGGTGCTGTCTCACGGGTTGTTCGCTCCCGTCTCGGGGCGCCGCCGGACGGTCAGGCGCGCGGGCAGGTCGGTCAGATCGGCGCCGCGCGGGACGCCCAGCCGGGCCAGGACCGGGGTCGTGGCCATGGCGACGAGCAGGTTGAGCGCCAGGGCGAGGAGCCCCGCGTAGACGGCGGGCGCCCCGCTGCCCAGCGGCACGATCGGCGAGAAGCCCTGCCGGACCACCAGGAACGTGCCGACCAGCATGCCCGCTCCCCAGCCGGCCAGCAGCGCCCGCGGATGCAGCCACCGGGTGTAGAGGCCGACCGCCACCGCCGGGAAGATCTGCAGGATCCACACCCCGCCGAGCAGTTGCAGGTTGATCGCGTCCTGGTCGCGGAGCCCGAACACGAACGCCACCGCGCCCACCTTCGCGGTCAGCGACACCGTCTTGGCGATGCGCACCTGCCGTTTGGGCGTGGCCGTCGGGTGCACGTACTCGACGTAGACGTTGCGTACGAAGCTGGTGGCGGCCGCGATCGACATCACCGCGGCCGGCACCAGCGCGCCGACGGTGATCGCACCGAACACCAGTCCGGCCAGCGGCCCGGGCATCAGCCGGTCCACCAGCATCGGTACGGCCGCCTCCGCGTTGCCCTTCGGCGCCCGAACCCCGGCCGCGAGGGCCGCGATGCCGAGGAAGCCGAACATCGCGAGCAGCCCGATCCAGGCGGGCAGCGCCACGGTCGTCCGGCGCAGGGTCCGCGGGCCGTCCGCGGCGAAGCCGACGGTCAGCACGTGCGGGTACATCAGCAGGGCGAGCGCGGAGCCGAGCGCGAGCGTGGCGTACGCCGGCTGCTGCGCGGGGGTGAGCAGCAGCGCGGGCCCGCCCAGACGGCCCGCCGCCCCGTCGAACACGCCGCCCGGGCCGTGGAACCGCTCCAGGACCAGCCAGGTCACGGCCGTGAGGGAGACGAAGACGGCCACGGCCTTCAGCGCCGAGATGACGGTGGGCGCCCGCAGCCCGTGCCGGTACGTCGCCACCGCGAGCCCCGCGAACAGCGCCACCATCACCAGGTCCCCGGTCGCGCCCCGCGGGTACACGCCCCCGGCCGCCAGCACGGCCCGGATGCCGAGCAGTTGCAGCGCCAGGTACGGCATCGTCGCCAGGATCCCGGTCAGCGCGACGACCAGGGCGAGGGGCGGGGAGCCGTACCGGCCGCGCACGAAGTCGGCGACGGTGATGTAGCCGTGTCGGCGGGCCACCGTCCACAGCCGGCCCAGCAGCACGAAGGCGAGCGGGCACATGATCACCGTGTACGGCACGGCGAAGAAGGCGGGCGCGCCGTTGCCGTAGGCCAGGCCGGGGATGGCGGTGAAGGTGTAGGCGGTGAACATCGTGCCGCCCAGCAGCAGCCAGATCCAGCCCTTGCCCAGGCTGCGGTCGGCCAGCGCCCAGCCCTCCAGGGACGGCAGCCGGTCGCTCGGGCGCAGCCGGCGCGCGGTCACGGCGAGCAGCGACGCCCCGCCGATCACGGCGAGGAAGGTCGCCGCGGTGGCGCCGTCGGCCATGGGTCACCGTCCCTGGTTGTGCCCTCCCCGGAGAGTTGCGCGGGGGCCGCGTCCGGAGGACAGGAAGCCGGCGGGTGCTCGCGGCGTGCGCCGCGGCCCGGTCCCCGGCGGGGCGCAACTCTTCCACAGACCGGCGGCCGGGGGGAGGGGAGCGCAGGTCACGGCACAGTGGGGTCGCGGCCGGCTACGGTGCGTCGTGGGTGAGGGGACGGCTCTGGCGCGGTCGGCGAGCCCGTGCGGGGCGGGCTGAGGGGGGCCGGCCGGCGGTCAGGCCGCGGTCCCGCAGACCGTGGCTCGTCCGGCCGTGGCCCCTCCGGCCGTCGCCCGTTCGATCGGGGACGGTCGACCGTGGCTCGTCCGGCCGTGGCTCGCCCGACCATGGACGGTCTGACCCTGGCCCGTCCGAGCGCGGCCCCTCAGATTGTGGCCCCTCAGACCGTGGCCTTGTCCGTCTCCGTCGGCCCTGCCGCCGTGTCCTCGGGCGTCTTCTGGGCCGCCTTCTCCTCGCGGTCGCGGATCTCGCGACGGAGCAGGAACCACCAGCCGACCGGTACCGCCGCGGCGAACAGCCACCACTGGAGCATGTACGCGTAGTTCAGCGGGGCGTCCTCGCTGCCGGGGTCGGAGATCTGCTCCGGGGAGCCGCCCTTGGGCTCCGGCGCGATCTGCTCGACGTAGCCGCCCAGCACGCGTGCGTGCAGCCGCCGGGCTTCCTCCGCGCTGTTGATCAGCATGATCTGCCGGTCGGGGAGGCCCTGGACGTTCTTGATGCCGCTCGCCGCGGTTGTCTCGTCGGCCATCAGCCGGCCCTTGATCGTGGTCCGCCCGGCGGGCGGCGCCGGGATCTTCGGGAACGCGGTCTGCGCGCCGTTCGCGGGGATCCAGCCCCGGTTGACGAGCAGCACCTTGCCGTCGTCGAGGACGAACGGGGTCAGCACGTGGAAGCCGACCTGGTCGTCTGAGTTGGTGCGGCGCCGGACCACCTCTTCGTGGGCGGTGTCGAAGGTGCCCGTCGCGGTGACCGTCCGGTACTTGTCGGTGCGGGTCACGGCGTGGCCGGGGGAGGACAGCTCCTCGACCGGGGCCGGCTTGGCGTGCAGCGCCGAGGAGACCAGGTTGTTGCGTGCGGTGCGCTCGTCGTACCGGTGCCCCTGCCAGAAGCCGAGCCTGATCATCGTCGGGATCAGCGCGATCGCGACGAGGGTGAGGATCACCCACTGGCGGCTCAGCAGGAAGCGGTAACGGTGCACCCCACGACGGTACCTCCGGGCCGTGGGGCGCATGCGCGCGGGTACCGGGTCACACCCGGTCCACGACCCCCGTCTTCCCGTCGGCCCGGGCGCAGTGCGCGCCGCAGTACCAGGTGCCGTCCGCCTCCACTCCCTGGCCGATGATCTGCACCCGGCAGTGCTCGCAGATGGGGGCCATGCGGTGGATCGCACAGGAGAAGCAGTCGAAGACGTGCACCGCCCCCTGCGCGTGCACCTCGAACGTCATTCCGTAGTCGTTGCCGCAAACTTCGCATTTCGCCATGCGCCACAGGGTGAGCCGTCATCGGTGCCCGGGCGAGCGGGCGCCGGGCGAGTCGCGCGGCAATCACCCGTCCGTACGGTCGACCGCCTTCGTGCCGTCAGCCGTCGGCGGGCTCGACGTCCCTCAGGAGCTGCCCGAAGGCCGCCTCGTCCACGATCGGGGTGCCGTACTGCCGGGCCTTGACGGTTTTGGAGGTGCCCGCCCCGGGGTCGTTGGTGACGAGCAGGCTGGTCAGCCGGGACAGGCTCGTCGCCACGTGCAGCCCGGCCTCGACAGCGCGGTCCTCCAGCAGCTCCCGGTCGACGGAGGTGTCTCCGGAGAACGCCACCCGCATGCCCTGTTTGAGTCGTTTGCCCTCTTCGTAGCGGCCCGGGTTGGGGTGGGGGCAGGCCGGGCGCTTCCGGGACGGCCGCCAACTACCCGGTCGGTAGCCGCCGTAGCCCCCGCTCGCCTGGTGGCCGATCCGGGGCGTTTCCGACCACTCCGTCAGTGGCAGGCACTCCAGCAGCGGCAGCCGTACGCCGCTCGCCGCCGCGCTGCGCAGGCTGGGCCGGAACGCCTCCGCCAGCACCCGCGCGTCGTCCAGCGCGTGGTGTGCCCGCTGCTGGACGACCCCGAAGTGCGCCGCCAGCGACTCCAGCTTGTGGTTGGGCAGCGGCAGCCCCAGCTCCTTGGAGAGCGCGATGGTGCACAGCCGCTGCCGCACCGGCGCCTGGCTCTTCGCGCGCGCGTACTCCCGCGCGATCATCTGCCAGTCGAAGACCGCGTTGTGCGCGACGAGGACCCGGCCGTCGAGCCGGGCGGAGAACTCCTCGGCGATGTCCGGGAACAGCGGCGCGCCTTCGAGCGCCTCACTCGTCAGACCGTGTATCCACACGGGTCCCGGATCGCGCTCCGGGTTGACCAGCGTGTACCAGTGGTCCTCCACCTCGCCGCGCGCGTCCAGCCGGTAGACGGCCGCCGAGATGATCCTGTCGTCCCGGGCCAGGCCGGTGGTCTCCACGTCAACGACCGCGTATCCCTGGGGATACGCGGTCGGCCACTGGGTGGGGGAGGACACTGCGGTCGCACGGTCTTCGAGCATGGTCACTGAGGATACGGGCCACGACTGACAGCCCCGCCCCCCAGGTACCGGCCGGGCGTGAACTGTCGTACACCTGGACGCCTTTCAGGGGCGCACGCGCGCGTGTGTGCGGTCCACCCCCGGCTCCGCGCGCGTGGGCACGTACCCGCCGGTCATTGTCCGTCCCCTGCGAGCAGCCCCCGCACCAGGGCCCGTACCGACGTCACGAACAGCCGGTCCGCCGCCGGTGGCCGGGACAGCGCACGGGCCAGGGCCGGGTCGTCCCCGGCGGCCTCGGCGCGCCACAGCTCCTCGCCCCCGGGATGCTGCGCCGGGGCGCGCTCGCGGTTGCGCTCGACCAGCACATGGCCGACGACCTGGAACTGCACGGCCCGCACGAACTCGGCCGCCCGCCCGCCGCGCAGCCCCGCCGCGTGTGCCTCGCGCACCAGGGCCTGCTGGGCGGGCAGGAACATGCGGTCGGTCAGACCGCGTTCGTGCACCAGCGCCACCAGGTGCGGGTGGTCGCGCAACTGCCGGCGCAGCGCCCGTGCGACGGACACGACCCGCTGTTCCGGTGTCCGCCCGTGCGGGCGGATCTCGCCGAGGTCGGCCACCGTGCGCTCCACCAGGGCGTCGAGCAGCGCCTCGCGGCCCCCGACATGCCAGTAGATCGACGTGACGGCGGTGCCCAGCCCGGCGGCCAGCCTGCGCATGGTGAGGGCGTCCGGACCCTGCCGCTTCACCAGCTCCGCGGCGGCCGCCAGCACCTCCTCGCGGGACAGTGCGCCTCTCGCCATGTTCCCTCCCCCTCGCACCTTTTCGTGCGGCCGTATTTACCCGGCACGGACTCTGCTGTAACTGTGTTACAGGTGACGGCTCGTCAGGTGCGGCGGCGGGCCCTCGGGAGAAGGGCGGTACGGCGTATGGCACGCGTACGGTACGGCGCACGGACCGAGCAGGAGACAGCCACCACCCGCACCGCGAGCGCGCGGCTCCCCGACATCTGGTCCACCGGTGTCGTGGCCGTCTGGGAGACCGACCCGGACGCGGTCGCGGCGGTGCTCCCACCCCCGCTCAAGCCCACTGCGCGCCCCCTCGCGCGCGTGAACATCAGCAAGGTCGACCTGCCCGGATACCCGCTGGGCGCGGGCTCCTTCGCGGTCGCCGCCGCCCACGGCGCGGTCGACGGCTGGTACCCGCTGGTCATGCCGATGACCCACGAGCGCGCCCTCACCGGTGGCCGCGAGGTCTTCGGCGAGCCCAAGAAACTCGGCGAGGTGACGCTCGACCGCGACGGGTCCGGCCTGCGCGCAGCGCTGGGCCGCCACGGCATCGACTTCGTGGAGGTGCGGGGCACCGTCGACGGCGACCTGCCCCTGCCGGAGCCGTCCCGCAAGACCGACTTCTACTTCAAGTTCCTGCCCGCCGTCGACGGGTCCGGCTTCGACGGCGACCCCCTGCTGGTGCACTGCGTCCGCCACGAGAGGACACGCCGGCTGCAACGGGTCACCGGCGAGGTCGTACTGCGCGAGTCCCCGTACGACCCCGTGGCCGACCTCCCGGTGCTGCGCCTGCTGGACGTCACCCTCGGCGAGAAGACCAGCGACCAGAGCGGCCGGGTCGTCGAACGCGCCGACGCGCGTGCCCTGCTGCCGTACGTCCACCAGCGCTACGACGACCCCCTCCAGATCCTCGACGCGCCCCCGGAGCAGGCCTGTGAGGCGCCTTGGGAAGGGAGTCACTGATGGACCTCCACGCGGGACAGGTGGCCGTCGTCACCGGAGCGGCGAGCGGCATCGGCCTCGCCATGGCCCGGCGGTTCGCCGCCGAGGGACTGAAGGTCGTCCTCACCGACGTCGAGGAGACCGCCCTGGACAAGGCCGCCGCTGACCTGCGCGCGACGGGCGCCGACGTGCACGCGCGCGTGGTCGACGTCGGCGTGCGCGAAGAGGTCCTCGCTCTCGCCGAGTCGGCGTACGACACCTACGGCGCCGTGCACCTGCTGTGCAACAACGCCGGGGTCGGCTCCGGCGCCGAGGGCCGCATGTGGGAGCACGAGCCGAACGACTGGCAGTGGGCTTTCAACGTCAACGTGTGGGGCGTCTTCCACGGCGTCCAGGCGTTCGTGCCACGGATGATCAAGTCGGGTCAACCCGGTCATGTCGTCAACACGTCCTCCGGTGACGGCGGCATCGCCCCGCTGCCCACCGCCTCCGTGTACGCCGTCACCAAGGCGGCCGTCGTCACCCTGACCGAGTCGCTCTACGCCCACCTCAGGGCGGAGCACGCGCGCGTGGGCGCCTCCGTGCTCTTCCCTGGCCCGCACATGCTGCGCACCGGCCTGTGGGAGTCGCACCGCAACCGGCCCGCCCGCTACGCCAAGCAGCGGCCCCGCAGGACCCCGTACCGCAGCCTCGGCCAGTGGGAGGCCGCCATGCGCGAGGCCGGCCAGGAGGTCCGCTTCACGCCCGTCGAGGACGTCGCCGAACTGGTCGTGTCCGGCGTCCGCGCCGACCGCTTCTGGCTGCTGCCCGAGAGCGAGCACAGCGACGCCCAGATCCGCGCGCGGGCCCGGTCGATGCTGGACCGCGCGAACCCGTCGTACCTCGAAAGCTTCATTCTCGACTGACTCGACCGACCCGACCGACTCGACTGACCGGGAGGCTGCCATGGCCGGCCAGGACCCGTACCTGATCATCTCCTCCGACTGCCACGCCGGGCTGCCCACCGAGCGGTACCGGCCCTACCTGGAGTCCCGCTTCCACCGGGACTTCGACGAGTTCCTCGCCGGCCGCGACCTGCGCCGCGAGGAGATGACCCGGCTCGGCATCCGCAACGAGGCGTTCGCGGACCAGTGGTTCCAGGACAACGAGGAGGGCCTGCGCGGCGGCTGGGACAGCGCGCAGCGCCTGAAGGAGCTGGACGGCGACGGGGTGGCCGCCGAGGTCGTCTTCCCCGACGCCGACGCGGTGGACAGCCGGACGGCGGCTCCCTTCGGCGTGGGCCTCGGCCTGTCCGGCGACCACGACCCCGAGCTGGGCATGGCCGGCGCCCGCGCCCACAACCGCTGGCTCGCGGAGTTCGTCTCCGAACACCCCGAACGGCACTGCGGAGTCGCCCTGCTGCCCGTCACCGCCGAGACCGGCGCCGTCGTCGCCGAGATCCACCGGGCCCGGGAGTCCGGCCTAGGCGCGCTGATGATCCCGGCCATGTGGGCCGGCAAGGAGCCGTACCACGACCGCCGTTACGACCCCGTGTGGGCGGCGGCCGCCGAGTGCGGGATGCCCGTGCTCACCCACTCCGGCGCGGCCCCGAGGGACGAGTACGGCGACCACCTCGGCATCTACGTCAGCGAGGTGACCTGGTGGCCCGCCCGCCCCCTGTGGTTCCTCCTCTGGTCGGGCGTGTTCGAACGCCACCCCGGACTGCGGTTCGGGGTCGCCGAGTCGGGCTGCTGGTGGCTGCCGAACCTGCTGTGGTTCATGGACCGCCTCTACCTCGGCGCGCACGGCGGCAAGAAGCTCTCCCCGTTCCAGGAGCTGAAACGGGCACCGCACGAGTACCTCGACCGGCAGGTGTTCGTCTGCGCCACCAACACCAAGCGGCGCGAACTCGCCCAGCGCTACGAGATCGGCGTCGACAACATTTTGTGGGGCAGCGACTTCCCGCACCCGGAGGGCACCTGGCCCGACACGCGCGCGTGGCTGCGGCGCACCTTCCACGACATCCCGGTCGCCGAGACCCGCCGCATGCTGGGCCTGGCCGCGGCCGAGGCGTTCGGCTTCGACGTCGGCAGGCTGGCCCCGCTGGCCCACCGCATCGGCCCGACCCCCGCCGACCTCGGCCAGAGCGCCGACCAGACGGCCGTGGAAGCCTCCTGGGCCCGCTCCCGCGAGGCGGGCCGGCACTGGCTCACCGGCCACGACTTCCCCGTGCTGGGGCCCGGGCCCACGGAGGGGGACCGGTGAGCACCGACGACCGGAACGGCGACGACCGGTACACCCACGACCGACATGCCCACGGCCGACACACCGACGACCGGTACACCGTCATCTCCGCCGACTGCCACGCCGGCGCCGACCTGCTCGACTACCGGCCCTACCTGGAGCGCCGCTTCCACGACGACTTCGACGCCTGGGCGGCCACGTACGTCAACCCCTACGAGGACCTGCTCGCCGACTCCGCCGACCGGAACTGGGACTCCGGGCGGCGTCTCGCGGAGCTGGAGGCGGACGGGATCGTCGCCGAGGTCGTCTTCCCGAACACCATCCCGCCGTTCTTCCCGTCCGGCTCGCTCATGGCCCCCGCCCCCACCGCCGGGGAGTTCGAGCGGCGCTGGGCGGGCCTGCGCGCCCACAACCGCTGGCTCGCGGACTTCTGCGCCGCCGCGCCGGGCCGCCGGGCGGGCGTGTTCCAGATCCTCCTGAACGACGTCGAGGAGGCCGTCGCGGAGATCCGCCGGTGCGTGGCGGCCGGCCTGACGGGCGGTCTGCTGCTGCCCGGCACCCCACCCGGTTCCGGCCTTCCCGAGCTGCACGCGCGCGTGTACGACCCGATCTGGGCGGTCTGCGCCGAGCTGGGCGTCCCCGTCAACCACCACGCCGGGTCCGCCTCCCCGCCGCTCGGCGACGAACCGGCCGCCCGCGCGGTCTTCATGGTCGAGACGACCTGGTTCTCCCACCGCGCCCTGTGGCACCTCGTCTTCGGTGGTGCCTTCCGCCGCCACCCCAGCCTGCGGCTGGTCCTCACCGAGCAGGGCTCCGGCTGGATCCCCGGGGTGCTCGACATGCTGGACTACTACCACGGGCGGCTGGTCGCCTCCGCCTCCCGGGCGGACACCGCCGAGGCCAAGTTCGGCGTCGGGCTCGCCGAGGGCATGGGCGGCCCGCCCTCCCGGGTGTGGCGGGACAACTGCTTCGTCGGCGCCAGCTTCATGCGCCCGCACGAGGTCCCGCTGCGCCACCGCATCGGCATCGACAAGATCATGTGGGGCAGCGACTACCCGCACGACGAGGGCACCCACCCCCACACCCGCGAAGCCCTCCGCTTCTCCTGCGCAGGCGTCCCGCGCGCGGAGCTGGCGGCCATGCTCGGCGGCAACGCGGCCCGCGTCTACGGCTTCGACCTCGGCCTCCTCGACGCCGTCGCCGCCAAGGTCGGCCCCACGGCCGCCGAGATCGCCGAGCCGCTCGACGAACCGCCCCCCGGCGCGACCAGCCCGGTCTTCGCCCGAGGAGCGTCGGTACGCGTCTGGTGACACGCGGGGTGCCATCCTCCGTCTGTGACCGAACCGACCCACCAGGAGAACCACGGGGGCGCGCTCGCCGCCCGGCTGAACTGGCTGCGGGCCGCCGTGCTCGGCGCGAACGACGGCATCGTCTCCACCGCGGGCATCGTCGTCGGCGTGGCCGGCGCCACCGACGACCGCGCGGCCCTGCTCACCGCCGGCCTCGCCGGACTGCTCGCCGGGTCGATGTCCATGGCGGCCGGCGAATACGTCTCCGTGTCCACGCAGCGCGACTCCGAGCTGGCCGCGCTGGCCGTGGAACGCCGGGAGCTGAGGGAGCAGCCGGAGGCCGAACTGCGGGAACTCACCGAACTGCTCCGCGCGCGCGGACTGTCCCGGGAAGTGGCCCGCGAGGCCGCCGAGCAGCTCACCGCGCGGGACGCGCTGCGCGCCCACGCCAGTGTGGAGCTGGGCATCGACCCCGACGAGCTGACCAACCCCTGGCACGCGGCCTGGGCCAGCTTCCTGGCCTTCACGGTGGGCGCCCTGCTGCCCCTGCTGGCCATCGTCCTGCCGTCCGCCCACTGGCGGCTGCTCGTCACCGTGGTCTCCGTGCTCGCCGCGCTCGTCATCACCGGATGGACAAGCGCCCGGCTCGGCGCGGCGGCCCCGCGCCGTGCGGTCCTGCGCAACGCCCTGGGCGGCGCGCTCGCCATGGCCGTCACCTACGTCGCGGGCAGCCTGCTGGGAGCGGCCGGGGTGTAGCCCCGCAGGTCCGGGGGTGCCCCGTGCGTCGCGGCCCCGGACCGGGGCGGCGTACGGTGAGGTGCGCCCGACCACCCCCAGGGCGCACCGCACCACTTCGCACGAGCACGAGAAGGACCCTCGCCATGCGCGCCACCACCATCCACGCCCCGTACGACATGCGCGTGGAGGACGTCCCCGACCCGGTGGTGCAGCTGCCCACCGACGCCGTGGTGCGCGTGCTGCGCGCCTGCGTCTGCGGAAGCGACCTGTGGGCCTACCGCGGTGAGGCGGCCCGGCAGCCGGGTCAGCGCATCGGGCACGAGTTTCTCGGGATCGTCGAGGAGACCGGCTCGGAGGTGGGCACCGTCCGCGCCGGGGACCTGGTCGTGGCGCCCTTCATGTGGTCCGACGGCGTCTGCGACTACTGCCGCGAGGGCCTGACGACGTCGTGCGAGCACGGCGGTTTCTGGGGCTCCGTCGGATACGACGGCGGCCAGGGCGAGGCGGTGCGCGTGCCGTTCGCCGACGGAACCCTCGTCCGGCTGCCCAAGGAGGCCGCCTCCGACGACCACCTGCTGTCCGCGCTGCTGACCCTCTCCGACGTCCTCGGCACCGGCCACCACGCGGCGCTCGGCGCGGGCGTCCGCCCCGGTGCCACGGTCGCCGTCGTCGGGGACGGCGCCGTCGGCCTGTGCGCCGTGCTGGCCGCCAAGCGGCTCGGCGCCGAGCGGATCATCGCCCTGGGCCGGCACGCGGTCCGGACCGACATCGCGCGCCGCTTCGGCGCCACCGACGTGGTCGCCGAGCGCGGGGAGGCGGCCGTCGAGGCCGTCCGCGCCCTGACCCGGGGCCAGGGCGCGCACGCGGTCGTCGAGGCGGTCGGCACCGAGCAGTCGATGCGTACGGCCGTCGAGATCACCCGCGACGGCGGCGCCATCGGCTTCGTCGGCGTACCGCACGGCAGCGGCACCGGCCTGGACCTCGGCGTGATGTTCGACCGGAACATCGCCCTGCGCGGCGGCGTCGCCCCCGTCCGCGCCTACATCCCCGAGCTGCTGCCCGACGTCCTGTCCGGCACGATCGACCCCTCCCCGGTGTTCGACATGACTGTCGGCATCGAGGACGTGCCCGAGGGCTACAAGGCCATGGACGAGCGGACGGCGCTCAAGGTGCTGGTGACGAACGGCGCGCATCCCACCCGGGGCTGAGCCGACGGGCGTACTGAATCAACGTTGATTCCAGCGGGCCGGGTCCGAGCCCCACGGCACCGGCGGGCGCGCCCAGTCCGCAGGCCCGCCGGCGAAGGACACGGGTGGCAGGGCATGCCGCAGCTTGCCCAGGGCGCCGGCCGTCTCCGCCACCCAGGCGTCCGGACCCTCGTACGGGGTGCCCGGGACGGGATCCGGCCGGAGTCCGCCGGTCAGCCACTGCGCGGTGCGGGCGAGGGCCAGCCGGACCGTCCGGCCCCCGCCGTCGTACGACTGCTCGGTCAGCGCCCGCAGTACGGCCGCCGCCAGCAGATATCCGGTGCCGTGGTCCAGCGCCTGGGCGGGCAGGGCGCCGGGCCGGCCGTCCGCGCCCTCGGTCGCGGCGATGCCCGTCGCGACCTGCACGAGGCTGTCGAAGCCGCGCCGCCCGGCCCACGGCCCGTACGCGCCCCACGCCGACACCTGCGCGACGACCAGTCCCGGCCGCCGCTCGGCCAGCGCCTCCGGGGAGAGGCCGAACCGGTCCAGGGCGCCCGGCCGGTACCCGGTGACCACGACGTCCGCCGAGGCCAGCAGCTCCTCGAAGGTCGCCCGGTCGGTGCTCAGATCGAGGAGCGCCGAGCGCTTGCCGAAGCCGGTGTCGGCGTGCTGGTCGGCGAGTTCGGGCAGCGTCGGAGCGTCCAGGCGGAGCACGTCGGCGCCCAGCAGGGCCAGCGTGCGGGTGGCGACCGGGCCGGCGAGGACCCGGGTCAGGTCCAGGACCCGCAGCCCGGCGGCCGGCAGCAGCGGGGTCGTGGCCGGGAGCGGCGGGAGCGTACGCGCGCGTGCCGGGGCCGTCCGTTCCCGCTCGACCAGCGGCCGCGCGGCCACGGCAGTGGCCTGCGCGTGCCCGTCCCACTCCTCCGGGGTGCGCAGGGCCACGGCGAGCCCGCCGGCGCCGTACACCGCCTCCTCGACTTCCAGGGCGGGCCGTCCGCCGATCCGGTCGGCCACATCGTCCACCGAGGCGTCCTCCGCCAGGTCCAGCGCGCCGAGCAACCGGGCCCGGTGGTGGGGGTAGTTGGCGTGAGTGCGGACCCAGCCGTCGGCGGCCGGCCAGAACCGGGACAGCGGAGCGAAGGAGACCGGCGTCCGCCCGTCGATCCGCACCAGCCGTTCACTGTGGAAGGCGGCGGCGACCGCCCCGTCGTCGACGCGGACCTCCGGCACCTCGGCGAGCCCGGCCCGGCGCGCCCCCAGTTCGGCGGCGGCCAGCGCGCACGCCCCGACGCAGGAACGGGCCAGTTCCCGTGCGGGCAGGTGTGCGGCGAGGGCGCCCTCCCGCGGCACGGTGGTGACCCGCGCGAGTAGGGCCGGGTCACCACCGAGAGCGGACCATGCGCTCGTGATTCCAGTCATGACTTCACTATGCATGATTGATGCAATCAACATTGATTCAATCAATATAACGTGCCGGATCGTAGGGTCCTACGACGAGGCCGTCCCCCACCTCGTCGGATCGGGCCGCCCTCGATGTCACTGGTCTCACGTAGGCTCACAGGTGACGGAGACCACCTGCGTGGCGGAAAATGGAGTGATCCGGAAGAGGGAGGGGGCCGACGTGCTCATCGACACCTATGGCCGAGTGGCCACCGACCTGCGGGTCTCACTGACCGACCGGTGCAACCTGCGCTGCACGTACTGCATGCCCGAAGAGGGCCTGCAGTGGCTGGCCAAGCCCGACCTGCTCACGGACGACGAGATCGTCCGCCTCATCGACATCGCGGTCCGCCTGCTCGGCATCGAGGAGGTCCGCTTCACCGGCGGCGAGCCCCTGCTCCGCCCCGGCCTCGTCGGCATCGTCGAGCGCGTCGCGGCCCTCGCCCCGCGCCCCCAGATGTCCCTCACCACCAACGGCATCGGCCTGCGCCGCACCGCGACCGCCCTCAAGGCGGCGGGCCTGGACCGGGTCAACGTCTCCCTGGACACCCTCCGCCCGGACGTCTTCAAGGCCCTCACCCGCCGTGACCGTCACAAGGACGTCCTCGAAGGTCTCCAGGCCGCCCGCGAGGCCGGCCTCACCCCGGTCAAGGTCAACACCGTCCTGATGCCCGGCCTGAACGAGGACGAGGCCCCCGACCTGCTGGCCTGGGCCCTGGAGCACGACTACGAGCTGCGCTTCATCGAGCAGATGCCCCTGGACGCCCAGCACGGCTGGAAGCGCGAGGGCATGGTCACCGCCGGCGACATCCTCACCTCCCTGCGCACCCGCTTCGACCTCACCCCCGAGGGCGCGGACGAGCGCGGCTCGGCCCCGGCGGAGCGCTGGCTGGTCGACGGCGGACCCTACCGGGTGGGCGTGATCGCCTCGGTCACCCGCCCGTTCTGCGCGGCCTGCGACCGCACCCGCCTCACGGCCGACGGCCAGGTCCGCACCTGCCTGTTCGCGACCGAGGAGACCGACCTGCGCGCGGCCCTGCGCTCCGACGCCCCGGACGAGGAGATCGCCCGCATCTGGCGCCTGGCGATGTGGGGCAAGAAGGCCGGTGCCGGCCTCGACGACCCGTCCTTCGTCCAGCCGGACCGCCCGATGTCGGCGATCGGCGGCTAGCGGCCACGGTCTGATCCGCGGTCTGATCCGCGAAGGGGCCCACGAGCCGAAGAGACCTACGAGTCCTCGCGCTCCTGCCACTCCTCGAACCGGACCACGTCCTTCAGGAACCCCCGCACCCCCAGGAACTGCGAGAGGTGCTCGCGGTGTTCCTCGCAGGCGAGCCACGTCTTGCGCCGCTCCGGCGTATGGATCTTCGGGTTGTTCCACGCCAGCACCCACACGGCGGCGCTGCGGCAGCCCTTGGCGGAGCAGATGGGGGTCTCGTCACTCACTGGTGTACTGGCTTTCCGTCTCACCGAGCCCCGTACACAAGGCGACGCCGAGCAGCCACGGGGGGAGCTGCCCGGCGTCGGTCCGTCGCTCCGACGGGGGATGCGGAGCGCGTACGCAGTATGTCACGGGTGACCCGTCGCCCGGCACTGGAACTGCATGATTGATCTGAGCTTTTCTTGAGCTTGACGGGGGATCACGTTCCGCTTTCCCGGCCCGGAGCGTCCTCCTGCGCGGCCTGCGCCGGCTCCTCCTCCGCGCGCGGAGCCGTGATCATCGGCTTGAACGGCACGGTGACGAAGGTCGACGGCAGCGACGGCGGCCGCTCCCGCCCCGCGTTCGCGATGACCACCGCGATGTAGGGCAGAACCGCGCCGAGCACCAGGGCCACGATCGCGACGTACCGCTCCACGTTCCAGAGCGTCGCCGCGAGGATCACCGCGACGGTCCGGACCGACATCGAGATGACGTAACGCCGCTGCCGACCCCGTACGTCCTCGGCCAGCCCGGTCCGGGCACCGGTGATCCGGAACACCCCGGGACCGCCGTCGCGCTGCTTCCGCGTCACTGCTCCACCATCCGCCCGCATCGGACTCTCCCCCCAGGCCCGCACCGCCACCCGCTCCGGCGGGGACCCGGCTCGGACACCTTCCACGGTACGCCGCGGCCGGTCCGTCGACGAGACCGGGTCGCCCCCTGCCTGCGGCAACGCCGGGCCCGCTCCCGCATACGGGGGAACCCGACGTGCGCCGTCCGGGGGGCGCACCCAGACTGGCCGTAATGCTCACGTCGAGCCGTACGAGGAGGCAGCCATGGGCTGGTTGTGGGCGATCATCGTGGGATTCGTGCTGGGCATCATCGCCAAGGCGGTCATCCCCGGCAAGCAGCACAGCCCCCTCTGGCTGACCACCATCTGCGGCATCCTCGGCGCCATCGTCGGCAACGCCGTCGCCCGCGCCGCCGGCGTGGAGGCGACCCCGGGAATCGACTGGAGCCGGCACATCTTCCAGCTGGTCGCGGCCATCATCATCGTGGGCGTGGTCGACATGCTCTACATGGCCACACTGGGCAAGCACAAGCGGGAGCGGCAGCGGGCCTGAGGGACGGACGGACACGGCGAAGGGCGGCTCCCCGCGCGGGAAGCCGCCCTTCACTGTGTTTGTGTGTGCTTGTGGCTCAGGCGGAGCCGACCTCGACCGCCGCCAGGTTCTTCTTGCCGCGCCGCAGCACCAGCCACCGCCCGTGCAGGAGGTCCTCCTTCGCCGGGACGGCGTCCTCGGCGGCGACCTTCACGTTGTTCACGTAGGCACCGCCCTCCTTGACCGTCCGCCGCGCGGCGGACTTGCTGGCCACCAGGCCGACCTCGGCGAACAGGTCCACCACCGGGGCCGGCTCGGCGACCCGGATGTGCGGCACCTCGGCCAGCGCGGCGGCCAGCGTCCGCTCGTCCAGCTCCGCCAGCTCGCCCTGGCCGAAGAGGGCCCTGGACGCGGCCATCACGGAGGCCGTCTGGTCGGCGCCGTGCACCAGCGTGGTCAGCTCCTCGGCGAGGGCCCGCTGCGCGGCGCGCGCCTGCGGACGCTCCTGGGTCTGGCGCTCCAGGTCCTCCAGTTCCTCGCGGGACTTGAAGGACAGGATCCGCATGTAGGTGGAGATGTCCCGGTCGTCCGTGTTCAGCCAGAACTGGTAGAACGCGTACGGCGTCGTCATCTCCGGGTCGAGCCAGAGGGCGGTGCCCTCGGACTTGCTGAACTTGGCGCCGTCCGCGCGCGTCATCAGCGGTGTCGCCATCGCGTGCACGTTGGCGTGCGGCTCCAGCCTGTGGATCAGGTCCAGCCCGGCGGTGAGGTTCCCCCACTGGTCGCTGCCGCCCTGCTGGAGCGTGCAGCCGTGGCGCCGGTACAGCTGGAGGAAGTCCATGCCCTGCAGCAGCTGGTAGCTGAACTCGGTGTAGCTGATGCCCGCGTCGGAGTTGAGCCGCCGCGAGACCGAGTCTTTCGTCAGCATCTTGTTGACGCGGAAGTGCTTGCCGACGTCCCGCAGGAACTCGATCGCGGAGAGGTTCGCCGTCCAGTCGAGGTTGTTCACCATCACCGCGGCGTTCTCGCCCTCGAAGGACAGGAACGGCTCGATCTGGCGGCGCATCTTCTCGACCCAGCCGGCGACCGTCTCCGGGTCGTTCAGCGTGCGCTCGGCGGTGGGGCGGGGGTCGCCGATCAGACCCGTCGCGCCGCCCACCAGCGCCAGCGGCCGGTGCCCGGCGAGCTGGAGCCGGCGCACGGTCAGCACCTGGACCAGGTGACCGACGTGCAGGGACGGCGCGGTCGGATCGAACCCGCAATAGAACGTGACAGGGCCGTCCGTGAACGCCTTGCGCAATGCGTCCTCGTCCGTGGAGAGGGCCAGGAGCCCGCGCCACTTCAGCTCGTCGACGATGTCCGTCACGGTTCTCGTGTCTCCTCGGTGATCTTCGGGCAGTCGGGTGACAGCCGTCTACGAGGTTATACGCCCTGGCTGACAGAGCTCATGTTGAAATCGGGGATCCGCAGCGCGGGCATCGCGGCCCGCGTGAACCAGTCGCTCCACTCGCGCGGCAGCGTCTTCTCCGTCCGCCCCGCCTCCGTGGCCCGGCCCAGCAGGTCCACCGGCGACTCGTTGAACCGGAAGTTGTTCACCTGCCCGGTCACCTCGCCGTTCTCCACGAGGTAGACGCCGTCCCGGGTCAGCCCGGTCAGCAGCAGCGTCGCCGGGTCGACCTCGCGGATGTACCACAGGCAGGTCAGCAGCAGCCCGCGCTCGGTACCGGCGACCATCTCCTGGAGCGAGCGGTCCGTCCCGCCGTCCAGGATCAGGTTCCCCAGCGCCGGGGCGACCGGCAGCCCGGTCAGCGCGGCACTGTGCCGGCTGGTCGTCAGATGCCGGAGCACGCCCTCGTCGATCCACTTGGTGGCGCGTACGGGCAGCCCGTTGTCGAACACCGACTGGTCGCCGTCGGAGGAGTGGGCGACCGCGAACGACGGGCACTCCAGACCGGGCTCGGCCGGGTCGCTGCGCAGGGTCAGCGGCAGCTCGGAGAGCCGGTCGCCCACGCGCGTACCCCCACCGGGCTTGGAGAACACCGTGCGCCCCTCGGCCGCGTCCCGGCCCGACGCCGACCACAGCTGGTAGATCAGCAGGTCCGCCACCGCGGTCGGCGGCAGCAGCGTCTCGTAGCGGCCCGCGGGCAGCTCCAGGCGCCGCTCGGCCCACCCCAGGCGTACGGCCAGTTCGGCGTCCATCGCCCCCGGGTCGACGTCCTTGAAGTCCCGCGTGGAGCTGCCGGCCCACGCCGAGCGCGTCCGGTCCGGGGACTTGGCGTTCATCTCCAGCGTGCCGGTCGGCTGGTCGTGCCGCAGCCGCAATCCGGTGGACGTGCCCACGTACGTCGACACCAACTCGTGGTTGGCGAAGCCGTACAGCTCCCGGCCGCCCGCACGCGCGCGTGCGAACGCCTCGCCGAGGGCCGGGGCGAAGTCCGCGAACACGGCCGACGACGTCTCGGCGGGCACGTCCGCGAAGTCCGGCGACTCGGGCACGCCCGACACCAGCGGCCGTGCGTCCTCGGCCGCTCCGGCCCCGCGCGCGGCGGCCTCCGCGGCCCGCACCAGCGGCTCCAGCTCCTCCGCGGTCACCGCGGACCGGGACACCACACCGGAGGCGGTGCCCTCCTTCCCGTCCACCGTGGCGATCACCGTGAGCGTGCGGCCGCGGGTCACGCCGTTCGTCGTCAGCGCGTTGCCCGCCCAGCGCAGGTTGGCGGTCGACTCCTCGTCGGCGATGACGACGCAGCCGTCGGCGGTGGACAGCTCCAGGGCCCGCTCGACGATCTCGTGCGGCTTGTTGCTGCTGGCGCTCATCGACCGGCCTCCTGCGTGGTGTTCAAGATGTTGACGCCCTTGAAGAGGGCGGAGGGGCACCCGTGCGACACCGCCGCGACCTGCCCCGGTTGGGCCTTGCCGCAGTTGAAGGCGCCGCCCAGGACGTACGTCTGCGGACCGCCGACGGCGGCCATCGAGCCCCAGAAGTCGGTGGTCGTGGCCTGGTAGGCGACGTCCTTCAGCTGACCGGTGATCCGGCCGTTCTCGATCCGGAAGAAGCGCTGCCCGGTGAACTGGAAGTTGTACCGCTGCATGTCGATCGACCAGGACCGGTCCCCGACCACGTAGATGCCCCGGTCGACACCCCCGATGAGGTCCTCCGTGGACAGCCCCGCCGGATCGGGTGCCAGCGAGACGTTGGCCATGCGCTGCACCGGCACGTGCCCGGGGGAGTCGGCGTACGCGCACCCGTTGGACCGCTCGAAACCGGTCAGCTTCGCGATCCGGCGGTCCAGCTGGTAGCCCACCAGCGTGCCGTCCTTCACCAGGTCCCAGGACTGCGCCTCGACGCCCTCGTCGTCGTAGCCGACGGTCGCGAGGCCGTGCTCGGCGGTCCGGTCACCGGTCACGTTCATCAGCTCGGAGCCGTACTTGAGCCTGCCCAGCTGGTCGAAGGTGGCGAAGGACGTGCCGGCGTAGGCGGCCTCGTAGCCGAGGGCCCGGTCCAGCTCGGTGGCGTGCCCGATGGACTCGTGGATCGTCAGCCACAGGTTGGACGGGTCGACGACCAGGTCGTACAGCCCCGGCTCCACGCTCGGCGCCCGCATCTTCTCCGCCAGCAGCTCCGGGATCCGCTCCAGCTCGGCGTCCCAGTCCCAGCCGGTGCCGGTCAGGTACTCCCAGCCGCGGCCGACGGGCGGCGCGATCGTGCGCATCGAGTCGAACTCCCCGCTCGACTCGTCCACCGACACCGCCGTCAGCTGCGGATGCAGCCGCACCCGCTGCTGCGTCGTCACCGTCCCGGCCGTGTCGGCGTAGAACTTGTTCTCGTGCACGGTGAGCAGCGAGGCGTCCACGTGGTTCACGCCGTTCGCCGCGAGCAGCCGCGCGCTCCAGTCGGCCAGCAGCGCGGCCTTCTCCTCGTCCGGCACGGAGAACGGGTCGATCTCGTACGACGAGACCCACGTCCGTTCGGCGTGCACGGGCTCGCCGGCCAGCTCCACCCTCTCGTCCGACCCGGCCGCCCTGATCACCTGGGCGGAGAGCTTCGCCATCGCCACCGCCTGCGAGGCGACCTTCGCCGCGGCGGCCAGGCTCAGGTCCACACCGGACGCGAAACCCCACGTCCCGCCGTGCACGACCCGCACCGCGTACCCCAGATCGGTGGTGTCCGACGACCCGGCCGGCTTGGCGTCCCTGAGCCGCCAGGACGCGCTGCGCACCCGCTCGAACCGGAAGTCGGCGTGCTCCGCCCCGAGCGCACGCGCGCGTGCCAGCGCGGCGTCGGCCAGGGACCGTAGCGGAAGCGCCGTGAAGGCTTCGTCGATCGTATGAGGCACCGAGGTCTCCCTGCTGTCGTGTCCTGTCGGGTCCGATCATGTCGCGGGACCGGCCCGGCGGACCACAGGTTTGGGTGTGCCACCGGCTCTTTCTGTAGGGACCCGACAGTGACGCCCGCGAGCCACTGTCGGTGCCCGCTTGCCCTCCGCGGTGGCGCTACCGATAGGTTTTCGATGAAGCCGCCTGCCATCGAAGGTGTCCGGGCGGGTTGTGGGACCGCTTCAGACCGCTATCGAAAGGGTGATCCGTTGAGCCGCTCGGTTCTCGTCACCGGAGGAAACCGGGGCATCGGCCTCGCCATCGCCCGCGCGTTCGCCGACGCCGGCGACAAGGTCGCGATCACCTACCGCTCGGGCGAGCCGCCGGCCGGCTTCCTGGCGGTCAGGTGCGACATCACCGACCCGGAGCAGGTGGAGCAGGCCTACAAGGAGATCGAGGACCAGCACGGCCCGGTCGAGGTCCTCGTCGCCAACGCCGGCGTCACCAAGGACCAGCTGCTGATGCGCATGTCCGAGGAGGACTTCACCTCGGTCATCGACACCAACCTCACCGGAACCTTCCGGGTCGTCAAGCGCGCCAACCGCGGCATGCTGCGCGCCAAGAAGGGCCGGGTCGTCCTGATCTCCTCCGTGGTCGGCCTGCTGGGCTCGGCCGGGCAGGCGAACTACGCCGCCTCCAAGGCCGCCCTGGTCGGCTTCGCGCGCTCCCTCGCCCGTGAGCTGGGCTCGCGCAACATCACCTTCAACGTCGTCGCGCCCGGTTTCGTCGACACCGACATGACCAAAGCGCTCAGCGAGAAGCAGCGCGAGGGCATCGTGGCCCAGGTGCCGCTGGGCCGGTACGCGCAGCCGGAGGAGATCGCCGCCACGGTGCGGTTCCTCGCCTCGGACGACGCCTCGTACATCACTGGAGCCGTCATTCCCGTTGACGGCGGACTGGGAATGGGTCACTGATCACCATGAGCGGAATTCTCGAGGGCAAGCGCATCCTGGTCACGGGTGTGCTGATGGAGTCCTCCATCGCCTTCCACGTCGCCAAGCTGGCCCAGGAGCAGGGCGCCGAGATCATCCTGACCGCCTTCCCGCGGCCGACGCTGACCGAGCGCATCGCCAAGAAGCTGCCGAAGCCCGCCAAGGTCATCGAGCTGGACGTGACGAACGAGGAGCACCTCGGGCGCCTGGCCGACGTCGTCGGCGAGGAGCTGGGCGGCCTGGACGGCATCGTCCACTCCATCGGCTTCGCCCCGCAGGACGCGCTCGGCGGCAACTTCCTGAACACGCCGTTCGAGTCGGTCTCCACCGCCATGCACGTCTCGGCGTTCTCCCTGAAGTCGCTGACCACCGCGTGCCTCCCGCTGATGCAGAACGGCGGCTCGGTCGTCGGCCTCACCTTCGACGCCCAGTACGCCTGGCCGCAGTACGACTGGATGGGCCCGGCCAAGGCCGCCCTGGAGGCCACCAGCCGCTACATGGCCCGTGACCTCGGCAAGCAGAACATCCGCTGCAACCTCATCTCGGCCGGCCCGATCGGCTCCATGGCCGCCAAGTCCATCCCGGGCTTCAGCGACCTGGCCGCCGTGTGGGACACCCGCTCCCCGCTGGAGTGGGACCTGAAGGACCCCGAGCCGGCCGGCCGCGGTGTCGTCGCCCTGCTCAGCGACTGGTTCCCGAAGACCACCGGCGAGATCATCCACGTCGACGGCGGTCTGCACGCCATCGGCGCCTGAGCACCGCGCCCGACCCCACGGCTGAGGCCCGCACCCCCCGGGGTGCGGGCCTCAGCCCGTTCCGGGCGTCACCCGAACGGCTCACCGGCCAGGCGCGTCACGTCTCCGAGGCCGCACGCTGGAACCGCGTTCACCTCGCGCAATCCCTCGCAGCCCGGCCGAGGAGGTCCCCTTGTGCGCCTGTCCCGCAGCCTGGCCCCGGTGACCCTGGCCGCAGCCCTCCTGCTGTCCCCGCCGTACGGCGCGGCCTCCCACGCGCGCGCGAGCGACGGAAAGCCGCACGCGCCGGACCTCTTCGGTTCCGCCTGCCGTACGACCGTGCACGGCTCCCACGTGGTCGCCTACTGCCACAACCCCTATGTCGACACCGACCGCGTGAGTCTGCACATCGAGTGCGCCCGCTGGTGGGACATCGACACCGACGGCGCCGCCGTGGACGCCGGACCCGCCATGACCGTACGGCTGACCGGGCGCTGCTGGGCCGACGTCGGCTCGGCGTGGGTCAGCCACCAGAAGGTGAGCTGATCCGGCCGGACGGTCACCCGTAGGCCGGCTCGGACCGGCCGGACGGTCACCCGTAGGCCGGCTCGGACCGGCCGGACGGTCACCCGTAGGCCGGCTCGGACCGGCCGGACGGTCACCCGTAGGCCGGCTTGGACCGGCCGGACGGTCGGCCGAACCGGTCCGGACGGCACAGGAACGGGTAGCTCGCCGCCTCCGTGGCCGCCGACTGCGCGTCGCCCGCGCGGATCGCGTCCACCAGCCGGCCGTGGTCCATGTGCGCGTGCGGGCTCATGTCCGCGCCGACGTCCGCGCGCAGCCAGTCCCGCAGGACCTCGCCCAGGTCGGCGTACATCGCCATCATGACGTCGTTGTGGGACGCGGCCACCACGGCCAGGTGGAACGTCGCGTCGGCCGCCACGAAGACCTCCGCCTCGCCCGTCTCCCACGCCTCCTCACGCCGGACGAGCAGCGCGTCCAGCTGCTTGAGGTCCTTCTCGGTGCGCCGCTCGGCGGCCAGCTTCGCCGCCGCCGACTCCAGCGTGGAGCGCAGTTCGGCGATGTGCCGCGGGTCGGCGCCGGCGAACCGGCGGTGCATCACCCCGGCCAGTTCGCTCGTCGCCACGACATAGGTGCCGGAGCCCTGGCGGATGTCCAGCAAGCCGTTGTGCGCGAGGGCCCGGACGGCCTCTCTGACCGTGTTGCGGGCGACGCCCAGCTGCTCGACGAGCTCCGGCTCGGTCGGGATGCGCGAGCCGACCGGCCACTCGCCGGACGCGATCTGATTGCGCAGTTCGGCGATGACCTGCTCGGACAACGCTGAACGACGCGGGTGGCTCAGAGGCATGGCACACCTTCGCACGACGGGCCCGGGATCCGCCGCCCCGGGAATGGACAACCAATCATCCCATGATTCTATGATGGGTCGCATGGCTAGTGAGGAAACCCGGACCACGGACAGCAGGACGGCCACCGGGCCGGACACCCGGCCGGACGGCGGGACGGTCCGGCCGGGCGGCGGGACCGTCCGGCCTGAAAGGCCCGCGGGCCCGCGCGGCCCGGCCGCGGCACCGGGCCGCCCACGCGCGTGGGTGGCCCGCCTGATCGTCGTCGGCATCGTGCTGTCCGCGCTGAACCTCCGCCCCGCCATCACCAGCCTCGGCGCGCTCCTGGAGGAGGTCCGCGACGGGCTCGGCATGAGCGGCAGCGTGGCCGGCGTGCTCACCTCCGTGCCACCGCTGTGTTTCGCCGTCTTCGGCGTCATGGCCCCACGCCTCGCCCGACGCTTCGGTCTCGCCGCCGTGGTCTGCGCCGGCATGGCCGCCATCACCGCCGGCCTGCTGATACGGCCGTACACCGGGAACACGGCCGGATTCCTGGCCGGCAGCGCGCTCGCCCTGATGGGCATAGCCGTCAGCAACGTGCTGATGCCGGTCATCGTCAAGCGCTGGTTCCCCGACCGGGTCGGCTCCATGACCGGCCTGTACTCGATGGCCCTCGCCCTCGGCACCTCCCTCGCCGCCGCGGTCACCGTGCCGATGACGGACGCGCTGGGCGGCAGCTGGCAGTCCGGTCTCACCGTGTGGGCCGTGATCGCGGCCGTCGCCGTACTGCCGTGGCTCCCGCTGGTACGGGACCGGGGCGCCACCCCCGTCGGCCCGGCACCCCGGGTGGACGCCGAGCCGTACGCCGAAGCCGGTCCCGAGCGGACGCCCGCGCTGCGGATCACCCGCAGCCGCACCGCCTGGGCGCTCGCCGTGTTCTTCGGGCTCCAGGCCACCGCCGCCTACATCACGATGGGCTGGATGGCGCAGATCTTCCGGGACGCCGGTGTCCCCGCCGGTACGGCGGGCCTGCTGCTCGCGGTCACCATGGTCATGGGCGTGCCCCTCGCCTTCGTCATACCTAGGCTCGCCACCCGCCTGCCCCACCAGGGGCCGATCGTCCTGGCCCTCGGCGTCTGCGGCCTCGCCGGATACGCCGGCCTGTATCTGGCGCCGGCCGCCGGCGCCTGGGCCTGGGCCCTGCTCCTCGGCGTCTCCAACTGCGCCTTCCCGCTGGCGCTGACGATGGTCGGCATGCGGGCCCGGACCGGCGCGGGCGTCGCCCAGCTGTCCGCGTTCGCGCAGAGCACCGGCTACCTGATCTCCATCCCCGGCCCCCTCCTGGTGGGCGTCCTCTACCAGCAGAGCGGCGGCTGGGGCGTGCCGATCGCCCTGATGGCGGCGCTGATGCTGCCCCAGATGGCGGTGGGCTTCCTCGCGGGCCGCGACCGCACGGTCGAGGACGAGGCGGCGGCCGCGCGCTGACGGCCGCACCGGACCGGACGACACGCGGCGGACCCCGGCGGGCCGGGCCCGGGCGAGAGGTGGGAGACTGGCCGCATGCCAGTGCTCGATCCAAACCCGCAGAACAGCCAGAAGAAGCTGCTGCTCGTCTTCGGCACGTTCTTCGCGATCTTCGCCGTCATCGCCGTCATCGCGACCCTCGCCTCCCCCTGACCGGCTGCTGAGTGCCCTCCCGACCGGCCATGGTGGGGCTGGCCCCACCATCCCCTAGGGGGTGAGGGTCAGGGTCAAGTGGGTGGATCTCCGGATGGGTTGGCGACCCCGGATTCCGTAACTTCGAAGTGTGGCCGCGGCAGACGGCCACACGGACCACTCGAAGACCACGGAGGCGACCATGCCGGCCCGTACGCACACCCTGCCCCACCCGGCGACCACGGGCGGCGTCGACACCCGGCTGCGCTGGTGGGCACTCGCCCTGCCCGCGCTCGCCTTCATCGCGCTCCTCGCGCTGATACTGAACCCCGCGGACGCGCACGCGGCGAGCGGGGACCCGGCGATCGCCCATCTCTTCGAGCGCGTGCAGTTGCTGTTCACGCGCTGAGGCGACGCCTCCGGGCGCGGTGAATCCCCATGTCAACTCCCTGCGCCGCATGGCCTGTTTCATGCGAAGCTGGATTCCATGAGCGTCGCAGAACCCCGCAGGATCGTCCTTTTCCGGCATGCGAAAGCCGACTGGCCCGAGGTGTCCGACCATGAGCGCCCGCTCGCCGAGCGAGGCCGCATGGACGCCGCGGTCGCCGGACGAAAGCTGACCGACACCGGCATCACCTTCGACCTGGCCCTGTGCTCCACCGCGACCCGGACCCGCGAGACCTGGAAGCTCGCCGTCCATGAACTCACCCACCGGCCGAAGACCGTCTACGAGGAGCGGGTCTACGAGGCCTCGCCGGGCGAGCTGATCGCCGTGCTCAACGAGATCCCCGACGACGTGCGGACGGCAATCCTGATCGGCCACAACCCGGGCGTCCACGGCCTGGCCGAGATCCTCGCCGGCACGGCCGAGGACGACGCCCGCGAGCGCATGAACCGCCGCGGCTTCCCCGCCGCCGGCTTCGCGCTGCTGACCTTCGACGGCACCTGGAAGGGCCTCGAACCGGGCACGGCCACCCTCGCGGACTACTGGGCGCCCTCCGAGTGAGGCGACCCGGCCGCCTACGGCCGAGGGCCCGGTACCTGGTCGGTACCGGGCCCTCGGCCGTACGTGGTCGCGGGAGGCTCAGCCCTCGCTGTGCGTGTCGGCCGCCTCGACCTCCTCGCGGGTGATCCCCAGCAGATACAGGACCGTGTCGAGGAAGGGGACGTTCACCGCCGTGTGCGCCGCCTGGCGGACCACCGGCTTGGCGTTGAAGGCGACGCCCAGGCCGGCCGCGTTCAGCATGTCCAGGTCGTTGGCGCCGTCGCCGATCGCCACGGTCTGCGACAGCGGCACCCCGGCCTCCGCCGCGAACCGGCGCAGCAGCCGCGCCTTGCCCGCCCTGTCCACGATCTCCCCGGTGACCCGGCCGGTCAGCCGGCCGTCGACGATCTCCAGTGTGTTGGCCTGCGCGAAGTCCAGCCCCAGACGCTCCTTCAGGTCGTCCGTGACCTGGGTGAAACCACCGGAGACGACTCCCACTTGGAAACCGAGGCGCTTCAGGGTACGGATCAGCGTACGGGCGCCCGGCGTCAGCCTGACCTCGCTGCGCACCTTGTCCACCACCGAGGCGTCCAGCCCCCGCAGCAGCGCCACACGCGCGTGCAGCGACTGCTCGAAGTCCAGCTCACCGCGCATCGCCGCCGCCGTCACCTCGGCGACCTTGTCCTCGCAGCCCGCGTGCGCGGCGAACAGCTCGATGACCTCGTCCTGGATGAGCGTGGAGTCCACGTCCATGACCACCAGCCGCTGGGCACGCCGGTGCAGGCCGGCCGCGACGACCGCGACATCGACACCCAGTGCCGCCGCCTCCGACACCAGGGCCGTGCGTAGCGGCTCCGTCTCCACGCCGGAAACGGCGAACTCCACCGCGGTCACCGGGTACTTGGCCAGCCGGAAGATACGGTCGATGTTGCCGCCGGCCTTCGCGATCCTGGCCGCTATGGCCGCCGTGGACTCGGCGGTCAGCGGATGTCCGAGGACGGTCACCAGGGAGCGGCCGAGACCACGGGGACGGTTGTCGCCGTGCCCGGAGATGATCTCCGCCTCCATCTTCACCGACTCGGCCCAGCTGTGCACGGTGGCCCTGAGGTCGCCCTCCAGACCGGCCGGCGGCTGCGTGACCAGCGCGCACAGCACCAGGCGGCCCCGGGTGACGACCTGCTCGATGTCGACGACGTCGACCAGGTAGGCGGCGAGGGTGTCGAAGAGGCCGGCCGTGATGCCCGGCCGGTCCTTGCCGAAGATCTTGACGAGGAGAGTGGGTTCCTCGGAGGTCTGCGAAGCGGTCTGCGAAGCGCTCATGGTGTCACCACCGTATCCGGCACGCCGTGCCGCGCGCCGACGCGGTCCGCCTGCCGGACACAGAACAACAGCCGTCCACCCCGACTGTCCCACGCCGGCCCCCGGCCCTCCACCGCCCGGGCACGACCCGGCCCGGCCCCCGGTCCCACGACCCGGGCACGGCCCGTTCCGCCCCGCTTGCACCGCCGGGGCACGGGCCCGCTCCGCCTGGCGCCAGGTGGCTCAGTGACCGTGTCCCTTCGGCGGGTCCGGTGGCGCGGGTGAGGGTGGCGGGGGAGGCGGCGGCCAGGTGTCGGGGGACCTCGGCGAGCGACGGCCACGGTCGGTTCCGGGGCCCTTCCGGGGTGGGCGTGGCGGCGACGGGGCGGCGCCGAGCGGACCGGCCACGGTGGGGGCACCGGACAGGTCGTCACCGGGCGGCGGCGAGCCCGAGCCGGGCCGCGCGTCCTCCGGCTCCTCCGGCTGTCGGAGGTACGGATTCGTGCCGGGGTCGGGCGGCCGGTACGGCGAACGCGGTCGGTACGGGCCGTCCCCGGCGTGCTCGACCGGGCCCCGCGTGGCCCCGCCCGCCGCCTTGTCCGCCGTGCCCTCGACGGCCCCTGCCCCGGCCGCCGCCCGTGTCCCCGTGACCCCGCACGCCCGGGCCAAAACCGCCCCCGCGGCCCCCGCCCCCGCACCCCACGCCGCCCCCAGGAGCAGCGCCGTCCCGAGGTGCCCGTGGAGGTCGATACCCGCCCCGAACGCGTCGAGGCCCAGCACGGACAGCGAGGCGTTCGCCGTCACGTCGGTCAGCAGGGCGAGCAGCGGCAGCGCAAGCGCCGTCGTGAGCGCCAGCCGTACGGCGCACTGCCTCACGAAGCGCGCCCCACCGGGACTCCCGGCGCGCGGCTCGCCCGGCACCGGGGTCCGTACCGCCGTCAGCACCCCCGCCAGCAGCATCAGCAGGGCCGCCGCCACCGCAAGCAGCCAGACGCGCCCGTCCAGATCCGCCAGTCGGCTGAGGGTCAGGGGCCGGTCGGAGCGGGGGGTCAGGAGCTGGTCCAAGGGGTGGGGGAGAAGGGTGGCGAGGGCGCCGGTCGCCCTGCCGGTCCAGGGGACGAACAGGCCCAGCGCGACGCCGACCCAGACGCCGTTCGGGGCGCCGAGGAGGGCCGCGCCGGCGATCCGCCGGGGGTGGTCGTCACCGATCGCGGCATACGCGGCCGCCGCGAGCCCCGCCACGACGGCCACGAGCTGCACGGTGACCAGCGCGGAGACAGCGGGCCGCACCACCCGGTGCACCACACCCCAGCCGCGTGGCAGGGGCGTTCGGCGTGAGGCGAGCAGCGCGATCAGCAGAACCCCGGCGGACCAGGCGAGACCGCCGAGCAGGGTGGCCGCGGTGTCCACGGTGAACCCGACCGCCGCCCTGGCGTGGATCAGGTCGCCGATCCGGTCCGGCAGCAGTCCGCCGATGTCCCCGAGGCCGCCGAGCCCCGGGATGCTGATCCCGTCGCCCTTGCCGCCCCCGGCGCCGGGCAGCCTGCCGAGGCCGAGGGCCGCGCCGTCCAGGGTGATGACGTCGTGGCCGGCCCAGGCGAGACCGCCCAGCATCGCCACGAAGAGCGCGACCACCGTGCCCGCGCGTGCGAGGAGTTCGGTGGGGGCGATCACAACTCCGGCCGTGCGCAGGGACCGTAGGAAGAACCACGACATCAGCAGCGCGCCCGCCAGGCTCACCCCGAGTGGCGTGATCTCGACGGCGGTGTGGGCCTGGGCGCCTTTCAGCCCGAAGGCGGACACATCGCCCGACGGGGAGACCGAACCACCCGCCCCCAGCACCACAACGGCCGCCGTCATGGGGCCCAGTGAGCCGGCCGAGTCCGCCCGCAGCAGGTGCAGACCGAGCGCGGCCGTCCCTCCCATGCCGATCAACGCCCAACTCACGGCGGCGATCGCGGACATCAGGATGTCCGCCCAGGGCAGTCCGGCACCGGGCCCCGCGGCACCGGGCCCCGCGGCACCGGGCCCCGCGGCACCGGGCCCCGCGGCACCCGGCAGCCCGGCACCCGGTCGCGCGGACCCGCCACCGCGCGGGCCGTTCGCGCGACCGGCGACGGGAACGTGACGCCAGGACCTGGCAGCGCTCATGGCAGACCCCCCGATCCGCGGCGCGGTACCGGCGCCGCGCTTGTCCCCCTCGCGGGGGAATACCACTCTCCGGCCGGGTTTCAACCCCGTCAACGGCGCGTATCGAAGCGTGCGCCGGGCTTCTTCACAAGGCCCGGCTTTCGGTCATGGGCCGGAGCCTGAAATAGTTCCCCACGATGTTCGACATCCCTAGACTCCCTGCGATGGGGGAAACTCGGGGGACAACTCAGTGGGGCATGGAGTGCCGGAACTCGTACTGGAATCAAACGGACGGACCTGGACGCTCGATGCGTCCAGGCCCTACACCCTCGGCCGCGATCCGCAGGGTGACATCGTCTTCGACGACGCCAGGGTGTCCTGGCGCCACGCCACGGTCAGTTTCAACGGCCGCAGTTGGGTCGTCGAGGACCACGGCAGCACCAACGGAACGTTCGTGGGGGGCCAGCGGATCCACCAGCTGGAGGTCGGCCCCGGAGCGGCCGTGTACCTCGGCAACGCGACCGACGGGCCGTGCCTGAACCTGTCCGGTGCCGCCGCGCCCGCGCAAGCGAAGCCGCAGGCGGCGCCGTACGCGGCCCAGGGCGCGGGCGCCGGCTGGTCCCAGGCGCCGCAGCAGGCCCCGCAGCAGCCCGCGGCACCGCAGCAGGCCCCGCAGGCCGGGTGGCAGCAGCCCCAGCAGCCGGCGGCGTTCCCGCAGCAGCAGGGCGGCCCGGCCGAGCAGTTCGCGCAGAAGACGCCCGGTGGTGGCGCGGGGGCGCCGCCGGTCTACGGAGACCGCAGCCCGACGACCTTCCACCAGTTCTCCGTCGGCCGCGTGATGCGTATCGGCCGTGCCCTGGAGAACGAGCTGGTCGTCTCCGACCTGCAGGTCTCCCGGAACCACGCCGAGTTCCACTCGACGCCCGACGGCCGCTTCGAGATCCGCGACCTCGGCTCGCACAACGGCACGTACGTCAACGGCCAGCCGATCGCCAAGGGCGGTACGGCGCTCCTCGGCCCGACCGACATCGTCGGCGTCGGCCACTCCACCTTCCGCATCGTCGGCGACCGGCTCGAGGAGTTCGTCGACACCGGTGAGGTCTCCTTCTCGGCCCGCCACCTGACCGTCACGGTCGACGGCGGCAAGCAGATCCTCAAGGACGTCTCCTTCGGCGTCCCGGAGAAGTCGCTGATCGCCGTCATCGGCCCCTCCGGCTCCGGAAAGTCGACCCTCCTCAAGGCGCTCACCGGCTACCGGCCCGCCAACCAGGGCGAGGTGCTGTACGACAACCGCAACCTGTACAAGCAGTTCGCCGAGCTGCGCCAGCGCATCGGTCTGGTCCCGCAGGACGACATCCTGCACAAGGAGCTGACCGTCAAGAAGGCCCTGAAGTACGCGGCCAAGCTGCGCTTCCCGGCCGACACCACGGCGCAGGAGCGCGACGCCCGCATCGACGAGGTGCTGCGCGAGCTGAAGCTCGACATCCACAAGGACAAGAAGGTCACCTCCCTGTCCGGTGGCCAGCGCAAGCGTGTGTCGGTGGCCCTGGAGCTGCTCACCAAGCCGTCGCTGATCTTCCTGGACGAGCCCACCTCGGGCCTCGACCCGGGCATGGACCGCGACGTCATGCAGCTGCTGCGCGGTCTCGCCGACGACGGCCGTACGGTCCTCGTGGTCACCCACTCGGTGGCCGAGCTGGCGATCTGCGACAAGCTGCTGGTGATGGCCCCCGGCGGCTCGGTCGCCTACTTCGGTCCGCCGGAGGAGGCGCTGAACTTCTTCGGCTACGACACCTGGGCCGACGTCTTCTCCGCCTTCGAGAACTACCGCGACTACGACTGGGCGGGCCGCTGGAAGGGCTCGCAGCACTACCAGATGTACGCCGCGGACATCGACGCCGTGGCCCCGCAGTCCGTACACATGCCTCCGCCGCAGGCCATCAAGCCGCCCAAGCCGCAGGCGTGGGGCTCCCAGTTGATGACGTTGATCCGGCGCTACGTGTCCGTCATCGCGTCGGACAAGGGCTTCCTCGCCCTGACGGTGATCCTGCCGGCCGTACTGGGTGCGGTCAGCCTGTTGATCGATCATGACAAGGGCCTGCTGGTCAACCCGGTCAACCCCAGGACCGGCGTCCACATCCCGAACGGCACGGCGACCACGGTCCTGCTGATCCTCGCGGTCGGCGCGTGCTTTGCGGGCGCCGCCAACTCCGTACGTGAGCTGATCAAGGAACGGGTGATCTACGAACGGGAACGGGCGACCGGCCTGTCCCGGTCCGCGTACCTGATGTCCAAGGTCGTCGTCCTGGGTGCCGTCACCGTGCTCCAGGGCCTGATGGTCGGCCTGATCGGCTTCTCCAGCCGCGAGGTGCCCGGCAAGGGCCTCGTCCTGGGCAGTTCGACGCTGTTCGAGCTGTGCCTGCCGATCATGGCGCTCGGCTTCACGTCGATGATGTTCGGCCTGGTGATCTCCTCGCTGGTGAAGACGGCCGAGAAGACCATGCCGCTGCTGGTCATGTTCGCGATCATCCAGGTCGTGTTCACCGGCTGTCTCTTCACCCTGCACGGCACGCTCGGCGTCAACGAGTTCTCGTACCTGATGCCGTCCCGCTGGGCGGTGGCCGCGGCCGGCTCCACGCTGGACTTCAACAACATCGCCCCGAACACCGACGACCCGACCAGCACGGATCCGCTGTGGGACCACCAGGCCTCGGCCTGGGGCATGGACATGGTGGCGCTGATCGCCCTCGGTGTGGTCTGCGGCTTCTTCGTGGCCCGCTTCCTGCGCCGGCACGAGCCCGAGGTCATGCGCAAGTAGGCGACCGCCCCGCTGGGCGTGAGGACAGGCCGAAGGGCGGCACCCGGTCACCGGGTGCCGCCCTTCGGCGTGCGTTCAGAGGTCCGCGCCTGCCTCAGTACGCGCTGTTGACGTTGTCGATCGAGCCGTACCGGTGCGCCGCGTAGTTGGCGGCGGCGGTGATGTTGGCGACCGGGTCGTAGATGTTCCACGAGGTGCCGGCGACGTGGTACGCCGTGAAGGTCGGCGGGATGACCTGCAGCAGACCCTTCGAGGGGATGCCGTTGATCGCGTTGACGTCCCAGTCGTTGATGGCCATGGGGTTGCCCGAGGACTCTCGCATGATGTTGCGGTGCAGGCCGCTGTAGCTGCCCGGGATGCCCTTGGCGTGCATGATGTCCAGCGAGTGCCGGATCCAGCCGTCCAGGTTGTTCGCGTACGTCTTCGCGGCGACCGTCTCCATCTGCGGGCGCTGCGCGGACCGGTTCGCGGCCTGCTTGGCGGCGCGCTCCTGCGCGGCCTTCTTCGCGGCGGCCCGCTTGGCGGCGGCCGCGTCGGCCGCCTTCTTCTTCGCGGCGGCCTCGGCCTCGGCCTTCTTCTTGGCGGCGGCCTGGTCGGCGGCCTTCTTCTTCGCCGCGAAGGTGTCGAGCTTGACCTTGGAGCTGGTGAGCTGGTCGGCGACCGTGCCCTTGACGTCCTTGATGTCCTTGGCCTGGCCGTAGGCGACCTGGGAGGCGGCGGTCGGCTCGCCGGTGGCCACAGTGTCGGCGCTGCTCGGCACGGCCGAGAAGGCGAGGGCGGCGGCGCCGAGCGTGCTCACACCGGCGATGGCGATCTTGTGCTGCCTGGTCAGCGTGCGACTGAGACGGCGATCGAGGATGTTCTTGGGCATAGCTGATGGACCTCTTCGAGTAGCGCGGAGGTCGCTCCTGCGTCCGCCGGGGGAATCGGCTCCTCCCACACGAACGCCGCGGGGGTGAACCCACGGCGCTGAGCGACGGGAGCAATTCTTAGCGGCCGCAAAATGCCCAGGCAAAGGTGTGACGTACGAAGCCCGATAGTGGATCAGGGATAGGCAAAACGGGACAGACTGGACCGTCTGTCCCGTTCATGCGGGAGGGGTTGTCTCCTATGCCCGGTCGTACGTGATGTGCGCCCTATGTGCGGGCTCACATCGAGCACGTAACAGTCTCACCCGGAGTTGCCCCCGCAACGCTCTGCGTGAGGGCTCTCCTCCGGAAGGATGAGATGCACGTCGCCGAACTCGTGCCACAGATAGAGCCCGCGCAGCGCCTCCTCGTAACTCCGGTCGACCGCCGCCTGCCCCGCCACCGCCCTCAGCATCAGCAGATGCGAGGCCTCCGGCTCGTGCAGCCCGGTCAGCAGCCCGTCGACCACGCGTACCCCGCGCTCCGGGGTGACAACCAGATCCGTCCACCCCGCGGCCGCCCGCACCAGCCCGTCCGGGCCCACCGCCGATTCCACGGCCCGCACGGCCGTCGTACCGACCGCCACCACCCGGCGCCCCGACGCCCGCGCCGCGTTGATCAGCCGCGCCGACGCCTCGGGCACCGAGAACCGCTCCGGGTACGGCGGCTCGTGCGCCTCCGCCGACGCCACCCCCGTGTGCAGCGTGACCGGCGCGAACTGCACTCCCCGGCTCACCAGCTCCGCCACCAGCCGCGCCGTGAACGGCCGCGCCGCACTCGGCATCTCCGCACTCCCCGCGCCGTCCGGCGCCGGCAGCGCGAACACCGTCTGGTACACCGACAGCGGCTGATCCCGGTCCGTATAGGAGTAGCGGATCGGACGCCCGTGCTCCCGCAGCACCCGCAGGACGTCCGCCCCCGACACCCGCGCCCACCACAGCCGGTCCCCGCGCGCGCTCAGCGGCTCCTCCAGCACCAGCCGCGCCCCGTCGGGCAACGCCACAACGGTCCCCGCGCGCGAGCCCGCACGCACGCGCGTGGTGCCCCGCCCGTCCGGCTCACGCAGCTCGACCGCCCACCGGCCGTCGTCCCCGCGCGTGGAGAAGTGCACCACCACGCGCGCGTGCCCGGCCAGCCCGTCCACCGCCGCCGCCAGCGTCACCGAGGTGTTCACCACCAGCAGGTCCCCGGCCCGCAGCAGCCCCGGCAGCTCCGCGAACACGTGGTGCGCCACCTCGGTACCGCGCGACACCAGCAGCCGTACGGCATCCCGGTCCAGACCTGGACCGCGCTGCTCGGCCGGCACCCGCGCGGACAGCTCCTCCGGCACCCTCACCGCCGTACTCATCGCCCCTCCACCAGAGCCGGCGCCGCATACCGCCCGCTCGCCGGCCGCTCGTCCAGCAGCCGCAGGAACGCCGGAACGACACCGGAGGGAGCCGGACGCGGGTCGTCGTCGTCCGGTACGGCGGCCGCGTACAGATCGGTCGCCATGTCCCCGGGGTCCACCGCCCACACCCGCAGCCCCGGCTCCTCGGCGCCCAGCACCGCCGCCAGCTGGTCCAGCGCCGACTTCGAGGCGCCGTAACCGCCCCACGTCTCGTACGCCTCGGCCGCCGCGTCCGAGCTGACCGTGACGACCGCGCCCGCGGGCGACTCCCGCAGCAGCGGCAGCGCCTGCTGGACCAGGCCCAGCGCCGCCACCACGTTCACCTCCAGCGCCCGCCGCAGCCCCGCCACCGGCAGCTCCGCCAGCCGCACCAGCGGCTCGGCGCCCAGCGCGCTCGCGTTGTTCACCAGCAGATCGACCCCGCCCAGCCCCCGCGCGGCCGCCACCAGCGCCGACCGGTGCCCGGCGTCCGTGACGTCCCCGGCCAGCGCCTCCACCCGCCCGCGGCCCCGACCGGCGACCGCCTCCGCCGCCTCCTTGAGGGCGTCGGCGCCCCGGGCATCGAGCACCAGGTCCCAGCCGCGCGCGGCCAGCCCCTCGGCGAGCGCCCGCCCCAGCCCCTTCGAGGCCCCCGTGATGATCGCTACCGGCATGACAACCGTCCCCTCGTCGCTCCCCGCCCGCGTCGGGCGGGTGATCCCAACGTAGGAACGGCGGCCCCCGCACCGCCTCGGACGCGGGCCGCAAACCGGAGGGTCCCTTCGACGTACGCCGCCCGCCCGGGGCCGGGCGACCTACCCCCACGGCCCTAGGCCCTGAGGACCAGCCCCGCCGTCCCCCTGTCCGATCCGGCCTGTCACACCCCGCCGGTACCGTGAGGTCATGAGTCAAGGCCCCCGGTCCGGCCTCGCCGCGGTCAGCGCCGCGCTGCTGGCCATGAGCAGACACCTGGAGGTGCGCGACGTCCTGAAGACGATCGTCGCCTCCGCCCGCGAGCTGCTCGACGCGCAGTACGCCGCGCTGGGCGTCCCGGACGACCACGGCGGCTTCGCCCAGTTCGTCGTCGACGGCGTCAGCGACGCCCAGTGGAAGGCCATCGGCCCGCTGCCCCGGCGGCACGGCATCCTCGCCGCGATGCTCGACGAGGCCCGGCCGCAGCGTCTCGCCGACGTGCGCAAGGACGCCCGCTTCGAGGGCTGGCCCTCCGCCCACCCCGACCTCGTCGATTTCCTGGGCCTGCCCATCCGCGACGGCGACGAGGTCATCGGAGCCCTGTTCCTGGCCAACAAGCTGCGTCCTGTGGGGCAACACCCCCCACACCCCCCGTGCCCGAAGCCCGAGGGCAGCTGCGGTTTCACCGAGGACGACGAGGAACTCCTCTCCATCCTCGCCCAGCACGCCGCGATCGCCCTCACCAACGCCCGCCTCTACGAACGCAGCCGCGAACTGACCATCGCCGAGGAACGCTCCCGCCTCGCCCACGAGCTGCACGACGCCGTCAGCCAGAAGCTGTTCTCCCTGCGCCTGACCGCCCAGGCCGCCGCCGCGCTGGTCGACCGCGACCCCGCCCGTGCCAAGGGCGAGCTGCACCAGGTCGCCGCGCTCGCCGCCGAGGCCACCGAAGAACTGCGCGCCGCCGTCGTCGAGCTGCGCCCCGCCGCCCTCGACGAGGACGGCCTGATCGCCACCCTGCGCACCCAGACCCAGGTCCTCGACCGCGCCCACACCGCGCGCGTGACCTTCTCCACCACCGGCTTCCGCGCCCTGCCCGCCGCCCAGGAGGAGGCCCTGCTGCGCGTCGCCCAGGAAGCCCTGCACAACGCCCTGCGGCACGCCGGCGCCGACCAGGTCCACGTCAGCGTGGACCGGCGCGGCGGCGGAGCCGTCCTGCGCGTCACCGACGACGGCGGCGGCTTCGAACCGAAGACGGTCCGGCGCGCCGGACGCCACCTCGGCCTGGTCTCCATGCGGGACCGGGCGAGCGGGGTCGGCGGCAGGCTCACCGTGGAATCGGCGCCCGGCAAGGGCACCACGATCGAGATGGAGGTACCCGGTGGCTGACGCGATCAGGGTGCTGCTCGTCGACGACCACCAGGTCGTCCGCCGGGGACTGCGCACCTTCCTGGAGGTACAGGACGACATCGAGGTCGTCGGCGAGGCCGCCGACGGCACCGAGGGGGTCGAGCGCGCCGAGGAACTCCGGCCCGACGTCGTCCTCATGGACGTCAAGATGCCGGGCATGGACGGCATCGACGCCCTGCGCCGGCTCCGCGAGCTCGACAACCCCGCGCGCGTGCTGATCGTCACCAGCTTCACCGAGCAGCGCACGGTCGTCCCCGCGCTGCGGGCCGGCGCCGCCGGGTACGTGTACAAGGACGTGGACCCCGACGCCCTGGCCGGCGCCATCCGCTCCGTGCACGCCGGGCACATCCTGCTCCAGTCCGAGGTCGCGGGCGCCCTGCTGTCCCAGGAGGAGAACAACTCCGGTCAGGGGCGGGGGAGTTCCCTCACCGACCGGGAGCGCGAGGTGCTCGGGCTGATAGCCGACGGGCGCTCCAACCGGGAGATCGCCCGCGCGCTCGTGCTGTCCGAGAAGACCGTCAAGACGCACGTGTCGAACATCCTGATGAAGCTCGACCTGGCGGACCGTACCCAGGCGGCGCTTTGGGCCGTACGTCACGGTGTGACGGGCTGAGATTCATACCGTCGTGGGAATGTCACCCGGATGGCGCATCCTCCGGCGATCTCCGCCGTTCTCCAGTGCGTGCCGCGGCGCACCTGCCGCGGTGAACACCTAGGAGGGGCTGAAAGTGAAGAACCTGAAGAAGGCGGCGGCCGTGACGCTGGTGGCGGGGGGCCTGATGGCCGCCGGTGCGGGAATGGCGTCCGCCGCGGGCGGCGCCTGGGCCGACGGCGCGGCCCAGGGCTCTCCCGGTGTCGCCTCCGGCAACCTCGTCCAGGTCCCGGTGCACGTCCCGGTGAACGCCGTGGGCAACAGCGTGAGCGTCATCGGCGCGCTGAACCCCGCCTTCGGCAACCTGGGCCTCAACCACTGACACGCACCGGCCGCAGGCCTCCCGCTCCACGGGAGGCCTGCGGCCGCGTCGTGGCTTACGCAGCTGCGGGCAGGCGTTGCCGCAAGGGGCGGCACGGGTGGGCGCAACGGCACCCTGCCGGCGCCGGTAAGCGTGACCCACCCTGCCCAGCCACAGCTCACGACACCTTACGAACGCCGCTCCCGTTCCTCCACAACGGAGTTGTACGCCGCTACCTGCGCCCGCCGAGCCGTCCGCTCCACCGGCCGCAGCGCCTCCGCCCGAGCGGCCATCTCCGCGGAGCTGACCGCACCCCCGTGCCCATTCCCGTACGCCAGGGACACCAGCAGCCCCACCCGCTGAGCCAGCTCCAACACCCGCACCGCACGCGGCGGATACCCGGGCGCCAGCACCTCCTCCCCCCGCCCCCGCTCGGCCCGCGCCCGATACGCGTCGATCGCCGCCTCCGCCACCGGCCCCGACCCGGCGACATCCAGCTTCGACAGCACCTCGGTCGCCTCCCGCAGGGCCTCCGCCAGCTCCCGCTCCGCCTCGCCCAGCGACGGCACGTCCGCGGGCGGCGCCTCCCGCACCGGCAGACAGTGCCACACCACCTCGACGTGCACATCACCCTCGGGCCCGGCCTCGTACACCTCAGGCACCATCCCGAACGCGGCCCCGAAGCAGACCACCGCCTCCTCCGCCTCCAGCGCCCGCGCATTGAACGGCGGTGGCCCGCTCAACCCCAGCGGATGCCCCGGCGCCGGCAACGCGACCCGCAGCCCCGTCGCCCCCAGCGCCCGCAGCCGGCCCAGCGCCAGCGACATCCCGACCTGGGCGGACTCACCGGGCAGCCCCTCCACCCGGTGCACCGCGTCCTCACCCACAATGGCGAGCACGGCGTCATCCGGAGAGACAAGTCCGGCCAAAAGGGCGTTTCCCCAAGCGGCAAGGCGTCCTGAACGCGGTTCCGAGAGCATGCCCCCACCCTAAGGACCGGACCGATGGATGGGAGCCGCGCACGCGTGGCGTAGATTTCATAAGGGCTGCGCCCACCGGCGCGGCGGACCGAGCCACAGGCGTACGCGACAGCCGAGACCGGCCACACTGCAAGGGGAGACAACGCGCTCATGAGCGATGTTCTGGAGCTTCAGGACGTATCCGTGGTCCGCGAGGGCCGGGCTCTGGTGGACCAGGTCTCCTGGTCGGTGAAGGAGGGCGAGCGCTGGGTCATCCTCGGCCCCAACGGCGCCGGCAAGACCACCCTCCTGAACGTCGCCTCCAGCTACCTCTTCCCCAGCAAGGGCACCGCCACCATCCTCGGCGACACCCTCGGCAAGGTCGACGTCTTCGAGTTGCGCCCGCGCATCGGCGTGGCCGGCGTCGCCATGTCCGAGAAGCTCCCCAAGCGCCAGACCGTCCTGCAGACCGTGCTCACCGCCGCCTACGGCATGACCGCCGGCTGGCAGGAGGAGTACGAGGACGTCGACGAGCAGCGGGCCCGCGCCTTCCTCGACCGCCTCGGCATGAGCGACTACCTCGACCGCCGCTTCGGCACCCTCTCCGAGGGCGAGCGCAAGCGCACCCTCATCGCCCGCGCCCTCATGACCGACCCCGAACTGCTCCTCCTCGACGAGCCCGCCGCCGGCCTCGACCTCGGCGGCCGCGAGGACCTGGTCCGCCGCCTCGGGCGGCTCGCCCGCGACCCGATCGCCCCCTCCATGATCATGGTCACCCACCATGTCGAGGAGATCGCCCCCGGCTTCACCCACGTCCTCATGATCCGTCAGGGCAAGGTCCTCGCCGCCGGCCCGATCGAGCTGGAACTCACCTCCCGCAACCTCTCCCTCTGCTTCGGCCTCCCGCTCGTCGTCGAGCAGGTCGGCGAGCGCTGGACCGCGCAGGGCCTCCCGATGGCCTGACGCCCGCGCCCACGCGCCCTGTCGGCCGTCAACCCGCGGACCTACCATGGCCGTGTGAACGGCATCGACGCATGGGTGTGGTGGCTCGTCGGCGCGGCGGCGCTCGGCATCCCCCTCGTGGTCACCGCGATGCCCGAGTTCGGCATGCTCGCCGCCGGTGCCGTCGCCGCCGCGATCGCCGCGGGTCTCGGCTTCGACGCCGTGATCCAGGTGCTGACCTTCGTCGTCGTCTCGGTCGCCCTCATCGCCGTCGTCCGGCCCATCGCCGTACGGCACGGCGCGCAGCGCCCCCGACTCGCCACCGGAGTGGACGCGTTGAAGGGCAGACAGGCCGTCGTACTGGAACGCGTCGACGCCTCGGGCGGCCGTATCAAACTCGCCGGGGAAGTCTGGTCGGCCCGCGCCCTCGACACCGGCCGCGCCTACGACGTCGGGCAGGAAGTGGACGTCGTGGACATCGAGGGGGCCACCGCGATCGTCATCTGAGCCATCCGGAGACGGCCGGAGTCATCCGAGTCATCTCGCCCATCTGACCCACGAGTTGCACGACGGTCTGTCAGACTCGACCAGCAAGATCTTCAACAGCCATAAGATCTGCCGAAGGCGCCGAAGCGGAGAAGGGTACGGGGAGCGACGATGGAACCGGTCATCATCGTCTTGATCATCCTGGTGGTGTTGGTCTTCATCGCCCTGATCAAGACCATCCAAGTCATCCCACAGGCGAGCGCCGCCATCGTCGAGCGCTTCGGCCGCTACACGCGGACGCTGAACGCGGGCCTGAACATCGTGGTCCCGTTCATCGACACCATCCGCAACCGCATCGACCTGCGCGAACAAGTCGTGCCGTTCCCGCCGCAGCCGGTGATCACCCAGGACAACCTGGTCGTCAACATCGACACCGTCATCTACTACCAGGTGACCGACGCCCGGGCCGCCACCTACGAGGTCGCCAGCTACATCCAGGCCATCGAGCAGCTCACCGTCACCACGCTCCGCAACATCATCGGCGGCATGGACCTCGAACGCACCCTGACCTCCCGCGAGGAGATCAACGCGGCCCTGCGCGGCGTCCTCGACGAGGCCACCGGCAAGTGGGGCATCCGCGTCAACCGCGTGGAACTGAAGGCCATCGAACCCCCGACCTCCATCCAGGACTCGATGGAGAAGCAGATGCGCGCCGACCGTGACAAGCGCGCCGCCATCCTCACCGCGGAGGGCACCCGCCAGGCGGCGATCCTCACCGCCGAGGGCGAGAAGCAATCCCAGATCCTGCGCGCCGAGGGTGAGGCCAAGGCCGCGGCCCTGCGCGCCGAGGGTGAAGCCCAGGCCGTGCGCACGGTGTTCGAGGCGATCCACGCCGGCGACCCCGACCAGAAGCTCCTGTCCTACCAGTACCTCCAGATGCTCCCCAAGATCGCCGAGGGCGACGCCAACAAGCTCTGGATCGTCCCCAGCGAAATCGGCGACGCCCTCAAGGGCCTCTCCGGAGCTATGGGCAACTTCGGCCCCCTGGGGGGCGGCGGCCAGGGCGGCAACGGCGGCAACAATCCCACGGTCCCGCCCCAGAACACCGGCACGACCCCCCAGCGCTACGAAAAGCCGGGCATCGACTAGGGGCGACCACTCAACGCAGGTTCCCACAGCGCCCCGCAAGGGGCGCGGGGCCGTATCGACATTGCGGCTCCGCCGCGTGGGCGCGACAAGCCACAACGGACCCGCGTCCGACGACGAACAGAACCAGGCAGGCGCCTACGCCGCTTCCCCAACCAACCATCCAGGCAAGGCCCCGAACTCCTCGGCCCCCAGCGACAGCAACATCGCATTGGCAGGCGTAGGCTCGAACGGCGCCCGCAACAACGCCATCCCCGCCTCCTCCGGAGTCCGGTCCGCCTTCCGGTGGTTGTCCTCCGCGCACGCCGCCACCGTGTTCAGCCACGTGTCCCGGCCGCCCTGCGCCCGCGGTACCACATGGTCCACCGTCGTGGCCCGGCGCCCGCAGTACGCGCACCGGTGCCGGTCCCGGACCAGCACACCCCGCCTCGACCACGGCGCTTGTCTTCGGAACGGCACCCGTACATATCTGCACAGCCTGATCACCTGGGGCGCGGGTATGTCGAGATCGGCACCGCGCATCCGCAGCTCGGGGTGGGCCTGCTCGACGACCGCCTTGTCCTGCAGCACCAGCACGACGGCACGGTTCAGAGTGACCGTCGACAGCGGTTCGAAGCTCGCGTTGAGGACCAACGTGTCACGCATCCAGCCCACCTCCCATGTGCACCTGCCCACCCCAGGCGGGCTTGGATCAACTCTGGACGGGCGCGCCGAGATGGACAACGCAATAAAAAAATGCCCGCCTCTGATCACTTCCAGGACCAGAGGCGGGCAAACGTTCTATGAACGTCCGATGTTCGACGGGGCCGGGTCGGCTCAGCCCTCACCCGGATTCTCGTACTCACCGATCAGCTGGGCGCGTCCGATCGTGTGGAACCGCAGGTTGAAGCCGACGGCGGCCGGAGAGGCGTCCGAGTCCGGACCGAGCTTCTCCTGGTCCACCGCGTACACCGTGAAGACGTACCGGTGCGGACCGTCCCCGGGCGGCGGAGCAGCCCCGCCGAACTCCTTCGACCCGAAGTCGCTCCGCGCGTGTACGGCACCCTCGGGCAGCCCCTCGAACTTGCCGCTGCCCGCACCGGCCGGCAGCTCGGTCACCGAGGCCGGGATGTCGAACAGGACCCAGTGCCAGAACCCGCTGCCCGTCGGCGCGTCGGGGTCGTAGCAGGTCACGGCAAAGCTCTTGGTCCCGGGCGGGAAGCCCTCCCACCGCAGCTGCGGCGAGGTGTTGCCCTCCGCGTGGACCTGGGCGCTCCCCAGCGTCGCGCCCTCCTCGACGTCCGTGCTCGTCACCGTGAACGACGGCACGGGCGGGTGGAAGTCGTGGGGGAGCGGCCGCCGCTTGAGCTCGGTCACCTCGGTACCTCCTGATCGATTCCGTTCGGTGGAACCGAGCCTAGAACCAGTTGCGCCTGCTGCCGACCTCGGACAGCCACTGGTTGAGGTATGCCGCCCAGTCGGTCCCCTGGAAGTCGTGCAGACCCACCTGGAAGGAGCGGTAGGTGTCCGAGCCCTCGCTGAACAGGCCGGGCTTCTTGTCCATCTCCAGGACGACGTCCATGGCGTGCTCGTCGGCGACGAAGCTCAGCTCGACCTGGTTCAGGCCCCGGTACTGCGACGGCGGGTAGAACTCGATCTCCTGGTAGAACGGCAGCCGCTGACGCGTGCCCCGGATGTGCCCGCGCTCCATGTCCGCGTTCTTGAAACGGAAGCCCAGCTGGATGAAGGCGTCGAGGATCGCCTGCTGCGCCGGCAGCGGGTGCACGTTGATCGGGTCCAGGTCGGTGGAGTCGAGCGCGCGGGCGATCTCCAGCTCGGTGGTCACGCCGATGTGCATCCCGCGCAGGGACTGCCCGTCGATCATCGTGACCGGCGTCTCCCAGGGGATCTCCAGCCCGAACGGCACCGCGTGCACGGCCCCCGACTGCAGCTCGAAGGCACCGCCGAGGCGCACCTTCGTGAACTCGATGTTCTGCTTGTACTCCTCGTCGCCGCTCTCCACCTCGACCCGCGCCTGCAGGCCGACGGACAGCGCCTCGATGTCCTGGTTCACGGACCCGCCCTGGATCCGGACCTCGCCCTGGACCACCCCGCCCGGGACGACGTTGACCTCGGTCAGCACGGTCTCGACCGAGGCACCGCCGGCACCGAGGCTCGCGAGCAGCTTCTTGAACGCCATTGACTCTCCCTTTACGAATGGACCCTCGCCCCGTACAAACGCGATCCAGCCGCCACCGGTTCCGCCCTTGCGCTGACCCGTCTGGACTACCCTCGGACGGCATGATCGCGCCCCCGGACCGTACGCCACTGCCCCGAGAGTTCTTCGACCGCCCCGTTCTGGAGGTCGCCCCCGACCTCCTCGGCCGCGTCCTGGTCCGGACGACCCCGGACGGCCCGATCGCCGTACGCCTGACAGAGGTGGAGGCGTACGACGGCCCCAACGATCCCGGCTCCCACGCGTACCGCGGCCAGACGCCCCGCAACGCCGTGATGTTCGGCCCGCCCGGACATGTGTACGTCTACTTCACCTACGGCATGTGGCACTGTATGAACCTCGTCTGCGGCCCCGAGGGCCGGGCGAGCGCGGTCCTGCTCCGGGCCGGGGAGGTGATCGAGGGCGTCGAGCCCGCCCGCAAAGGCCGGCTCTCGGCCCGTAACGACAAGGAACTGGCCAAGGGCCCGGCCCGGCTGGCCACGGCCCTGGGCATCGACCGGGCCCTGGACGGCACCGACGCGTGCGCCGCGGACGAGACACCCCTGAGGATGCTGACCGGCACGGCCGTACCCCGCGACCAGGTACGCAACGGTCCTCGCACCGGCGTCGCCGGCGAGGGCGGTGACGGGGAGATCCACCCGTGGCGGTTCTGGATCGCCAACGACCCGACGGTGAGCCCGTATCGGGCGCACGTGCCCAGGCGCCGCCGAAGTTGACGCGGCCTTGCGAGGTGCGTAATGTAGCCCGAGCCGCTGAACCGGGTACGGCGATCGCCAGCAGCCGGAGCGGCCAACCCACTACCTAGCTACCACCCCCCACCGGGGTCGTTTTCGGCGCGCCCGCGTGCCCGAATTCGAACTCGTGAGACTCGATTATGAGTTGCCGAGGGAATCGGCTAACGTAGTGAATGTCGAAAGGGCGACGGCGAAAGCCGAAAACCCCCAGGCAAATCCCGCCGACCGGGAATCGGACGCCGAAAGGATCTGATAGAGTCGGAAACGCAAGACCGAAGGGAAGCGCCCGGAGGAAAGCCCGAGAGGGTGAGTACAAAGGAAGCGACCGTT
>NZ_JBEYVS010000009.1:0-128747 GCF_040644095.1 Streptomyces sp. NPDC047028
ACCTTCTCGTCCAGGTGCTTGGGCAGCACGTACACGCCGATCGGGTACTCGTCGGGCTTGGTGAACAGCTCGATCTGCGCCAGCGTCTGGTCCGCGAACGAGTTCGACATCACGAACGACGGATGCCCGGTCGCGTTGCCCAGGTTCAGCAGACGGCCCTCCGACAGCACGATCAGCACCTTGCCGTCCGGGAACGTCCACGTGTGGACCTGCGGCTTGACCTCGTCCTTCACGATCCCGTCGATCTTCGCCAGGCCGGCCATGTCGATCTCGTTGTCGAAGTGACCGATGTTGCCCACGATCGCCTGGTGCTTCATCCGCGCCATGTCCGACGCAAGGATGATGTCCTTGTTACCCGTCGTGGTCACGAAGATGTCGGCCGTCTCCACGACCTCGTCCAGCGTCGTCACCTGGTAGCCGTCCATCGCCGCCTGCAGCGCGCAGATCGGATCGATCTCCGTGATGATCACCCGGGCGCCCTGACCCCGCAGCGACTCCGCACAGCCCTTGCCGACATCGCCGTACCCGCACACCACGGCCGTCTTCCCGCCGATCAGGACGTCCGTCGCACGGTTGATGCCGTCCACCAGGGAATGCCGGCAACCGTACTTGTTGTCGAACTTCGACTTCGTCACCGAGTCGTTGACATTGATCGCCGGGAAAAGCAGGACACCGTCACGCTGCATCTCGTACAGACGGTGCACACCCGTCGTCGTCTCCTCCGTCACCCCACGGATCTCGGAGGAGAGCTGGGTCCACTTCTGGGGATTCTCACCCAGGGTGCGGTGGAGGAGCTGGAGGATGACGCGGTGTTCGTCGGACTCGGCGGTGTCGACGGCAGGGACCTCGCCGGCCTTCTCGTACTCGACGCCCTGGTGGACGAGGAGGGTGGCGTCACCGCCGTCGTCCAGAATCATGTTCGGGCCGCCGGTGGCGCTGTCCGGCCAGGTCAGCGCCTGCTCCGTGCACCACCAGTACTCCTCGAGCGACTCGCCCTTCCAGGCGAAGACCGGGATGCCCTGCGGGTTGTCCGGGGTACCGTTCGGGCCGACGGCGATGGCGGCGGCCGCGTGGTCCTGCGTGGAGAAGATGTTGCAGGAGGCCCAGCGGACGCGGGCGCCGAGCGCGACCAGGGTCTCGATGAGCACGGCGGTCTGCACGGTCATGTGCAGGGAGCCGGTGATGCGGGCGCCGGCCAGGGGCTGGGCCTCGGCGTACTCCTTGCGGATCGCCATCAGGCCGGGCATCTCGTGCTCGGCGAGGGTGATCTCCTTGCGGCCGAACACGGCCAGGGAGAGGTCGGCGACCTTGAAGTCCTGTCGGCTCTCGACAGTCGTCATTGCGAGCTACTCCTCGGGATCGGGGCGAGGTGGATACGGCTGGTCTGCGCGGCGGCGGACACAGGAGTGCCCGGGAAGAGGACACAGGCATGCCCACATGCGCGCAGCGCAGTCCGTCGGAGGCCCTCTCTCCCTCGGCCGGTCCGCACCGGGACCGCCCGACCGCCATCAGCAGCGACGTCTGGCTCCGTCCCAAGCTACACCGGACGGCACCGACGCCCCCAGTCCGCCTCCGGACAGTTCCCACCGATCGAGGGAGGGCCGCGCCGGCTTCCAGGTGGCCGGCCGCTATTGTCCGCAGCGGTCGATGGGCGGCCGGGGAGGACGGACATGGCGGGCAGAGGGCGGGGACTCGGGGTGGCGGCGCTGGTCGTGGGGGTGCTGGGGCTGGTACTGGCCGTCGGTGCGTTCGGGTACGGGCGGCATGCCTACGGCGGCGGCACCGTGTCGAGCCGGAGCATGGAGCCGGCCTACGAGCCGGGTGACCGGGTCGTCTGGGAGCGGATGGACGGCAGCCAGGTGCGGCGCGGTGACGTGGTGATGTTCTCGATGCCGGACCGCTACGGGACCAGCGCCGTCGTCATGCAGCGGGTGATCGGGGTGGGCGGCGACAGGGTGGCGTGCTGTACGCGGGTGGGCTCCGAGGAGCGGGTCACCGTGAACGGGAAGCCGGTCGAGGAGCCCTACGTCAGCCGGGGCGACGCCGACGGGGCGCACCACTCGTACGACGTGAAGGTGGAGCGGGGCCGGCTGTTCCTGCTCGGTGACCACCGGGACGATGCGCGGGACTCCCGCTTCTTCGCCTCCGACCACGGCGGGACGGTGCCCGTGTCGGCGGTGCGCGGGAAGGTGACCGACGGCCGCGGCCCCGTGCTGTTGCTGGTCGCGGGGCTGCTCGGCGGCGGGGTGCTGGTCCTCACCGGCATCGGGCTGGGGATCGGCGCCCTGGTGGTACGGCGGAGCACGGTGCCGCCCGCGCCGCCGGTGCCCTGGCCGGTGCGGCCGGTCTGACCCAGCCGGGATGACCCGGCCGGGATGACCCGGCCGGGACAGCCTCCCGCCCACCGGGAGCGGGGGCCCGACGTCGGGGCTCAGTGGCCGGCCGGGTGCGGGACCGGGCCGCCCGGGGTGGCCTCCGGGTCGGGGCCCTTGGCGGCCTCGGCCTCGCTGTAGATGTCCGGCTCCAGGTAGATGACGCGGGCGATGGGGACGGCGGCCCGGATGCGTGCCTCGGCCGCGTCGATGGCCTGGGCGACCTCGGTGGCGGTGTCGTCGTGCCGGACGGCGATCTTGGCGGCGACGAGCAGCTCCTCGGGGCCGAGGTGGAGCGTGCGCATGTGGATGATCCGGGTGACCGAGTCGCCGTCGACCGTCGCGGTCTCGATCTGCTGGACCACGTCGGCGCCGGCCGCCTCGCCGAGCAGCAACGACTTGGTCTCGGCGGCGAGGACGAGGGCGATGAGGACGAGCAGGACGCCGATGCAGACGGTCCCGATGCCGTCCCAGACGCCGTCGCCGGTCAGCAGGGACAGGCCCACGCCGCCGAAGGCGAGGACGAGACCGATCAGGGCGCCGAAGTCCTCCAGCAGGACGACGGGCAGCTCGGGTGCCTTGGCGCGGCGGATGAACTGCGCCCAGGACAGCTTGCCGCGCAGCTCGTTGGACTCCTTGATGGCGGTGCGGAACGAGAAGCCCTCGGCGATGATCGCGAAGGCGAGGACGCCCACCGGCCAGTACCAGTGCTCCACTTCGTGCGGATGGCGGATCTTCTCGAAGCCCTCGTAGACGGCGAACATGCCGCCGATGGAGAAGAGGACGATCGAGACGAGGAAGGCGTAGATGTAGCGCTCGCGGCCGTAACCGAAGGGGTGTTGGGGGGTCGCCTCGCGCTGGGCCTTCTTGCCGCCGATGAGCAGCAGGAACTGGTTGCCGGAGTCGGCGAGCGAGTGGACGCCCTCGGCGAGCATCGACGAGGAGCCGCTGAACGCGAACGCCACGAACTTCGATGCCGCGATCGCGAGGTTGGCGCCCAGTGCCGCCACGATCGCCCTGGTACCGCCTGACGCGCTCATCTGTCCGCGTTGTCCCTTCGCCTCGTCCGTCCACGCCGTGCGGCGGTCGTCTTTGCCCGGCCTTTGCCGGGGCCGGTGGGCCATTCTTGCAGCCCGGCCGGCCCGCGGGGCGTCAGGTGTCCACAACCCCGGTCATACGATCACAGTGGCGCGGAAGACGGTGCCCTCGCCCGACACCTCGGCCTTCTCACCGGCGGGGACGAACACCGACCGGCCCGGCGTCAGCCCGTGTTCGCCGGCCCGGACGGCACCGGCGGTGCAGAGCAGGATCTGCGGGGTGTCCAGGGTGATGTCGTGGGTGGTGCCGCCCGCGGGGAGGACGTACCGGGAGAGCCGGAACTCGTCGATCGGCGTCTCGTAGACCTCCTCGCCGTCCGGGGAGGCCTCGGGGCGCAGCACGCCCGGGTCGCTCGCCTCGAAGCGGACGACGCGCAGGAGTTCGGGCACGTCGACGTGCTTGGGGGTCAGGCCGCAGCGCAGGACGTTGTCGGAGTTGGCCATGATCTCGACGCCGAGTCCGGTGAGGTAGGCGTGCGGGATGCCGGCGCCGAGGAAGAGGGCCTCGCCGGGCTGTAGGCGGACGTGGTTGAGGAGCATGGCCGCGATGACGCCGGGGTCGCCCGGGTAGTGGTGGGCCAGGTCGGCGTACGGGGCGTAGTCGCCGCCGAGGCGTGCGCAGGCGGCGGTGGTCTCGGTGACCGTGCGGGCCATGTCGGCGGGGTCGGCGGTGAGGACGGCGGTGAGGACCTCCCGCAGGGCCGCCTCCTCGGGGTGCGCGTGCAGCAGGTCGGCGTACGGCTTGAGGGAGGCCACGCCGAGTCCGTCGAGCAGGGCCGCCGTCTCCAGCGGGTCGCGGAAGCCGCACAGGCCGTCGAACTCGGTGAGGGCGCAGACCAGTTCGGGTTTGTGGTTGGCGTCCTTGTAGTTGCGGTGCGGTGCGTCCACGGGGATGCCGCGCCGCTCCTCCTCGGCGTAGCCCTCCTTGGCCTGTTCCAGGTCGGGGTGCACCTGGAGGGAGAGCGGGGCGCCGGCGGCGAGGATCTTGAACAGGAACGGCAGGTGCGGGCCGAACTTCGCGACCGCGGCCGCGCCTAGTTCGCGCTCGGGATCGGCTTCGATGACCTCGACGAGCGTCCCGCGCGCGGTGCGTGAGGGTGCGCCCGGGTGCGCACCCAGCCACATCTCCGCCTGCGGTTCGCCGGTCGGCTCGACGCCGAGGAGCTGCGGGATGGCGGTGGGGGAACCCCAGGCGTAGGGGCGGACGGTGTTGTCGAGGCGGTCCATGTGGCTTCTCAGTCTCCGTACGTACGGTGCTCGGCGGGCGCCGGTGCCGGTCGCCCGGAGCCAGGTCAGGCCCTTGAGGCGAGCGCCAGGTAAACGGCGGCGAAATCGGTGACGGCGATCAGCTCGGCGAGGGTCTCCAGTTCGCCGCCCTCCTCCGGTTCGAGTTCGCTGACCGGTGTGTCGTGGCTGAGGGCCAGTTCGCGGGCGGCGGAGGCGGCGGTGAGGCCGCTGATCGGGCGGTCGCGCAGCAACACCACGCGCGCGTGCAGCGCGGGCGGCTCCTCCACGCGGTCGCGGAAGAAGTCGTCGGGGTCGGCGCTGGCGGCCAGGGGGCCGGCGAGCAGGGCACCGTGCGCGGCGAGGGCCTCGGGGAGTTCGGCGACGACGGCGGGGCGGCCGGCGAGTTCGGCGAGGGCGTCGGCGAACCGGCGGCCCGCGGGGCCGGCCGAGGTGCCTTCCGTCCACACGAGGGGGAGCGCGTCGGCGAGTTCGGCGGCGAGGGTCTTCGCCGCGTTGCTGTACGTGGCGATCGCGGGGCCGCAGCCCTCGGCGATGTGGTCCAGGCGGTCGGCGACCTTCTCCAGGGCCTCGGGCGGCGCGATGAGCAGGCCGATTCGGTCGAGGAGGGCGAGGAGCGGCGTGAGCAGGGCCCAGAAGACGCCGGGTGAGGAGGCGGCGACGGGTTCCTCGTGGTCGTACGGTGCCGTCGCCATCGGTACGAAGAGGCCGTGCGCCCCGGTGACGGCCTCGGCGAGCGGGGTGCCGGCCGGGGCCACGGCGACGACGGAGCAGCCGCGGCGGTAGGCCTGCTCGGCGAGCAGGCCGAGGCTGGGTTCGGTGCCGTCCGGGGTGGCGATCAGCAGGAGGTCGACGGAGCCGGCCCAGCCGGGGAGTTCCCAGCGCAGGGCGCCCGCGGCCGGGGCGACGCCGGTGGGGGCCAGACGGGTGACGGGGCTGCCGGGGCCGGCGAGGGTGCCGAGGAGGTCGGCGGTGTGGGTGGCGGCGGCGCCGGGGCCGGCGATCAGGACGGCGCGCGGGCGGCCGTCGGGCTTCAGGCTGCCGACGCCGGCCTCGGCGGCGTGCCGGGCGGCGGTGCGGACGCGGGCGCCGGCCTCCGCGGCGCCGCGCAGGAGACCTCGGCGGTCGGCCTCGGCGAGGGCGTCCGGGGTGTCGAGCAGCGATTCGTCGAGCATGGGCGGCAGCCTCCGGTCGCCGGGATCCTGAGTGCGTCGTCGGTTCGCGGGCGGCCCCCTGCGGGGCTGCGGCGGGCGTCTCCGCCTACGCGGGGCGGCGGGCCTCGTCGACGAGGAGGACGGGGATGCCGTCGCGGACGGGGTACGCCAGGCCGCAGTCCTGGCCGGTACAGATCAGCTCCGTGTCCTGCTCCTTCAGGGGGGCGTGGCAGGCCGGGCAGGCCAGGATCTCCAGGAGGCCGGCTTCGAGCGGCATGAGGGGTCCCTTCGGGGCGTACGGCGTTGTCGTGCGGATGTGCTGGTCAGCGTACCGCTGGTGGGGGTGGGGCGGCGGGGTTGGGCGGGGCCGGTGCGGTGGGGCTCGGCGGACTCCGGTCACCCACCAGAGGGCTCCGCCCCCTGGGCCCCCGACCTATGCCCACCCACCACCCGACTCGGTGGGTCGAGAGGTGCCGAAAAGCGGGGGAGGCGGGGGGAGGGGGGCGGCGGGGTGGCTCGGACGGCCGAGACGTGCTGAAAAGCCGGAAGCCGGGCGGCTCGGTGTGGCTGAGACGTGCTGAAACGCCGGGGGCATGATCGGTGCGGCTGAGACGTGCTGGGACGCCCCGGGGGCCTCGGCAGGATGCCGGCGCCGGGGGCCCGGGTCAGGATCTGATGATCGTGAGGGCTTCGTCTCGGATCTTGGTCATCGTGGCCCCGTCCTTGGCTTCCGCGTTGAGACGGAGGAGGGGCTCGGTGTTGGAGGGGCGGACGTTGAACCACCAGTCGGGGGCGGAGACGGTGAGGCCGTCCAGGTCGTCCAGGGTGACGTCGGCGCGGTTCTCGTAGGCCGCGCGGATCGCGGCGAGGCGGGACGCCTGGTCGGCGACGGTGGAGTTGATCTCGCCGGAGCCGGCGTAGCGGTCGTACTGGGCGACGAGGGCGGACAGGGGGCCGTCCTGGCCACCGAGGGCCGCGAGGACGTGGAGGGCGGCCAGCATGCCCGTGTCGGCGTTCCAGAAGTCCTTGAAGTAGTAGTGGGCGGAGTGCTCGCCGCCGAAGATCGCGCCGGTGCGGGCCATCTCTGCCTTGATGAACGAGTGGCCGACCCGGGTGCGGGCCGGGGTGCCGCCGTTCTCCCTGACGACCTCGGGGACGGTGCGCGAGGTGATCAGGTTGTGGATGACCGTGCCGGAGCCGCCGTTGCGGGCCAGTTCGCGCGCGGCCACGAGCGCGGTGATCGCGGACGGGGACACCGGGTCGCCGTGCTCGTCGACGACGAAGCAGCGGTCGGCGTCGCCGTCGAAGGCGATGCCCAGGTCGGCGCCCTCGGCCGGAACCCGCTTCTGCAGGTCGACGAGGTTGGCCGGGTCCAGCGGGTTGGCCTCGTGGTTGGGGAAGGTGCCGTCCAGTTCGAAGTACATCGGGACGAGGGTCAGGGGCAGGCCGGCGAAGACGGTGGGCACCGTGTGGCCGCCCATGCCGTTGCCCGCGTCGACCACGACCTTCAGGGGGCGGACGGACGTCAGGTCGACGAGGGAGCGGAGGTGTTCCGCGTAGTCGTTCAACGTCTCGCGCGTGGTGAGCGTTCCGGGTTCCGCGGACGGCTCGGGGGCGCCCGACTCCAGCCAGCCCTCGACCAGTTCGCGGATCTCGGCGAGGCCGGTGTCCTGGCCGACGGGGGCCGCGCCGGCTCGGCACATCTTGATGCCGTTGTACCGGGCGGGGTTGTGGGAGGCCGTGAACATGGCGCCAGGGAGGTCCAGCGCGCCCGACGCGTAGTAGAGCTGGTCGGTCGAGCAGAGGCCGATCTCGGTGACGTCGACGCCGCGCTCCGCCGCGCCGCGCGCGAAGGCGCGGGTGAGGCCGGGCGAGGAGGGCCGCATGTCGTGGCCGACGACGATCGCCGCCGCTCCGGTCACCTCCGCGAAGGCGGCGCCGAAGAGTGCGGCCAGTGACTCGTCCCACTGGTCCGGGACCACTCCGCGCACGTCGTACGCCTTCACGATCTGCGACAGATCAGCAGCCACGGCCAACCCTCCTGAATGTCCTATGGGTGCCCACAAACTACCCGCAAGGGGTAAGAGGGCGGCGGAGGGACCGCCGTGGTGCGGTTTTCCGGTCAGCAGTCCGGTCTCAGCAGTCCGGTCTCAGTTGTCCGGGGAGCGCAGGACGCGCAGGTGGCCGCGGCGGGCCACCTCCATGGGGTCCGCGCCGCGTCCTCCGCCGCCGCCCGCCTCGGCCACCCGCTCCTGGGGCCGGGCCGCCTCGCGCACGGCGTTGGCGAGGGCCTCCAGGTCGTCACCGGTGGGCCGGGCCGGCGCCGAGCCGTCGAGGAGCCGTACGACCTCCCAGCCGCGGGGGGCGGTGAGGCGCTCGGAGTGATCCGCGCACAGGTCGTAGCAGTGGGGTTCGGCGTAGGTGGCGAGCGGGCCGAGGACCGCGGTCGAGTCGGCGTAGACGTACGTCAGCGTCGCGACGGCGGGTCGGCCGCAGGCGGTGCGCGAACAGCGACGTACAGGGCTCACGACGTTGGACGGTACCGCACTCTTGAGCGGGCCGCGACGACTCTCCACCAGGTCACTCCACCGTGTCGCCCTGTGAAACGGCTAACACCCAGTCCTCAACACGCCCTGATGACCTGCGTCTACGGGATGACGCGGGATCTCGTACCGGGCTGCCTTCGATCATGATCCGGCACAAATCCCTTCAATTGCCTTGAGGTTGTGGGTCTGGGAGGGTTACGGAAACGAGCCAGACGTTGGCCGGAATGGTCATCCCGTGACAGAGATGAGCAGCGGTCGATCACCGTGCGGACTGGGCCGCGTCGCCGTGTGCAGCCGGGCGGGCGGACCGCTCGGGGACTACGCTTCACCAGTGATGGACAACCGTGTACCGCCCCCTCCCGCCGGCCCGGGGCCCCGCCGCCGTGATCGCCACGGGCGGGGCATGCGGGGGCCGATCGCGCCGCCGCAGGTGCCGCTGGCGGCCAGCAGGGCCGAGGTGTTCGCCGACCTGGTCCAGGACTCCGTGGAGCGCCTGGAACGGCACTGGCCGCAGCTCGCCGACATCGATTTCGTGGTGCTGGAGGTGCCCCGGCCGGCCGGCCGGGGAACGGAGACCTGGAGCGACGAGGCCGTGCCGCTCGGCGGGGTGGTGCCCGCGCGGGAGGGCCGGCGGGCGCGGGTGGTCGTGTACCGGCGGCCGGTGGAGATCCGGACCAAGGGGCGGGACGAGCGGGCCGCGTTGGTGCACGAGGTCGTCGTGGAGCAGGTCGCCGAGCTGCTGGGGCTCACTCCGGAGACCGTGGACCCGCGCTACGGCGAGGACTGAGCCCCTCCCCCGCCGGCCTCGGGGGCTGCGTCGGCAGCCCGCCCCGGGAGCTATTTCTGCAGCACCGAGAGATCCTCCTCCGCCTGCGGCACCGCGACCGTCCCCCGGTCGCTGGGCAGGGTCTGGATGGTGAAGCCCGGCACGCCCTCCTCCGTCGCCGACAGGGTGCGGGCGCCGTAGACGGGAGTCGCGGTCAGAGGTTCCACGGTGAGGGCGTAGGTGCCCTTCAGGGAGGCCGGGGACGGGGCGTCGATGTTCTGCGTGGTGCCCGGCTTGATCGCGTACGTCCTGCTGACCGGTGTGCCGCCCTCGCTGCCCGCCGACGCCGTCACCTTGACCCGGGCCGTGCCGCTGGGGGCCGTCAGCGACAGGGTCGAGCCCTTGGCGCTGTTGTCGGCCACCGTGGCACGGGCGCCGACGGGCGCGGTGGCGGGGATGTAGGCGGTCTCCTGCTTGGCGCCCTTGCCCCGGACGACGCGCAGCGCGGCCACCACCGGGACGTCCTGGTCGGTCGGGGCGAGCACCAGGGAGCCGGGTTCGCCGCGGGTGAGGTCGTGGAGGTCGACCGCTGTTGTCATACCGGACTTGACGTGCAGGGTCTCGTTGCCCGCCGGGGTGAGCAGGCCGTCGGACGAGGCGAGGCGGACCTTCAGGTCGGCGTCGGCGTCGCCGGGCGTGAAGGCGATCAGCCGGACGTCGGTGGCGTCCTTGGGGATGCCGGGCAGCACCAGCTCGGGGGACGGGTCCGCGGCGGCGGCCAGCCAGTCGCCGCCGCCCTTGTCGTCCAGGGCCTGCACGGCCGCGCCGACCCGCCCGCTGCGCACGCTCACGTGCACGGTGAGGTCGGTCTGCTTCTCGTCGGTGAGCGTGGAGAGCAGGACCGGCTCGCTGCTGTGCGGCTGGACGGTGAGGCCCTCCGCCACCGGGGACTTGATCGCGCCGTCCTTGCCGTACAGCTCGATGTCGACGACGGCGGCGGAGTCGTCGGGGTTGGTGAGGTGCACGTAGTCGGTGCGGTCGGCCGAGGTGCTGGCGCCGGGGAACCAGAACTCGGTGTCCGGTTCGGTGCAGTTGACGCCGAGGAGGCCGCGGCCGGTGCCGGCGGCGACCTCGGTGGTCTCCTGGACGGTCCAGCCGGGCGCGAACTTCCCGTCGGCGGTGCCGAGGAGCGCGGGCGCGTCGGAGCCGGAGCTGTCACCGGTGGCCGGCGTGCCGGGCTTCTTCGGCGCGAGCACCGGCTTGTCCGCCTTCCCCTTGCCGCTCTTGCCCTTCTGGGAGTTGCCCGTGCCGTCCGCGGACTGCTCGGCGGCGGCCTGGAGTTCGGCCTTGCCGCTGCTGTCCGTGCCCTTGGTGTCGGGCGTGAACGAGGTGTACGCGGTCTCGGCGATGTCCGAGATGCTGGGCGCCGGGCAGAGCAGACTGGTGCGCTCCACGGGGAGCCGGGCGGCCGCCGTGGGGGCCGCGCCGGACGCGGCGGGCGGGTCGAGCGCGGCGAACGCGGTGACGGCGGCCAGCGCGGCGGTGCCGGCGATCAGGGACAGGGTCGTGCGGTTCACTGCTGGCTCCCGTCGGGGCGCTGGCCGGTGCCGTGGGGGTGCTGGGCGGGGTCGTACTCCGGGTCGTAGCCCTGCTGGTAGGCCGCGGGGTCGTACGGCTGCTGCTCGGCCGTGCCGCCGTAGGCGTACGGGTCGTAGGAGCCCGCCTGGTACGGGTCGGCCTGGTAGGGATCGGCCTGGTACGCCGACTGGTCGTAGCCGCCCTGGGGCAGGTACTGCCCGGCGTCCTGGTACTGGCCGGTGTTCTCGTACTGGCCGGTGTTCTCGTACTGGCCGGTGTTCTCGTACTGGCGGCCGTTCTCGTATTGGCCGGCGGCCGGGTACTGGCCGGTGCCGTACCCGTCGTAGTAGCCGCTCGTGTCCCAGTCGCCGTACTGCTGTTGCTGCGGGACGGCGGCGGCCGGGGCCTCCTCCTCGGCGGGGGCGGGGCCGCCCTCGGGCGCCTCCGTGGGCTGCTCCGGTACGGCCGCCTCCTCGGCCTGGGCGCGCAGGCGGCGGGCGCGGCGCCCCTCGCCCTCGGTCGCCTGGGCGGGCAGCGGCTGCTCCTCGGGCAGGTCGTCGTCGATGTCTCGGCGCCGGCCGGGGAGGGCGAGGACGACCAGGACGAGGGCGAGCGCGCCTTGCGCCCACAGCCAGGCGGTGTGGCCGATCGGGTCGTCGTAGGAGACGTCCAGGGTGCCGCCGTTCGCGGGCAGTTCGAAGCCCTGGGCCCAGCCGTCGACGGTGGTGCGGGGCAGGGGCTTGCCGTCGAGGGTGGCGGTCCAGCCGGGGGCGGCGCTGTCGGCGAGCCGCAGGACGCGGCCGTTCGCGCCGGCCGGGATCGTCGTGTGGATCCCGACGGGCCCGGCGGCCACGGACCGGGCGGCGCCGGAGCCGCCGGCGGGCACGATGGTCGCGCGGGACACCTGCTGGTCGACGCGCCACAGGGCGCCGCCACGCTGCTGGCTGAGCCGGCTCAGGCCGGGGGTGGCGTCCAGGACGCGGGTGATGTCGCGGGGCGCGCCCTTGTGGACGAGGACGTAGCGCACGGCGAAGCCGCCGAGCTGCCCGGCCTGGTCGGCGCCGGAGCCGGCGACGAGATTGGCGACGATCTTGTCGAGTCTGGCGTTCCGCCCGTCGGCGGCGGCGAGTTCGGCGTCTCCCATGCGGGCGCCGGAGCCGCGGACGAGGCTGTAGCGCACGCGCGCGGTGGAGTCGCTGTCGAGGATGAGGGTGCGGGCCCGGTCGGCGGTGGAGGAGTCCTCGGCGACGAACGCCGGCACCTGGGAGGGGTCGCGGCGCTCCAGGGGGCCGTCGGCGCCGCCGAGCATCCAGCCGGCGGCGACGAGCAGCGGGCCCGCGGCCGAGGCGAAGGCGATCAGCGCGGCCACCGGCTGGCGCCAGCCGAAGCTCTGCTCGGCGACGCGCGAGCGGGCCCCGTCGGCGCCGAGCGCGGCGGCGGCCAGCAGGGCGACGCCGTAGACGAGGGTGGCGGGTCCGGCCCAGGTGGACTGGTTGGACAGGACGGCGAAGACCAGGCCGCTCAGGGCGACGGCCCAGGCGGTCCGCACGGCCCGCTGCCGTTCGGTGCGCAGGAGCGCGGCCAAGGCGGCGAGGACGATGCCGATGAGCATCAGGCCGTGGACGGTGCCCGGGCCGCCGGGGCTGGCGCCGAGCAGGTCGGTGGCGGAGGCGGCCGAGGAGCCGTACTCCAGGCCGGCCTGCTGGAAGAAGCCGAACGGCAGCAGGGTCAGCGACCAGGGCGCGAGGATCAGCAGCGGGGTGCCGAGCTGGGCGAGGAACCGCAGGCCGTGGGCGACGGGGTCGGTGCGGCGCAGCACGAGGACGCCGAGGCCGAGGAGCAGCGCGAGGGGCCAGACGATCGGGGTGAACGCGGTGGTGATGGTCAGCAGCAGCGCGTACGCCCAGGTGGCGCGCCAGCTGCCGCGTCCACCGGATGAGCTGGTGAGTCCGGCGGCGGCGATGCCCGCGCGCGCGACGAGCGGCAGCAGGACGGCGAGGACGGCGGTGCCGATGCGGCCGCCGGCCAGGGCGCCGGTGGTGGCGGGCAGGAAGGCATAGGCGATGGCCGCCCACGCGCGCAGCAGCCGGGAGGTGACGAGCGGCCGGGAGGCGAAGTAGGCGGTGAAGCCGGCCAGGGGCACCGAGCCGACCAGCAGGACCGTGACCGCGAGTCCGGTGGAGCCGAACAGCAGGGAGGCGAGGGTGGCCACGACGGCCAGGTACGGAGGCGCGGACGGGGTGCCGCCGGCGCCGACGGGGTGCCAGGCGTCCAGGTAGCGGGACCACAGGTCGCCGGCGCCGGCCGGGGCGGGCAGCAGGGCGCCACCCGCGAGCGCGCCGCCGCCGAGCAGCGCGCGGCAGGCGACGAGCGAGATGAGCAGCAGGGTGAGGAACAGTACGGGGCCGGGTTTGCGGGCGATCCGCTTGAGCCGGGCGAACTGTTCGATCTCCAGGAAGTCGGCGTCGTCGCCGCCGGGCCCGGACTCGATGGCGCCGCCGTGCCGGCCTGCCGCGGCCAGTTCGGTGTCGGAGCCGCCGAAGAGGCTGCCGGCGGCCTGTTCGACGGTGGCGCGGATGGTCGCGCCGGGCGGCGGGAACAGCTGCCGCAGTTCGTCCTTGTCTATCTGGGGGGTGCCGCGGCTGCGCCGTCCGGCGATGACCCGTTCGGGCCGCAGCAGGGTGCCGAGCAGGCCGCGGATCTCGTCGACGGCCTGTCCGGGGACCTTGCCGACGAGGTAGGCGACGGTCCGCAGGAGGGTGCCGACGACGATCCGGAGCAGCGTCCAGGGGAGGGCGGCCGTACGGGCGTTGACGAGGAGGGTGTAGACGGCGCCGGCCTTGTCGACCTTGTGCGGGGACGCCGCCGTGCGGCCGACGCAGTCGACGGTGCGGCGCTCGCGGGAGGCGGCCTCGGCGTGCCGGACGACGGCGTCGGGGGCGATGAGGACGCGGTGTCCGGCCGCGTGGGCGCGCCAGCACAGGTCGACGTCGTCGCGCATGAGGGGCAGCCGGCGGTCGAAGCCGCCGAGTTGTTCGAAGACGTCGCGGCGGACGAGCATGCCGGCGGTGGAGACGGACAGCACGCTGCGGACGTGGTCGTGCTGGCCCTGGTCCTGTTCGCGGCGGTCCAGGCCGGTCCAGCGGCGGCCGGAGTTGGCGATGGAGACGCCGACCTCCAGCAGCTGCCGCCGGTCGTACCAGCCGCGCAGTTTGGGGCCGACGACGGCCACGTCGTCTCGGCCGAGTTCGAGTTCGGTGTCGACGACCCGGAGCAGCTGGGCGAGGGCGTCGGGTTCGGGGGCGCAGTCGTCGTGCAGCAGCCAGAGCCACTGGATGGGTTCGCCGTACGGCAGTTCGGGCATGTCGTAGGCGTCGTCGCGCCAGGAGCGGGTGACGGGGTCCCAGCCGCTGGGGCGCTTGAGGTACGGCAGTTCCTCCGCGGTGAGGACGGGTGCCGTGCGGTTGGCCTCCTCGACGGCCTGGCCGAAGCCGGTGCGCCGGGCCAGGTGCAGCACGTTGCCGTCGCCGAGGGCTTCGGTGAGCCGCTGGGCGGAGTCGTCCGCGCTGCCGGTGTCGGCCGCGACCGCGTGCTGGACGGGGCGCTCCTGGGCGAGCAGCCCGGCGAGCGCGTCGGGTAGCCAGCGGGCGCCGTCGTGCGCGACGAGGACCGCGGTCACCACATGACGCGGGGACTCTGGGGTGGCGGCTCCGTCATGGGCGGCCGCTTGGCTGTGCACGGACATCGAGGTACGGGCCCCGGTTCGCTGGACTGCGGTGGACGCGTTCCCTCTCCTCGTGCGTCGTGCGTGTGCGTCGAGGGGACGGTGAGGCGTCTCGGACGAGCGACCACACTATCGGCCGCGCACGACAACAGCCCGCCGCCTGTGGATAACCCATGGGCGACGGGCTGTTCGCGAGGTTTGTGCCGGTCGGCGGCTCAGACGGCCGCCTTCTTCAGCCGGCGGCGTTCCCGCTCGGACAGACCGCCCCAGATGCCGAACCGCTCGTCGTTGGCGAGGGCGTACTCGAGGCATTCGGAGCGCACCTCACAGGCGAGGCAGACCTTCTTCGCCTCTCTGGTGGAGCCGCCCTTCTCGGGGAAGAAGGACTCGGGGTCGGTCTGGGCGCACAGCGCGCGCTCCTGCCAGCCGAGTTCCTCGTCCGCGTCGTCGACCAGCAGTTGCTGCACCAGCTCGGTCATGTGCGCCCCTCGTCTGTCTTTCGCGTCCCCGTGCCTGGCCGTTACCGATTTCGGCTGAACGACACGAGTGAAATTACAAGTGTGCTGCTCCGGGCGAGTCAAGCCGAGATCTGCTATTGGGCCCGTTATTCACTCTGCGGAACCAAGGCCATGCGGAAAGTGTTCAAATCGCCATAAACCCTGACACGCAGCCGTGGCCCACAGGGCCACCGGTCCTCGCACAGATCTCTGTACGAAGAAGGACGCCCCCGCGTTCGATCACGTTCCGCGAGGCATGAGCGCTCGGATGGACGCCATGTGTCCCGGTAGGCGAGTGAACAAACCTTTCACCTGACAGATGAACCTGATGAGGTGAACCCTGTCCCACATACCGGCGTGGAGTTGACAGTGCGGGTGTGAACCGCTGTCCTAGTGGGCATGCTCGCGAACTTGGCACTCACCTCGACCCGCACCGCCGGGTCCCACGGTGCTGCCCGGTCGCGCTGTCTGTGTTGTCGCTGTACCGGCTGTTGAGCGAACCGCTCCGGCCGTCCCCGAGTCCTGTTGCGTGACTCGGTCGTTCCCTCCTTCGCAGAACCCTCCGTCCGGCCCCCGCAGAACCCGCCGCCCCGGGGCCCCACTCTCCGCCGAGGAACCACAGCACCCCATGAACAGCGACAACGACCTCCAGATCGCCGGCGACATCCTCGAAGTCCCGCACCTGCTCCAGCCGCCGCGCGAGCACCCCGCCACCGTGGCCGAGTTCGCCGGCCTGGCCCGCGCCGTCGCCGCCGACCGCGCCCAGTGGGCGCACCTCGTCCAGTACGACGCCACCACGCGCTGGTACCACCGGCTGCGCACCGGCCCCGGCTACGAGGTGTGGCTGCTGTCCTGGGTGCCGGGGCAGGGCAGCGGGCTCCACGACCACGGCCGCTCCTCCGGTGTCCTGACCGTCCTGGAGGGCACGCTCACCGAGCGCACCGAACGCGGCACGCGCGCGTTGGCGGCCGGCGCCCAGCGTGTCTTCGCGCCGGGGTACGTGCACGAGGTGGTGAACGACTCGCTGGAGCCGGCCGTCAGCCTGCACGTGTACTACCCGGGCCTGACCGAGATGCCGATGCACACCTCCCCGCACTGCGAGGCCCGCACCGCGCCCGGCACCGGGGCGCGGCCGGTGTCCGCCTGACGCGTTGTCGTACCCGCCTGCCAGACTTGGGGCCATGCGCATTGTGGTTCTGGCAGGCGGCATCGGCGGTGCCCGTTTCCTGCGCGGTCTGAAGCGGGCCGTGCCGGACGCGGACGTCACGGTCATCGGCAACACCGGCGACGACATCCACCTCTTCGGGCTGAAGGTATGCCCGGACCTCGACACGGTGATGTACACGCTGGGCGACGGCATCAACGAGGAGCAGGGCTGGGGGCGGGCGGAGGAGACCTTCCACCTCAAGGAGGAGCTGGCGGCCTACGGGGCCGGCCCCGAGTGGTTCGGGCTCGGCGACCGGGACTTCGCCACGCACATCGTGCGCACGCAGATGCTCAGCGCCGGATATCCGCTGAGCGCGGTCACCGAGGCGCTGTGCGACCGCTGGAAGCCGGGCGTGAAGCTGATCCCGATGACCGACGACCGCGTGGAGACGCACGTGGCGGTCGAGGTGGACGGGGAGCGCAAGGCCGTCCACTTCCAGGAGTACTGGGTCCGGCTGCGGGCCTCGGTGCCGGCCGAGGCCGTCGTACCGGTCGGCGCGGAGCAGTCCAAGCCGGCGCCCGGCGTGCTGGAGGCCATCGCGGCCGCGGACGTCATCCTCTTCCCGCCCTCCAACCCGGTCGTCTCCGTCGGCACCATCCTCGCCGTGCCCGGCATCCGGGAGGCCATCGCCGAGGCAGGCGTCCCGGTCGTCGGCCTGTCCCCCATCGTCGGGGACGCCCCGGTGCGCGGCATGGCCGACAAGGTGCTCGCCGCCGTCGGCGTGGAGTCCACGGCCGCCGCGGTGGCCGAACACTACGGCTCGGGCCTGCTGGACGGCTGGCTCGTCGACACCGTCGACGCGGGCGTGGTCGAGCGGGTCGAGGCGGACGGCATCCGCTGCCGGGCCGTACCGCTGATGATGACCGACGTGGACGCGGCCGCCGAGATGGCCCGCGAGGCGCTGACGCTGGCCGAGGAGGTGCGCGCGGTATGAGCACGGCGGCCCCCGGCGGGGCGGGCGAGCGGGCCGGATACCGGGTCTGGGCCCCGGCCGGGCTGCCCGAGGTGCGACCCGGCGACGACCTGGCCAAGCTGATCGCCACAGCCGAGCCCGGCCTCGCGGACGGGGACGTGCTGCTGGTCACCTCCAAGATCGTGTCCAAGGCCGAGGGCCGGATCGTCGAGGCCGCCGACCGGGAGGCGGCGATCGACGCCGAGACGGTCCGGGTGGTGGCCCGGCGCGGCACGCTGCGCATCGTCGAGAACCGGCAGGGCCTGGTCATGGCCGCCGCCGGGGTGGACGCCTCCAACACCCCGGCCGGCACCGTGCTGCTGCTGCCCGAGGCCCCGGACGCCTCCGCGCGCGCGATCCGCGACGGCCTGGGGGACATCCTCGGGGTGCGCGTCGGCGTCGTCGTCACCGACACCTTCGGGCGGCCCTGGCGCTCGGGCCTCACCGACGTGGCGATCGGCGCCGCGGGCGTGCGCGTGCTGGACGACCTGCGCGGCGGCACGGACGCGTACGGCAATCCGCTGAGCGCCACCGTCGTCGCCACGGCGGACGAGCTGGCCGCCGCCGGAGACCTGGTCAAGGGCAAGGCGGCCGGGCGGCCGGTGGCCGTGGTGCGCGGACTGTCCCACGTGGTCGCGGAGGACGGGTCGGGCGACGAGGGCGCGCGGGCCCTGGTGCGCTCCGCGCGGGACGACATGTTCCGGCTCGGCACCTCCGAGGCGGTCCGGGAGGCGGTCGCCCAGCGGCGCACCGTACGGGCGTTCACCGACCAGCCCGTCGACCCCGGCGCCGTACGCCGGGCGGTGGCCGCCGCCGTGACCGCGCCCGCCCCGCACCACACCACTCCGTGGCGGTTCGTGCTCCTGGAGTCCGAGGAGTCCCGCGTACGGCTGCTCGACGCGATGCGGGACGCGTGGATCGCGGACCTGCGGCGGGACGGCAAGAGCGAGGAGTCCGTCGCCAGGCGCGTCCGGCGCGGCGACGTGCTGCGCCACGCGCCGTACCTGGTCGTGCCGTGCCTCGTCATGGACGGCGCGCACACGTACGGGGACGCGCGGCGGGACGGTGCCGAGCGGGAGATGTTCGTGGTCGCGGCCGGTGCGGGCGTGCAGAACCTGCTGGTCGCCCTCGCCGGCGAGCGGCTCGGCTCGGCGTGGGTGTCGTCGACGATGTTCTGCCGGGACGTGGTGCGCGAGGCGCTCGGGCTGCCGGCGGACTGGGACCCGATGGGCGCGGTGGCGGTCGGTCACCCGGCCGAGGAGCCGCGGCCGCGCGCGGAGCGGGACGCGGGGGTGTTCATCGAGGTGCGGTGAAACGGGGCGGGCGCGCCGCTCGGTCTCGTTAGTCTGGCAACACTCCTACCCACCCCTGGGACTCATCCGTGGCAGGACGTTTCGCTCCGCGGCCCACGCGTACGACGGTGCGCGGGGGCCATGTCGTCGTGCCCGGCGGAGCGGGCATACCGCGGCAAGCGGATGCGGGGGCCGGGCCGGCGCGGGTGCGGACGTATGTGCCCGACGGGCCGCTGGACCTGGGGCTGGTGCTCGGGCCGCTGCGGCGCGGGCCCGGCGACCCGACGTTCCGGGCGGCGGCCGACGGGTCCGTCTGGCGTACCAGCCGGACACCGGCCGGCCCGGGGACCCTGCGGGTGCGCGCGTACGGCGGTGAGGTGCGCGGGGAGGCGTGGGGGCCCGGCGCCGAGTGGCTGCTGGAGCGGCTGCCCGAGCTGCTGGGCGCCGCCGACGATCCCGCCGCGTTCGTGCCCCGGCACCGGCTGGTGGCGGTCACTCGGCACCGGCGGCCCGGGCTGCGGCTGACGCGTACCGGGCTGGTGCTGGAGTCGCTGATTCCGTCGGTGCTGGAGCAGAAGGTCACGACCGTGGAGGCGTACCGGGCGTGGCGGTCGTTGGTACGGAGGTTCGGGGAGCCGGCGCCGGGGCCCGCGGGAGTGGGCGCCGCGGGTGAGCCACGGATGTTCGTGATGCCGGACGCGCGGAGCTGGGCGCTGATCCCGTCCTGGGAGTGGCACCGGGCCGGGGTCGATGACAAGCGGGCCTCGACGATCCTGCGGGCCGTGCGGGTCGCCGCGCGGCTGGAGCAGGCGGTGGGGATGCCGGCGGAGGCCGCGCAGGCGCGGTTGGAGGTCGTGCCGGGGGTGGGGCCGTGGACGTCGGCGGAGGTCGTGCAGCGCAGTCATGGGGCGGCGGACGCGGTGACGGTCGGGGATCTGCATCTGCCGGGGATCGTGGGGTGGGCGCTGGCGGGCGAGCGGGGGGCCGATGACGCGGTGATGCTGCGGTTGCTGGAGGCGTATGCGGGGCAGCGGCATCGGGCCGTGCGATTGATCCTGCTGAGCGGGCGGACGCCGGCGCGCCGGGCCCCCCGGATGCCTGTCGGCGACATCGGCCGTTTGTAGCCGCCCTGCGCTGCGGCTGACCGGGGGTGGGTTTCACTGGCCCGCGTCGCGGGGTGCCGCTGCGCGCCCACCCGTGCCGCCCTGGGGGTCCCCCCAGGCCCTGGAGGCACTGGGGGAGGCACGCATGCCCGCAGCTATGTACGTGCCCCGTCAGGGGCGCGGGGAACTGCGCGACCAGCCACGACGCGCCCGCAGTGAGCCTTCTACTGGTCCGAGGAGAAGCGGAGGGCTGCCGGGGGGATGGTCGCGTCGCACCAGACCCTCGCGCCGGTCCGGAGTTCGTTGTCCGCTCCGACGACCGCGCCGTCGCCGATGACCGTCCCGGTCAGCACGCTGCGTTCGCCGACGCGGGCCCGGCTGCCGATGAGGGAGTCGGTGATGACCGCGCCCGGCTCGATGACCGCACCGGGCAGGATGGTGGAGCCGAAGACCCGCACGCCCTCGGCGACGAACGCGCCCTCGCCGACCACCGTGCCGCCCGTCAGCTTGGCGTCCGGCGCGACCCGTGCCGTGGGGAGGACGAGCCGGTCACCACAGCGGCCGGGGACCGCCGGGGACGGGGCGCGCCCCATGACGAGGTCGGCCGAGCCGCGGACGAACGCGGCCGGGGTGCCGAGGTCCAGCCAGTAGGTGGAGTCGACCATGCCCTGGAGGTGGGCCCCGGCGGACAGCAGGTCAGGGAACGTCTCGCGCTCGACCGAGACCGGGCGGCCCGCCGGGATGGTGTCGATGACGGAGCGGCGGAAGACGTACGCCCCCGCGTTGATCTGGTCGGTGACGATCTCCTCCGGCGTCTGCGGCTTCTCCAGGAAGGTGAGGACGCGCCCGGTGTCGTCGGTGGGGACGAGGCCGTACGCCCTCGGGTCGGTCACCTGGGTCAGGTGCAGGGAGACGTCCGCGCCGGTCGAGGCGTGCGTGTGGACGAGCCGGCGGATGTCCAGCCCGGTGAGGATGTCGCCGTTGAAGACGAGGACGGGGTCCTCGGGCCCGGAGTGCAGGCGCCCGGCGACGTTGCGGATGGCGCCGCCGGTGCCGAGGGGCTCGTCCTCGGTGACGTACTCGATGTGCAGGCCGAGCGCGGAGCCGTCGCCGAAGTACGGTTCGAAGACCTCGGCCAGGTAGCTCGTCGCGAGGACGATGTGGTCGACGCCCGCCGCTCTCGCCCGGGCCAGCTGGTGCGTGAGGAACGGCACGCCGGCCGCCGGGACCATGGGCTTGGGTGTGTGCACCGTGAGCGGACGCAGCCGGGTTCCTTTGCCGCCGACCAGGAGGATCGCTTCTGTCACCTGTCGTCTCTGCTTCCTGCCGGGACCGGCCGAACTTCTCTTTTCGGCCGGCCAGTGTATGCAGACCGTGCGACGGTGCCCCCGTCGGCCGCGCGGCGACCCGAGGGATCGGCACGCGCTTTCACCCGTGCCGCCCTCACTTCGCCCCGCCGCGTCCTCCCCCGACGGCGGTGAACGCGCGCCCCCGCCTCAGCGCCCCTGGTAGCGGGCCGCGGTGGAACGGGCCGTGCCGAGCTTGGCGTAGAGCCGTTTGCCCGGGCATGACGTGGCGAACCCGTCCCGATGACCGGAGATCACGTTCAGTCGTACGATCTTCCCTTTTGCGTAGAGATTGCCACCCCCCGACCTGAGAGACGTCTTTCCGCGCGGATCGGCTCCATAGAGGCCGAGTTTCCACGCGGCGAGCCGGGCGACGGCGTTCACGGCGGCACGGGACGGCTTGGCGGAGCCAAAGCTGCCGATCACGGCGATGCCCATGCTGTCGGTGTTGAACCCGCGGGTGTGCGCGCCGTAGACCGCCTTCGCCACTCCCCCGGCCCGGCCCTCGTAGACGGTTCCGCACTTGTCGACGAGGAAGTTGTAGCCGATGTCCCGCCAGCCCATGCTCTTGACGTGGTAGCGGTAGATACCCCGGATGACGGAGGGCGCCTGCGCGCAGGTGTACCTGTTGCCGCTGGCCGTGTGGTGCACGAAGGCGGCCTTGACCCTCTTCGTGTAGACGAAGCCGCCCCTGCGCAGTGACTCGTTCGCGCCCCAGCCGCGGCGCGTCACGATGCGCGGCCGGGGTCCGACGTACGGCTTCGCCCGCAGGCCGCCGCCCTCGCGCCGGGCGAGTTCCCGCTCGGTGGCGCTCCTGCTCAGCGCCGGGATCTCGGTGGCACCGTACGGGACCAGGTCGGTGTTGGCGGCGGAGGTCGCGACCATCGCGTCGCCGCGGGTGCCGGCGGCGACGCGCGGAGTGCCGGCGGGCGGGCCCGGAAGCGGCGCCCGCCCGCCGGGGTCGACGAGTTGCAGGCGCAGTCCGGCGGGCAGGGGTGAACGCCCGGCTCCGGTACGGCTCCTGTCCGGCCTATCCGCCGCGGCGGCCCGGACCCGCAGGTCGACGCCGTCCGAATCGCCCACCCACAGCGGTGCCGTGGCCCCGCGCACCAGGCCGGAGGACCGGTCGGCCGTTCCGGGGTCGGCCCCGTGGTCGTCGTTGTGCGTGTCGATGTCCTGCCAGCCGGACCAGGTGCCGGTCGCGGCGGACCGGGTGCGCACCTGTACCCGGCCGTGCAGGACGGTGTCCGGGTCGTCCCAGATGACACCGACGAGGGAGAACCGCCGTACGCCCGCGCGGTACAGGCCCTGCTCGGGGGCGGCGCCCAGGACGCGTTCACCGGAGAGGGGCACGAGGGGCAGCGACCGGGTGCTGCCGGGGAGCGCCGCCGCCTCCGGCTTCTCATGTGCCGTCAGCGCGGCAGTGGTGGTGGTGGTGGTGCGTTCCGCCCGTACGGTCGCGGCGGTCGCGGGCGACGTCAGCGGCAGCGCGAGAACGGCCGCGCACGTGACGCCGATCGAGGTAGTGAGGAATCCACGCATACCCATGATCATGGACATAGTCGTAGAAATCTGGCCATCGGAAACCGGCCGTGAACTGACGGCCCGTCGGGAAACTGTTCCGCCGAACCGGTGGCCCCGCCAGCCCCAGCGCGCCCGGGGCCCGGCGTACCCTTGCGCGGGTGAACGCCACCGACCACACCCCTGCCGACCTGCTGCGATCCGCGTTCGCCGCGGATCCCGGACGCCCCTTGGTGACCTTCTACGACGATGCCACGGGCGAACGCGTCGAACTGTCCGTGGCCACCTTCGCCAATTGGGTGGCCAAGACCGCGAACCTCCTCCAGGGCGAGTTGTCCGCAGCGCCCGGCGACCGGGTCGCCCTGCTGCTGCCGGCGCACTGGCAGACGGCGGTGTGGCTGCTGGCCTGTTCGTCGGTCGGCGTGATCGCGGACATGGCCGGGGATCCGTCGGCGGCGAACGTCGTCGTCAGCGGCCCGGACGACCTGGAGGCGGCGCGGGCCTGCCGCGGCGAGCGGGTCGCCCTCGCGCTACGGCCGTTGGGCGGGCGCTTCCCGCAGACCCCGGCCGGGTTCGTCGACTACGCGGTGGAAGTGCCGGGCCAGGGTGACCGGTTCGCCCCGTTCGCCCCGGTCGATCCCGAGAAGCCGGCGCTGATCGTCGCCGGGGCGGAATACAGCGCGGCAGAGGTCGTGGAGCGGGCGGCTTCGGACGCGGGGGCGCTCGGTCTTTCGGGGCCGGGGGCCCGGCTGCTGTCGGGGCTGCCGTACGACACGTGGGAGGGGTTGAGCGCGGGGCTGTTCGCGCCGTTGACTGTCGGGGGGTCCGTGGTGCTGTGCAGGAACCTGCCGATGAAGGACGAGGGGGTTGTCGCTCGGCGGATCGAGAGTGAGCGGGTGAGTGTGGTGCGCCGCTGAGAGGGGGTGCCTGGGCTTTGCTCGGCGGGTGCGGGTGCGGGTGCGTGGTGGTTCCTCGCGCCGTTCCCCGCGCCCTGACGGGGCGCACTGCAGTCACCCGGGTGGAGTAGTAACTGTCCGCCTTGCCCCGCCCTCCGGGTGATCGTCGTAGGAGCAGGAACCGAACGCTCGTACGTCGTCGCGAGGGGGCCGCATCGTGGACGAGGACGTGCGGCGGCGTCTGCGGCGGCGGTGGATCAAGGGTGGGGCGCTCGCGGCTGTCGTGCTCGTCGCGGGTGGCGCCGGGGCCGGGTGGGCGCTGTACGCCCGGCTCAGCGGCAACATCACCGCCGATGACGCGGCGGCCGCGGAACTCGCCCGGTACGAGCGGGAGCGACCGACCGCGCTGGTGCGGGGCGCGCAGAACATCCTGTTGATCGGGTCCGACACGCGGGCCGGGGACGGCAACGGCGCGTACGGGCGGGACTCGGGCACCGAGCGGTCCGACACGACGATCCTGCTGCATCTGGCGGCCGACCGGCAAAGCGCCACCGCCGTGTCCATACCCCGGGACCTGATGGTGGCCGTGCCGGGCTGCCGGCGGCCGGACGGCAGCCGCAGTGCGCCCGCGTTCACCATGTTCAACCACGCCTTCGAGACGGGCGGTTCGGCGTGCACGATCCGCACCGTGGAGAAGCTGACCGACATCCGGGTCGACCATCACATGGTGGTCGACTTCAGCGGGTTCAAGGACATGGTGGACGCCGTCGACGGGGTGCGGGTGTGCCTGAAGGAGCCCATCGACGACAAGGCGGCGAAGCTGAAGCTGCCGGCGGGCCCGGTGACGCTCGACGGGGAGCAGGCGCTCGGGTTCGTGCGGGCGCGCAAGTCGCTCGGTGACGGCAGCGACACCGAGCGGATGGACCGGCAGCAGATGTTCCTGGCCGCGCTGGTCGACACGGTGCGCGGCGACGACGTGCTGCTGAACCCGGTGAAGCTGTATCCGGTGCTGGAAGCGGCCACCTCGTCGCTGACCACGGATCCGAAACTGGCAAGTCTGGGCGGTTTGCACCAGTTGGTGCGAGGACTGCGGAAGATCCCCACCGAACATGTGCAGTTCCTGACGGTGCCGAGGGAGCCGTACGCCTCGAACGCCAATCGCGACCAGTTGGTGGAGGACCGGGCGCGGACGCTGTTCGCGCGGCTGCGCACGGACCGGCCGGTGGCCGTCGCAAAGGACATTCCGTATGAAGAGGGGACGAACGGGCCGTCCCATGACCCCTCCCCCGTACCGGTCTTCCGCGGCAGCACGGCCGCCGGGCGGGCCTGCGGGTAAGCCGGGAGCAGTCTTCTCGTAAAACGAGCGCCAAGGCGACGAACCTGTGTTCAGGGGTATGAGAGGGATTGCCCGGTTGTAGGGAGGTGGAATTCGTCACCGGCGTCGCTCTTCCCTGAACTGGCCGGATAGTGTGAGCGGTCCGGTGCACCCGGCCACGAGGTCCTCTCTGCGGTCGAGCACTGTTTCACCGAGAACCGGGCGCCTTTGAGGGGGAAGGCGCCGCGTGCCCCGACGGAGGATCGGACAACCGTGGACGCGCAAGGCCGTGGGCGGGCGGACGATGTCGACCCCGCAGACCAGTGGGTACGCAATCCGGTCACCGGCGAATACGAACTGCGACTGAGCCCTTCCGGACCGCAGTCACCGGTGCCCGGACCCCGGAGACCGGGTCCCCGGGACACCCCCGGTGTGCCGCGTGCCCGTTCGGCACCGCATGGCGGGCACCCGCAGGAGCCGGGCCCGGCGCGCGCCGACGTGCCCGGACCGCGCCGGGCCCGGCGCGGCGGTGAGCCGGAGGTGCCGCCGGCTCGGCGCGGGCATCGGCCGGTGAAGAAGAAGTCGAGGGTCAAGAAGGCACTGCTGTGGACCGGTGGGTCCATGGCGTTCGTGCTGGTCGCCGTCAGCGCGGCGGGCTACCTCTACATCAGGCACCTGAACAACAACATCACGTCCGTCTCCGACGACGGCGCGAGCACCGGTGGCTTCCACAAGGACCAGGCCATCAACATCCTGCTGATGGGCACGGACAAGCGCACCGGCAAGGGCAACGAGGGCTACGGCGACAAGGGCAGCGTCGGCCACGCGGACACCACGATCCTGCTGCACCTCTCCCAGGACCGCACGAACGCGACGGCGCTGAGCATCCCGCGTGACCTGATCGTGAACGTGCCGGACTGCCCGACGACCCAGCCGGACGGCTCCACTAAGGTCATCCCCGGCACCCAGAACGTGCGTTTCAACACGAGCCTCGGCCAGGACGGCCGGACGCCGAGCTGCACCGTGCGCACGGTGACCGAGCTGACCGGGATCAGGGCGGACGACTTCATGGTCGCCGACTTCAACGCGGTCAAGACGCTGACCGAGGCCGTCGGTGGCGTCGAGGTGTGTCTGGCCCACAACATCGACGACCCCGACTCGCACCTGAAGCTCTCCAAGGGCACGCACAACATCTCCGGCGACCAGGCGCTGGCGTTCGTGCGCACCCGGCACTCCGTCGGCTTCGGCGGCGACCTGAGCCGGATCACCCTGCAGCAGCAGTTCCTGAGCGCGCTGATGCGCAAGCTGAAGGGCAACTCCACGCTCACCAGCCCCACGAAGATGCTGAAACTGGCCGAGGCGGGCACCAAGGCTCTGACGGTCGACGACAAGCTGGACAGCATCGGCAAGCTGAAGGACCTGGGTCTGGAGCTGGGCAAGCTCAACCCGAAGAACCTGACCTTCACCACGGTGCCGGTCGTGGACAACCCGGCGGAGAAGGTCCACGCGACGGTCGTCCTCAACAACGCGACGGCCCCCTCGGTGTTCGACGCGATCAAGAACGACGTCTCCTTCACCGAGGTGAAGAAGAAGAAAAAGGCGGCCAAGGACGCGGCGGCGGCCCGACTGAAGGGCTCCAAGGCGCCGGCCTCCGACGTCAGGGTGCGCATCCTCAACGGCGGCGCCGTCGCCGGAAGCGCGCAGCAGACCCTGGAGTGGCTGCAGAACCAGGAGGGCGTCCTGAAGTCGGAGAACTCGGGCAACGCTCCGGCGGAGCTGAGCAAGACCACGCTGGAGTACGCTCCCGACCAGGCGCCCCAGGCGCGCCGGCTGGCCGATCTGATGGGCCTGCCCGGTACGGCACTCAAGCCGGGCAAGAGCGTCGTCAACTCCCAGGGGGTGCCGGCGATGACGCTGACCCTGGGCAAGGACTTCAAGGGTGCGGGCGTGTCCCTCACCGCTCCGACGAAGGCGCCGGACGTCGACAAGTCCACTGCGGACAAGGTGAAGTGCGCTTCGTAGGTAACCCAATGGGCTCCTCGTGCGTCTAAGTGAGCGCGGGACGGGCCCGTGGTGGGGCGCAAGGTGGGGAGGGCAGCGAGTTTGACGCAGAGCGGTGTGCGGGGGAAGGCTCCTGCGGTCGAGGACACGATGTCGCTCGCGCCGCAGACCTCGGGTCCGTCAGGCGGGTCCGGACGGCACGGCGGCGGACGGCGGCGGGGAGGACCGAAGACCGAACGCCGGCGGCGCAGACGACGCGTCCTGCGCTGGTCGGCGACCGTGCTGGCGGTGGTCATACTCGGCACGGCCGGCGCCGGATACCTCTACTACCGGCACCTGAACGCCAACATCCGCAAGGGTGAACGTTCCGCCGGTGACTCCAAGGCCCGCAAGACGGCGCCGAACGCGGCCGGACAGACGCCGCTGAACATCCTGCTGATCGGCTCCGACAGCCGTAACTCCGCGGAGGACCTGAAGCTCGGCGGCTCCAAGGAGAGCGTCGGCGCTCCGCCGCTCGCGGACGTGCAGATGCTCATCCACCTCTCCGCGGACCGCAAGAGCGCCGCCATGGTCTCCATCCCGCGCGACACCCGGGTGCACATCCCCCAGTGCAAGGACCCGAAGTCCGGCAAGGTGTATCCGGCGACGGAGGACATCATCAACACCACGCTGGCCCGTGGCGGGGCCGGCTGCACGCTGTCCACCTGGGAGAACCTCACCGGGGTCTACATCGACCACTGGATGACGATCGACTTCTCGGGCGTGGTGAGAATGGCGGACGCCATCGGCGGCGTCGACGTCTGCGTGAAGCAGAACGTGTGGGACCACTCCACCCCGATGGTGCACGGCGGCTCCGGCCTGAAGCTCACGGCCGGCACGCACCCGGTGAAGGGCGAGCAGGCCCTGCAGTGGCTGCGCACCCGGCACGCCTGGGGCAGTGACCTGATGCGGGCCCGCGCCCAGCACATGTACCTGAACTCGATGATGCGCAAGCTCCGGAACCAGAACGTCTTCACCGACACCGGGCATCTGATGGACCTCGCCGAGGCGGGCACCAAGTCGCTGTCGGTGTCCAAGGAGATCGGCACGGTCAAGAAGCTCTACGACCTGGCCATGGAGATGAAGTCGGTGCCGTCGAACCGCATCACGTCAGTGACGATGCCCAACGTGCAGGACCCGCTGAACAAGGAACACGTCGTCCCCGACAAGCCCAACGCGGACAGGATGTGGCAGCTGCTCCGCGACGACGTTGCCTTCGACAAGAACGGCAAGAAGTCCGCGAAGGACGACGGCAAGTCCAAGGACGAGCCGGCCAAGAAGCCGTCGACCGACGCGTCCCGGCTGGGCGTGCTGGTGCAGAACGCCACCCAGACCTCCACCGACGCGGCGGTGCCGCACCGGGCCGGATCGATCGCCGAGCTGCTCGCGCAGCAGGGCTACACCCGGGCCACCTCCGACACCTCGGAGACGCTGTCGGAGGACCAGACGGTCGTCCAGTACCCGAGCGCGGAGCTGGAGGGCGACGCGCAGGCCGTGGCGAAGTCGATGGGCATCCCGATGAGTTCGGTGAAGAAGTCGACCGCCGTCTCCGGCGTCACGGTCGTCGTCGGCTCGGACTGGCGGACGGGGAACACCTACCCCAAGCAGGCCCGGCCGAAGGCCGGCGACCTGCCGAGCAACTCGGACGCGATCAACGGCGGCGACACCTCGCAGTGCATGGACGTGTACGGGCCCTACCGCTGGTAGCGGCCGGGGTTTTGAAGGAAGGCGCCCTCCGGGGCGCCTTCTTGTTTATGTTGGTCGCGTCCTGAACAGCGAACAGCGCGCACGCCGAGGAGAGCAGACGTCATGGCGGATGACACCACAGCAGCGAGGGACGAGGGCATCGCGCGAGTGGCGCGGCTGCGTACCGACGTCTCGCACTCGGCGCGGATCTGGAACTACTGGCTGGGCGGCAAGGACCACTACCCGGTGGACGAGGAGGTCGGGGACCAGATCCTCGGCTTCGTGCCGGCGCTGCCCCGCTCGGCCGTCGCCGACCGGGCGTTCCTGTCCCGTGCCGTACGGCATCTCGCCGGGCAGGAGGGGATCCGGCAGTTCCTGGACATCGGCACCGGGCTGCCGACCGCCGACAACACGCACGAGGTCGCCCAGCGCGTCGACCCCTCCTGCCGGATCGTCTACGTCGACAACGACCCGCTGGTCCTCACCCACGCCCACGCGCTGCTCACCAGCACACGCGAAGGCGCCACCGACTACATCGAGGCGGACGTCCAGGACCCCGAGAAGATCATCCGGGGCGCGGCCGAGACGCTGGACTTCGACCGGCCGGTGGCCATCACCATGCTGGGCATCCTCAACTTCGTGATGGACACCGACGAGGCGGTCTCCATCGTGCACCGGCTGCTCGACGCCGTGCCCGCCGGCAGCCACCTGGTGATCTCCCACCCCACGACCGAGGTCGACGGCGAGGCCATGACGCAGGCCGTGGAGTACTGGAACAGCCAGGGCTCGGCCCTGATGACCCTGCGCAGCCGCGCCGACCTGAGCCGCCTCTTCGACCGGGTCGACCTGCTGGAGCCCGGCCTCGTCTCCTGCTCCCGCTGGCGCCCCGTGCCGGGCACCGGAGAGCCGGTGGAGGTCACCCACTTCGGGGGGGTGGGCAGGAAGTCGTAGAGGGAGGGGAGTCGGAGGAGTACAGCAAGCTGGTCCCATGACGATCATGGATGCGACCGAGGCCTTCGACTCCGCCGAGCGGGCCATGTGGGACGGGCGGGCGCGGGCGTACGCCGACAGCTTCGCCCTGTTGTGCGCGCACCCGGTGCCGGAGTTGCTGGACGCCGCCCGGGTGTCCGCCGGGACCCGGGTCCTGGACGTCGGCACGGGCCCGGGGACGGCCGCCCTGGCCGCTCTGGAGCGGGGTGCGCGGGTGCGGGCCGTGGACGCCGACCCCGGGATGGTCGCGGCCGCCCGGGCGCGGGGCGTTCCGGCCGAGGTCGCCGTGCTGCCTCGACTGCCCTTCGCGGACGGCGAGTTCGACGCCGTCGTCGCCAACTTCGTGCTCAATCACGTCGGCCGGCCGCGCACCGCGCTCGCCGAGCTGCGGCGGGTGCTGCGGCCCGGTGGGCGGCTAGCGCTCACGCTGTGGAGCGGCCGGCGCGGGGCCGGGCAGGACCTGCTCGGGCGGGCCTGCGCGGCGGGCGGTGCCGTACCGCCGTCGTACCTGCCGAGGCTGGCGGCGGACGAGGACTTCCCGCGAACGACGGCCGGGCTCGCGGGCCTGCTCACCGGGGCCGGGTTCACCGGCGCCGAGGCCGCCGAGTCGGCCTGGGACCACCGGACGACCGTCGAGGAGTGGTGGGGCGGCGCGGCCGGCGGGGTCGCCACCGTCGGGCTGGTCGTGACCTCGCAGGACCCGGAGACGGTCGTACGCATACGGCGGGAGTACGAACGGCTGTGCGCCGAGTTCTCCACCGGGGACCGCGAAAGGGACGGCGATGGGGAAGGGCGCCTGGCCCTTCCCCATGTGGCACTGCTCGGCGCGGCGACCGCCTGAGCCTGAGGCGGCCCGAGCGTTCTCAGTTGCCGGCGACCGTGACCTTCTGGTCGTTCTTCAGCTCGTCCACCAGCGTCTTGACCTTGGCCTTGTCCCAGACCAGGTTGCCGCCCGTGGAACCGGAGATCGGCATGTTCATCGAGGTGCCGCCACCGCTGTTGACGTTCTTCATGGCCCAGAACATCGACGCCAGGTCCCACAGGGACATGTCCTTGTCGACGATCAGGGAGTCCAGGCCGGCGCCCATGGTCGGGTAGAACGTGAAGGGGTTCAGGAGCGTCGACGGGGTCGCCACCTGGTGGGCGAGGGCCGCGAGGAACTTCTGCTGGTTCTTCGTCCGCTGCAGGTCGGAGGCGGCGAACGCGTGCCGGGTGCGGACGAAGGCCAGGGCCTGCTCGCCGTTCAGGGTCTGCTTGCCGGCCTTGAAGTCGGCACCCGAGTAGGAGTCCTTGAAGCCCTTGTCGATGGTGAGGGTCACACCGCCGACCGCGTCCACGATCTTCGCGAAGCCCTGGAAACCGATCTCCACGTAGTGGTCGATGTGCAGGCCGGTGTTGAACTCGATGGTGCGCACCAGGAGGGTCGGACCGTCCTCGGCGTACGCCGCGTTCAGCTTCGTGTGCCGGCCGGTGGCCGGGTAGACCTTCCCGGACTGCGAGCCCTTGTACGACGGGATCTCCACGTTCGAGTCACGCGGCAGCGAGATCAGCGTGTCCCCGTTGTCGCCGACGTGCAGGATCATCATCGAGTCGGTGCGCTTGCCCTCGGCGGAGCCCGTGTGCAGCTTCTTCTCGTCCGCCTTGGTCATGCCCTCGCGGCTGTCCGAGCCGACGATCAGGTAGTTCGTGCCCTGACCCGTCTCCGGCCGGTCGATGACCTTGGAGAGGTCCACCTCGCGGCGCAGCTTGGAGTCGGCCCAGAAATAGGTCGCCACCGATGTGACGATCAGCACCGTCACCAGCGTGAGCGCGGTCCACTTGATCCGCCGCCGCCAGTTCGGCGCGGGCCGGGCCGCCCGGGCGGGGGCGCCGGTCGGGCCGTCACCGCCGTGACCGTGACCGCCGTAGACCTGCCCGGTGTTGTAGCCGCTGTCGTACTCGCCGTAACCGTCGTCGTAGCCCTGGCCGTCGACGTACGACGGCTGCTGCGGGACGCCGGCGCCATACGGCGGCGCCGACGGGCCGGGGTTGCCGTACGAGCGCTGCCCGGGCGGCACCGGGCCGCGCCGCGGCACCTGGCGCATCATGCGGGCGCCCTCCGGCTGCTCGCCTGCGCTGCCGTGTCCGTAGCGGGAGCGGGAGCCGCGGTTGTCGTCGGACCATCCCTCGGGCCAGTCATTCATGCGCCCCAGTGTGCAGGGCGCTGGTATGTGCCTTACAAGAGCTGTCGGAAAATCAGGGCGGTGCTGTTGCGAACCCGACACAAATTCCGCGAATGTCGCTTCGGCATAAGGTGGGGGTCATGACAGACCAGGCCACGGATCCGGTGACGGACACGGAATCGGACATCCCGGGCAAGCCCACGTCCGCGTCCCGCACCACGCTCAGCCACATCATGACCCACAACGACACCAACCTGCTGGGGACGGTGCACGGCGGGGTGATCATGAAGCTGGTCGACGACGCGGCGGGGGCCGTGGCCGGGCGGCACTCCGGCGGCCCCGCCGTCACCGCCTCCATGGACGAGATGGCCTTCCTGGAGCCGGTGCGCGTCGGTGACCTGGTCCATGTGAAGGCACAGGTCAACTGGACCGGCCGGACCTCGATGGAGGTCGGCGTGCGGGTCCTGGCCGAGCGCTGGAACGAGTCCTCCCCGCCCACCCAGGTCGGCTCGGCCTACCTGGTGTTCGCGGCCGTCGACGCGGACGGGAAGCCGCGCCGGGTGCCGCCGGTGGTCCCGGAGACGGACCGCGACCGGCGCCGCTACCAGGAGGCCCAGATCCGCCGCACCCACCGCCTGGCGCGCCGCCGCGAAATCCGCGAACTGCGGGAGCAGAGGATCGCCGAAGGGTTCGAGGACTGACTTGATACGCCGGTTCACGGCAGCGCCCCTTCACGGGCGCGGGGCTGTGTCTGACGTGCGGCTCCGCCGCGTGGGCGCGACAAGCCACAACGCACCCGCACCAGACCCACTACGTACCGGAGCACAGCTCCTCGTCCCCCCGCACCACACTGGGACTCGGCTCCGGCTCGGCCGGGTTCGCGACCCGCACCTTGCGCACCGCCTTGAAATCGGCGCCCGCCGTGACCTTCAGCACGGCCCCCTGCCCCGGCACCGCCCGCAGTTCGCTGCCCGGCAGGGCCGCCGCGAGGGAGCGGGCCGAGCGGTCCCAGCGGGGGTCGTAGGAGACGATCGTGCGCTTGACGGCGTGGTCGGCCGCCGCCACCGGCAGGCGGGTGGTGGCGAAGCCGGCCGCCGCCAGCGCCGCGTCGACGCGCTTGCCGAGGCCGCTCGTGGCCGTACCGTTCTCCACCTGCACCTTGATCTGGTGCGGGTCCACCTCCACCGTCGCCGGTGCGGGCGCGCTCTTCGGGCGGTCCGTGGTGAGCGGTTTGTCGTCGCGCAGGGACTGGAACAGCTTGTCGGCGGCCGGCTGGTTCCACTTCAGGGTCGAACCGATGCCCTTGACGGGGAAGTTCATCTGGCCGATGGGCACGGTGGTGAACTCGGAGGAGGAGGGCGAGAAGGTGCGCATCGCCCGCCCGAGGTCGAGCAGTTCGTCGGCGCCGAAGCCCTCGTCGGCGCGGACCGAGCCGAGCACCGCCCGGGTGACGTCCCGGAACCTGATCGGGTTCAGCAGGACACCGGAGGAGGTGGCTCGCCCGATCAGCGCGGCCAGGAACTTCTGCTGCCGCTTCATCCGGCCCAGGTCGCTGGCCGCGTCCAGGTGCCGGGAGCGGACGTACTGCAGGGCCTGCCCGCCCATCAGGGTGTGCGTGCCGGCCGTCAGGTCGAGGCCGGTGTAGGAGTCCTTCAGGGGCGTCGGCGTGCAGATCGTGACCCCGCCGAGGACGTCCACGGTCTTCATGAAGCTGGTGAAGTCGACCTCCAGGTAGTGGTCGATCTTCAGGTGGGTCATGCCCTCGACGGTGCGCACGGTCAGCTGGGGGCCGCCCTCCGCGTACGCGGCGTTCAGCTTGAGCGGGTGCGGGCCGTGCCGCTGTCCGGAGTTCAGGTCGACGTGCTCGGGCACCTCGACGTAGGAGTCGCGGGGCAGACTGACCACGGTGGCCCGGTTCCGGTCCTCCGAGATGTGCACGATCATGATCGTGTCGGTGCAGTGACAGGGCGCCCCGCCGAGGTGGTACGCCTGCCGCTGCTGCTCGCTGATCTTGTCGCGGCCGTCCGTGCCGACCAGCAGGATGTTCGTGCCGTGGCCGGCGCGCGGGCGGTTCTTCATGTCCTTGAAGGCGTCGACCCGGGCGATCCCCGCGTCCAGGCTGCTGACGACCGCGTGCCCGATCCCGGCGGCCGCGAGCACCACCACGGACAGCGTGGTTGCCGCACGCATCGCCCAGCGCGGCCGTCGGCGCCGGACGGGGGGCGCCGGCGGTCTGGGCACGCGGTGGGCGGGCTGCGGACGGCGCTGTGGCCGGGCAGGGGACCGTGGCGGGCTGGGCAAGGGACACCTCCGGGCGACGGCCGTACGTGGGATCGTGAGCACCGTAGGCCGATACGATCCTCATCCCGCGTTCACGCCCCGGTGGCGCGCATAGCTGTCCCCCGTTCGCGGTAACGTGAGCCCCCTATGAACGCCAAGCCCGACGTGCGGCTCCCCGCTGTGTCCGTGATCATGCCCGTCCTCAACGAGGAGCGGCATCTGCGCGGGGCCGTCCAAGCGATCCTCGCGCAGGAGTACGCCGGCGAGATGGAGGTCGTGATCGCCCTCGGTCCGTCCACGGACCGCACGGACGAGATCGCCGCCGAGCTCGTGTCCGACGACCCGCGCGTCCACACGGTCCCGAACCCGACCGGGCGCACCCCGGCCGCCCTGAACGCCGCGATCAAGGCGTCCCGGCATCCGATCGTCGTCCGCGTCGACGGCCACGGCATCCTCTCGCCCAACTACATCGAGACCGCCGTGCGCCTCCTTAAGGAGACCGGTGCGCAGAACGTCGGCGGCATCATGCACGCCGAGGGCGAGAACGCCTGGGAGGACGCCGTCGCCGCCGCGATGACGTCGAAGATCGGCGTGGGCAACGCGGCCTTCCACACGGGCGGCCAGGCGGGCCCGGCCGAGACGGTCTACCTCGGTGTCTTCCGCCGCGAGGCCCTGGAGCGGCAGGGCGGCTACAACGAGGAGTTCATCCGCGCCCAGGACTGGGAGCTGAACTTCCGCATCCGTGAGGCGGGCGGCCTGATCTGGTTCTCGCCCGAGCTGAGGGTGTCGTACCGCCCGAGGCCGAGCGTGAAGGCGCTCGCCAAGCAGTACAAGGACTACGGCCGCTGGCGCCACGTCGTCGCCCGCTACCACTCCGGCTCGATCAACCTGCGCTACCTCGCCCCGCCCACGGCGGTCTGCGCGATAGCCGCGGGCCTGGTGGCGGGCGCGGCCCTGACCCCGTGGGCCCTCGTCGTCCCGGGCGGATACCTCGCGGCGATCGCCGCGGGCTCGCTCCCGGCGGGCCGGGGGCTGCCGCTGAAGGCCCGCCTCCAGATCCCGGTGGCCCTGGCCACGATGCACATGTCCTGGGGCTACGGCTTCCTGACGAGCCCGAAGGCCCTGGCCCGCAAGGTCATCGCCTCCCGCCGCCCGGCGGTGACGGCGGAGGAAGAGCCGCTGGTGCGGGACTGACCACCCGCACCACCCCGGACGTACTACGGTGCCGGCACCCCCGAGGGGATGCCGGCACCGCCGCGTTCACGCCCTACGGCAGGTTGCGGGCCATCACGATCCGCTGGACCTGGTTCGTGCCCTCATAAATCTGCGTGATCTTGGCGTCGCGCATCATGCGCTCCACCGGGTAGTCGCGGGTGTAGCCGTAACCGCCGAGGAGCTGGACGGCGTCGGTGGTGACCTCCATGGCGACGTCGGAGGCGAAGCATTTGGCGGCGGCGCCCTGGAAGGTGAGGTCCTTGTCGCCGCGCTCGGACTTGGCGGCGGCCGCGTAGGTCAGCTGACGGGCGGCCTCGATCTTCATGGCCATGTCGGCGAGCATGAACTGGATGCCCTGGAAGTCGGCGATCGGCTTGCCGAACTGCTTGCGCTCCTGGACGTAGCCCTTGGCGTAGTCGAGGGCGCCCTGGGCGACGCCGAGGGCCTGGGCGGCGATGGTGATGCGGGTGTGGTCCAGGGTCTTCATCGCCGTGGCGAAGCCGGTGCCCTCCTCGCCGATCATGCGGTCGGCGGGGATGCGGACGTTGTCGAAGTAGACCTCGCGGGTCGGGGAGCCCTTGATGCCGAGCTTCTTCTCCGGGGCGCCGAAGGAGACGCCCTCGTCGGACTTCTCGACGACGAACGCCGAGATGCCCTTGGAGCGCTTGGTGGGGTCGGTGACCGCCATCACCGTGTAGTACTCGGAGACGCCCGCGTTGGTGATCCAGCGCTTCACGCCGTTGAGGACGTAGTGGTCGCCGTCGCGGACCGCCTTCGTCTTCATGCCAGCCGCGTCGGAGCCGGCGTCCGGCTCGGAGAGGCAGTACGAGAACATCGCCTCGCCCTTGGCGAGCGGGGTCAGGTACTTCTTCTTGATGTCCTCGCCGCCGGACAGGATCACGGGGAGCGAGCCCAGCTTGTTCACGGCCGGGATGAGGGAGGAGGACACACAGGCGCGGGCCACCTCCTCGATCACGATGACCGTGGCGAGGGCGTCGGCACCGGCGCCGCCGTACTCCTCGGGGACGTGCACGGCGTGCAGGTCGTTCGCGACCAGGGCGTCGAGCGCCTCCTGCGGGAAGCGGGCCTCTTCGTCCACCGCTGCCGCGAACGGCGCGATCTTCGCCTCGACCAGCGAGCGGACGGCGTCACGGAGCATGTCGTGCTCCTCGGACGGGCGGTACAGGTCGAAGTCAGCCGATCCGGCCAAGGTCTCTCACGCTCCAAAGACGCAGTGACGCTAATTACCGTTAAGTAACCCAATTTTAAAACGTCGGCCGGGACCCGCCTACGTGACCTTGACGACAGCGGGAAAACTGCCCGGCCCGCGGCCCGACTATGCTCGGGCACCGCATCACCGACGTCACCGAGGGGGAGCACCCATGAGCCTCAAGATCACCGTGATCGGCACCGGTTACCTCGGCGCCACGCACGCCGCGGCCATGGCCGAGCTCGGTTTCGAGGTGCTGGGCCTGGACGTCGTGCCCGAGAAGATCGCGATGCTGGAGCGCGGCGAGACCCCCATGTACGAGCCGGGGCTCGACGAGCTGCTGCGCCGGCACGTGGCCGGGATCGAGGGTTCCTCCGGGCGGCTGCGGTTCACCACCGACTGGGCCGAGGTGGCGGAGTTCGGCGATGTGCACTTCGTGTGCGTGAACACCCCGCAGAAGCACGGCGAGTACGCGTGCGACATGTCGTACGTCGACTCCGCCATCGCCTCGCTCGCCCCGCACCTGAAGGGTCCCGCGCTGGTCGTCGGCAAGTCGACCGTCCCCGTCGGGTCGGCGGACCGGCTCGCCGCCTACCTCGCCGAGCACGCGCCGGCCGGCGGCGACGCCGAGCTGGCCTGGAACCCGGAGTTCCTGCGCGAGGGCTTCGCCGTCGAGGACACGCTGCACCCGGACCGGATCGTGGTCGGCGTGCGTGGCGAGCGGGCCGAGAAGCTGCTGCGGGAGGTGTACGCGACCCCGGTCGGCGAGGGCACGCCGTTCGTGGTGACCGACTTCCCGACGGCCGAGCTGGTGAAGACGGCCGCGAACTCCTTCCTGGCGACCAAGATCTCGTTCATCAACGCGATGGCGGAGGTGTGCGAGGCGGCCGGCGGTGACGTGGCGAAGCTCGCGGAGGCCATCGGGTACGACGACCGGATCGGGAAGAAGTTCCTGCGTGCCGGGATCGGGTTCGGCGGCGGCTGTCTGCCCAAGGACATCCGGGCGTTCATGGCGCGCGCCGGTGAGCTGGGCGCGGACCAGGCGCTGACGTTCCTGCGGGAGATCGACTCCATCAACATGCGCCGGCGCGGGCAGATGGTCGAGATGGCGCGGGAGGCGCTGGGCGGCGGTTCGTTCCTGGGCAAGCGGGTCGCGGTGCTGGGCGCCACCTTCAAGCCGGACTCGGACGACGTCCGGGACTCGCCCGCGCTGAACGTGGCCGGTCAGATCCACCTCCAGGGCGGTCAGGTGACCGTGTACGACCCGAAGGGCATGAAGAACGCCAAGCGGCTGTTCCCGACGCTGGGGTACGCCGACTCGGCGCTGGAGGCGGTCCGGGGGGCCGACGTGGTGCTGCACCTCACCGAGTGGCGGGAGTTCCGTGAGCTGGACCCGGCCGCGCTGGGCGAGGTCGCGTCGGTCCGGCTGGTGCTGGACGGGCGCAACGCGCTGGACCCGGAGCTGTGGCGCCGCGCGGGGTGGACGTACCGGGCGATGGGGCGGCCGACGGCCTGACCCTCTTCTCCCCCGGCGTAGGCGTTCTCCCACCGGCGTACGCGAGGACGCCGGTTCGGCCGAGGCTCAGTCGGCCGAACCGGCGTCTTTCCGCATTCTGCACCACGGACACATCCGTGGCCGATGAACGCCCGTGGGGTTTACGTCTCCTTGGCCCGGTAGCGGCGCATCTTGGCGCGGGCCCCGCACACCTGCATGGAGCACCAGCGGCCGCGTCCGGCGGGGCTGCGGTCGTAGTACGCCCAGTGGCAGGTCGGCGCCTCGCAAGCCTTGAGCCGGCTCCAGGTGCCGGCCACGAGCGCCTCGGCGACGGCGGCGGCGATCCGGGACGGCAGTGGGCCCGGGTCGGCCGGGGCGAGGGCCGCCGAGCCGTCCCCCGGTTCGACGGTGACGTGCAGCGGGACGCGGGCGAGCAGGTCGCCGAGGGGGGTGACCTCGCGGTGCGGCGGGTGCCCGGCGTGCGCCAGCAGGGTGGCGCGCAGGGACTCGCGCAGTTCCCGTGCCTCTTCCAGCCGCTCCGGATCGTCGGTGAGCCCGAGGCGGGCTCTGCATTCCGCGGTGTCCAGCGCGTCCGCTCCCGATGCGAAGTCCACGGTGTTCAGCAGGGACTCGACCAGGGCCAGGCCTCCCGGCGCGGGCGCTCTCTCACTCATGTCCGCACCGTACCTCCGTATATCGGTTGCCAGGGTTACCTGCTATGGGGCAGCATGCGGTAACGGTTACCGGTAATCCTCATCTGAGGGTAACTCCGGCTTCGCAGTGTTCTCCGAGGAGGAAGTCATGGCTCTGGCCACGATGGATGTCGTCGTCCTGGACTGCCCCGACCCGCGCGCGCTCGCCGGGTTCTACGCCGAGGTGCTGGGCGGCAGCGTCGAGGGGGACGGGGAGTGGGTGGACCTGAAGCTGCCGGGCGGCACTTCGCTGGCCTTCCAGCAGGCACCGGGCTTCGTGCCGCCGAGCTGGCCCGCGCCGGACGCCTCGCAGCAGTTCCACCTGGATCTGAAGGTGCCTGACCTGGACACGGCCGAGAAGGGGGTACTGGAACTGGGGGCGCGTCCGCTGGACGCCGAGGACCGTTCGCGGAACTGGCGTGTGTACGCCGACCCAGCGGGGCACCCCTTCTGTCTCTGCGCCTGCTGAACCGACCGGGAGGACACCATGGCGTCCGTCGCTCGACTCCGTTCCGTCGTGCTCGACTGCCCCGACCCGCACGCACTCGCCGCGTTCTACTCGGCGGTGGCGGGCGGCACCCCGGAGCCGGAGGACGACGACTGGGTGGTCCTCCAGGTCCCCGACGGCCCCCGGCTCGCCTTCCAGCGGGCCGAGGGCCACACCCCGCCCCAGTGGCCCCACGCCGACCACGACTCCCAGCAGTTCCACCTCGACTTCGACGCGGGCCCCACCTGGGCCGACATCGACACGGCCCACGAGCGCGTCCTCGCCCTGGGCGCCCGCCCCCTGGACCTCACCGACCGCGAGAAGAAGGACTTCCAGGTCTACGCGGACCCGGCGGGCCACCCGTTCTGCCTGTGCAGGATCGAGGGGTAACTCTCGAACGACGTCCAGGGCACGACGTCAACGGCGTGCCCGACTCGCCTTGGCGACAAAATCCGCCGCCCGCAAAACCCTCTGCACATTCCCCCAGGTCAACAGGGACACCTCCGCATCCGACCACCCCCGCCGCACCAGCTCGGCGACCAGGTGCGGATACCGGGAGGCGTCGCCAAGCCCCTGCGGATGCGCCGCCCCGCAGTCGTACATACCGGCCAGCCCCACACACTCGGTCCCCGCCACCGCCCGCACATGGTCGAGGTGATCGGCGACGTCCCGCACCGTCGGCCCGGTCTGCTCCGCGCTCAGCGGCACCATGCACAGGCCCTTGGCCTCCCCCAGCGCGGCGAGCAGGTCGTCGGGCAGGTTGGCGGGGTGCGGCCGCAGCGCGCGGGCGGCGGAGCGGGTGCACAGCACCGGCGTCCTGGACAGGACGGTGACCCGCCGGACGACGGCCTCACCGGCGCCGGAGAGGTCGGCGAGCACGCCTAGCCGGTTCATCTCGCGTACGACCTCCTCGCCGAACCGGGTCAGCCCGGCCTCGCCCGCCCAGGGCGTGCTGGTGAGGGTGAGGAGGCGCACGCCGAGGGCGTGCAGGATGCGCAGGATGCCGAGGGAGCCGTCGAGCACGGCGGCCTGGGCGGGGCCGAGGACGACGGCGACCCGGCCGCAGTGGTGGGCGTCGATGACCTGCCCGGCGGTTCGTGCCAGGCGCAGCCCCTCCGGATGGGCGGCGATCACCGTGCGGGCGAGGTCGAGCTGTTCCAGGGTGGCGGCCACCGCCCGGTCCCCGGCGAGGTCCTCGGGCAGGTGCAGGGACCAGAACAGGGCGCCGACGTGGCCCTCGCGGAGCCGGGGCAGGTCGGTGGCGACGGCGCTCTCGCCGAGTTCGAGGTCGTACCAGGGCAGGTGGCGCAGCGCCCGGGGCAGTGCGTTGTGGCCGTCGGCGACGGGATGTGCGGCGAGCAGGGCGCGGGCGTGTTCCAGGGCTTCGCCCTCGGGGAAGCGCGGCTCCTCGGGGAGGTACGGCTCCTCGGGGAAGGGGTCGTCCGGCAGTCCGCCGGCCGCCGCGACCTCGGTGGTGGCGGGCGGGTCGTCCTGGAGGTCGGCCATGGCGGGCTCCGTACGTCGTGCGCTGCTACGGCGTCATTTCTGCGGGTGGCGTACGGCCACCGTCGCACGGAGCGAAGGGGGACTTCCTGGTGAGTGGAGCGTTCGGGGGTACGGCGCCCGGCCCGGCCCGTACCCCCGTAGGCGCCTCGTCGGCGCCCCGTCGGTTCAGCCGTCCAGTGCGTCGATCGTCGCGTTGGACGGGGCGTGCCGCGCCTGGAGGTCGCGGGCGGTGTCCTCGGCGGCGCCCAGGACGCGTACCGCGTTCTGCCAGGTCAGCTTGGCCAGGTCGGGCTTGGACCAGCCGCGGTCCAGCAGTTCGGCGATCAGGTTGGGGTAGCCGGAGACGTCGTTCAGGCCGTCCGGGGTGAACGCGGTGCCGTCGTAGTCGCCGCCGATGCCGAGGTGGTCGATGCCGGCGACCTCGCGCATGTGGTCGAGGTGGTCGGCGACCGTCGCGGTGGTGGCGACCGGGCGCGGGGTGTGCTCCTCGAAGGCGCGGTGGACCTTCATCGCCTCCTCGGTGGTGTCGAGGTGGTGGAAGCCGTGGGCGCGCATGTTCTCGTCGGCGGCGGCCGTCCAGTCGACGGCGGCCTGGAGCACGAACTTCGGCACGAAGGTGACCATGGCGACGCCGCCGTTGGCGGGTAGGCGTTCGAGGACGTCGTCCGGGATGTTGCGGGGGTGGTCGCAGACGGCCCGGGCTGAGGAGTGGGAGAAGATCACCGGCGCGACGGAGGTGTCGAGCGCGTCCCGCATGGTCGTCGCCGCCACGTGGGAGAGGTCGACGAGCATACCGAGCCGGTTCATCTCGCGGACGACCTCGCGGCCGAAGGCCGAGAGGCCGCCGACGTTCGGTTCGTCGGTCGCGGAGTCCGCCCAGGCCACGTTGTCGTTGTGGGTGAGCGTCATGTAGCGCACGCCGAGCCCGTACAACCCGCGGAGCGTACCGAGGGAGCCCGCGATGGAGTGGCCGCCCTCGGCGCCCATGAGCGAGGCGATGCGGCCCTCGGCGCGGGCCGACTCCATGTCGGCGGCCGTGAGCGCGGGGGCCAGGTGCTCGGGGTAGCGGGCGAGCAACTGCCGTACGCAGTCGATCTGTTCCAGGGTGGCGGGGACCGCGTCGGGCAGGTCGGAGCGGACGTACACCGACCAGTACTGCGCGCCGACGCCGCCCTCGCGCAGGCGGGGCAGGTCGGTGTGCAGGTGGGCGCCCTGATCGCCGGCGATGTCGCGGGCGGCGAGGTCGTAGCGGACCTGCTCGCGCAGCGCGTACGGCAGGTCGTTGTGGCCGTCGACGACGGGGAACTCGCGCAGCAGGGCGCGGGCGTCTTCGAGGGAGGTCACGGGCCTCACTTCCCGAAGCCGAAGCCGCCGGCGCCCTCGACCTTGGAGCGCAGCCGCTTGCCCTTCTCGGTGGCCTGGTCGTTCAGCTCCTGCTGGAAGTCCCGCATGCGGTGCAGCAGGTCCTCGTCGTGCGTGGCGAGGATGCGGGCGGCGAGCAGGCCGGCGTTGCGGGCGCCGGCGACGGAGACGGTGGCGACGGGGACACCGGCCGGCATCTGCACGATCGACAGCAGGGAGTCCATGCCGTCGAGGTACTTCAGGGGCACGGGGACGCCGATGACGGGCAGCGGGGTGACGGAGGCGAGCATGCCCGGCAGGTGGGCGGCGCCGCCGGCGCCGGCGATGATCGCCTTCAGTCCGCGGTCGGCCGCGTGCTCGCCGTAGGCGATCATCTCGCGCGGCATGCGGTGTGCGGAGACGACGTCGACCTCGTACGCGATCTCGAACTCGTCGAGCGCCTTGGCGGCGGCCTCCATGACGGGCCAGTCGGAGTCCGACCCCATGACGATGCCAACTAGGGGGCTCATTCGGTGATCGTGCCTCTCAGGTATGCGGCTGCGTGACGGGCGCGTTCCAGCACGTCGTCCAGGTCGTCGCCGTAGGTGTTGACGTGTCCGACCTTGCGGCCCGGCTTCACGTCCTTGCCGTACATGTGGATCTTGAGCTTGGGGTCGCGGGCCATGCAGTGCAAGTACGCGGAGTACATGTCCGGGAAGTCGCCGCCGAGGACGTTCACCATGACGGTCCACTTCGCGCGCGGGCGGGGGTCGCCGAGGGGCAGGTCGAGGACCGCGCGCAGGTGGTTGGCGAACTGCGAGGTGATCGCGCCGTCCATCGACCAGTGGCCGGAGTTGTGCGGGCGCATCGCCAGTTCGTTGACGAGGATGCGGCCGTCGCGGGTCTGGAACAGCTCGACCGCGAGGTGCCCGACGACGCCGAGTTCCTTGGCGATGGTCAGGGCCATCTCCTCGGCGCGCAGGGCAAGATCCTCGTCAAGGCCGGGCGCCGGGGCTATGACCGTGTCGCAGACGCCGGCGACCTGCTGCGATTCGACGACCGGGTAGGCGACGGCCTGGCCGTGCGGGGAGCGGACGACGTTGGCGGCGAGCTCGCGGACGTAGTCGACCTTCTCCTCGGCGAGCACGGGGACGCCCGCGCGGAAGGGATCGGCAGCCTCCTCGACGGAGTCGACGACCCACACGCCCTTGCCGTCGTAGCCGCCGCGCACGGTCTTCAGGACGACGGGGAAGCCCTCGCCCTCCGCCGCGAACGCCGCCACGTCCTCGGGATCGCTCACGATCCGGTGCCGTGGGCACGGCACGCCGATCGCGTCGAGCCGCGCCCGCATCACGCCCTTGTCCTGGGCGTGCACGAGTGCGTCGGGGCCGGGGCGCACGGGGATGCCGTCCGCCTCCAACGCCCGAAGGTGCTCGGTGGGTACATGTTCGTGATCGAAAGTGATCACATCGCACCCGCGCGCAAACTCACGCAGCGTGTCCAGGTCGCGATAGTCGCCGATGACGACATCGCTGACGACCTGCGCCGCGGAATCCTGAGGGGTGTCACTGAGGAGCTTGAACCTGATGCCCAGCGGGATGCCCGACTCGTGTGTCATACGAGCGAGCTGGCCACCGCCGATCATGCCGACTACCGGGAACGTCACACACCCAGGGTATCGGCCGCGCCGACCGGGTCGGTTTTCCGCCCCGGCAACCCCCTCTTACCGGCTTCTTTCCGACCTGTTTCCCTGCTGTGGCCCGGTCCGGGGGCGTCGGCGGTGTCGCCTGGTTAGCATGGCTGGGTTGACGAAACCTACGGACGGGGGCTGTGACAGCCATGGAACATCGTTCCTCGGGGCTGCGACGACTCGTGCGCGAGGTGGCCAAGTTCGGGGCGGTCGGCGGAGCCGGCGTCCTTGTCAATCTCGGCGTCTTCAACCTGGTCCGGCACGTGTCCGACCTGCAGGTGGTGCGCGCCAGCATCATCGCGACCGTCGTCGCGATCGCCTTCAACTACGTCGGTTTCCGCTACTGGACGTACCGGGACGCCGACAAGAGCGGCCGTACCCGGGAACTCACGCTGTTCCTGCTGTTCAGCGCGATCGGCCTGGTGATCGAGAACGGCGTGCTCTACCTGGCGACGTACGGGTTCGGCTGGAACACCCCGCTGCAGAACAACATCTTCAAGTTCGTCGGCATCGGCGTCGCGACCCTGTTCCGCTTCTGGTCGTACCGCTCGTGGGTGTTCCGGGCGATGCCGGCCCGCGAGAGCGCGGCGGAGGGCACGGGACCGGTCGTGCGGCACGAGCCGGAGAAGAAGCCGGGTGAACCGGCGAAGAAGCCCGGTACCGAGCCGGACAAGCCCCGCCAGCGGGTCCCGTAACCCCCGGTGACCCCCGGCACCCTCAGCGCACGGTGGGCGGCTGCTCCTCGTCCGGCTTGCGGGCGGGCGGTGTGCGGGACAGGAACAGGCCGAACACCGGCGGCTGGGCCTGGAGCAGCTCCAGCCGGCCGCCGTCGGCCTCGGCGAGGTCCCGGGCGACGGCGAGGCCGATACCGGTGGAGTTGCGGCCGCTGATGGTCCGCTCGAAGATCCGCGCGCCGAGGTCCGCCGGAACGCCGGGACCCTCGTCGGTGACCTCGACCACGGCCTGGTTGCCGGTGACCCGGGTGCGCAGGGCGACGGTGCCGCCGCCGTGCATCAGGGAGTTCTCGATCAGCGCCGCCAGCACCTGAGCGACCGCGCCCGGTGTGCCGACGGCCTGCAGATGCCGCTTGCCGGAGCTGACGACGGCCCGGCCCGAGCTGCGGTAGGCGGGCCGCCACTCGGCGAGCTGCTGCTGGATGACCTCGTCCAGGTCGAAGGTGACGGCGGAGCCGGTGCGCGGGTCGCGCGCGTTGGTCAGCAGCCGCTCCACGACGTCCGTCAGCCGCTCCACCTGCGTCAGCGCGACGTTCGCCTCCTCCTTCACCGTGTCCGGGTCGTCGGTGAGGGTGATCTCCTCCAGACGCATGGACAGCGCGGTGAGCGGGGTGCGCAACTGGTGGGAGGCGTCGGCGGCCAGCCGTCGCTCGGCGGTCAGCATGCGCCCGATCCGCTCGGCGGAGGAGTCCAGCACATCGGCGACCCGGTCCAGCTCCGGAACGCCGTACCGCTTGTGCCGGGGGCGCGGATCACCGGAGCCGAGGCGTTCGGCGGTCTCGGCGAGGTCGGTCAGCGGGGACGCGAGCCGGTTCGCCTGCCGTACGGCGAGCAGTACGGCCGCGATCACGGCGAGCAGCGCCACCAGCCCGATGATCAGCAGGGTCCGGCCGACCTCACGGGTCACCGCGGAGCGCGGCTCCTGCACCGTGACCGTCTCGCCCTCCTCACCGGCGTGCGTGGCGTGGATGACGTCGCCCTCGGGCTTCGTACCGATCGTGATCGTCCGCTGCCCGGGGACCCGCACGATCGCGTACTGGTCCTTGCTGACCGGGTTGCGCAGCATGTCCTCGGTGACGGTGTCCCCGGCGAGCACCCGGCTGTCCACGATGCTGGACAGCCGCACCGCCTCCGAGTCCACCCGCTCCTGCGCACTGTTGCTGATCGTCCGCGTCTCGACGATCACCAGGGAAACCCCGAACACGGCGATCACCACGAGCACGACAGCAAGAGTGGACTGAATAAGACGACGACGCACAGGGGCCCTCCGGGGCGGGTGGCTATGTGACTACCAGTGTGCCAACCCCCTCAGGGGCGCGGGGAACTGCGCGACCAGCCACAACGTGCCCGCAGCCGCGCACTCACAGCGGCCCCGCGGCGCAACCGCGAAGTCGGCCGAGCTCAGCCGCGGCGCTCAGCTCTTCTCGAACCGGAACCCGACCCCACGCACCGTGGCGATGTACCGCGGGTTGGCCGCATCGTCACCGAGCTTCTTCCGCAGCCAGGAAATATGCATGTCCAGCGTCTTGGTCGACGACCACCAGGTCGTGTCCCACACCTCCCGCATCAACTGGTCCCGCGTGACCACCCGCCCGGCGTCCCGCACCAGCACCCGCAGCAGATCGAACTCCTTCGCGGTCAGCTGGAGTTCCTCGTCCCCCATCCACGCCCGGTGCGACTCCACGTCGATCCGCACACCGTGCGTGGCCGGCGGCTGCTGCGGCTCCGCCGCCCCGCGCCGCAGCAGGGCCCGTACCCGGGCGAGCAGTTCGGCGAGCCGGAACGGCTTGGTGACGTAGTCGTCGGCGCCCGCGTCCAGGCCGACGACGGTGTCCACCTCGTCGGCCCGCGCGGTCAGGATGAGGATCGGCACGGTGTGGCCCTCGGCGCGCAGCCGGCGGGCGACCTCCAGACCGTCCATGCCGGGCAGCCCGAGGTCCAGCACGACCAGGTCGACGCCGCCCTGCATTCCGGCGTCGAGCGCGGTGGGTCCGTCCTCGCGCACCTCGACCTCGTAACCTTCCCGGCGCAGGGCGCGGGCCAGCGGCTCCGAGATGGACGCGTCGTCCTCGGCGAGCAGTACACGGGTCATGCAGTGATGGTAGACCGCCCGCGCATCGGGCCGTGGTGTGATCGACCGCCGGGATTCTTACCTTCGCTCACAGGTGTACGAACCTCTGGCCTGGGGATGCGATCGTAGGGGGGACCTTCGAAACCGGTCGCGCGGTTCCCTCGACACCTGTGATCCGCGTCTCAAGTCCTTCCATATCCGGCAGTGTCCTGCCGTATGGTGACCGGAACGCCTGTAGTACACCGGGGACCTTTGGCAAGCAGATGACGCTGAGGGTCTGTTTTGTGTGCGGGCCGGTCGCCTCGACCGGCCTTGAAAGGAATGACCTCTGGCCGGGCCCCGGACGCGAACAAAGCGTCGGGGCGTGGATCCCGGTGGTCGCCGTCCACCGCTCCGTGATCCGGGGCGGACTCCCCTCGGGCGTGGGGGCGGACGACCGACCTGCCGGTGCCGGCCACTCCCCCCACGGGCGCGCAACGCTCCAGCGCGCGTCCCGACCAGCAAGGAACGACCATGGCGTCCAGCCTGACGAAGGACTCGGTCCGTCCGGGCACCCCCGGTTCCGAGAAGACCTTCTTCGGCCACCCCCGCGGACTGGCCACACTGTTCATGACCGAGATGTGGGAGCGTTTCTCCTACTACGGCATGAGGGCCCTGCTCCCGCTGTACCTGGTGGCCCCTGGTGGCCTGCACCTGAGCGCGGGCACGGCGACCGCGATCTACTCGGTGTACGTGTCGCTCGTGTACCTGCTCGCCCTTCCCGGCGGCTGGGTCGCGGACCGTCTCCTCGGCCCCCGCAAGACGGTGGCCGTCTCCGGTCTGATCATCATGATCGGCCACCTGTGCCTGGCGCTGCCCGCGGCTCCGAGCTTCTTCGTCGGCCTCGGCCTCGTGGCCATCGGCTCCGGTCTGCTGAAGGCCAACATCTCCACGATGGTCGGCCACCTCTACCGCGGTCCCGAGGACCCGCGCCGCGACGGTGGCTTCACCCTCTTCTACATCGGCATCAACGTGGGCGCGTTCGCCGCTCCGCTGGTCATCGGCACCGTCGGTGAGAACGTCAACTGGCACTTCGGCTTCGCGCTGGCCGCGGTCGGCATGGGCCTGGGCCTCGCCCAGTACCTGCTCGGCAGCCGCCACCTGAGCGCGCAGAGCGACGTCGTCCCCACCCCGATGTCCGCCGAGGAGAAGTCCGCCACCCTGCGCAAGGGCCTGATCTGGCTGGCCGTCGCCGCGGTGTTCTACGGCATTGTCGGTTTCTCCGGTCACTTCACGCTGAACTGGGCGCTGATCCCGCTCACCCTGATCGGTCTGATCGTGCCGATCCTGGTCATCGCCCGCATCCGCCGGGACAAGGACCTGGACCCGGCCGAGCGCACGAAGGTGTCGGCGTACGTCTGGTTCTTCGTGGCCGCCGCCGTCTTCTGGATGATCTACGACCAGGGTGGTTCGACCCTGTCGCTGTTCGCCGAGAGCTCGGCCCACAACTCGGTGTTCGGCTGGGGCTTCCCGGTCTCCTGGTACCAGTCGGTCAACCCGGTCATGATCATGGCGCTGGCGCCGGTGTTCGCCTGGGCGTGGCTGTGGCTGAACAAGCGCGGCAAGGAGCCGAGCACGATCGTGAAGTTCTCTTCCGGTCTCGTGCTGGTCGGTGCCTCGTTCTTCCTGTTCCTCGCCCCGCTGTCGATCGCCGAGGGCGGTCACAAGGCCGCCGCGCTGTGGCTGGTCGCGGTCTACTTCGTCCAGACGGTCGGTGAGCTGACGCTGTCGCCGGTGGGTCTGTCGGTCACGACGAAGATGGCGCCGAAGAAGTACGCCTCGCAGATGATGGGCGTCTGGTTCCTCGCGGTCACCGCGGGCGACTCGATCACCGCGCTGCTGTCCAACCCGGCCGTCGGCGGGGTCAACCTGGACAGGATGGGCTTCGTCGCCCTGGAGGCGGTCCTCGCGGTCGTCGCCGGCTGCGCGGTCTGGATGTACCGCAACAAGGTGAAGTCGATGATGGGCAGCGTCAACTAAGCGCTGGCCGCTGGGCTTGGCCGTGGAGGGTCACCGCATCCGATTCCGGGTGCGGTGACCCTCCGGGCGTTTGGGGGGGTCGGTGAGTTCGGCACCTCCCCCACTGCCTTAAGGGCGTGGGGGCCCCAGCTGCTGCCTCCTGGTTGCTCGCCGTCGCGGCGGATTTCTTGTGACCGGGGATCAAGAGCAGGCCGGTGTCGCCGACTGGTGCGTGCGCGGCTCAGCGGGTCCTTCGGTTCGGCATGAACGTGAAGACCGCTGCTCCCAGGAGGATCGCCGTGCCGGCGATCAGGCCGAGGGCCTTCAGGGGGCCGTGGGTGGTGGAGCCGGTGTCGGCGAGGCCGCCGGAGTCGCCGGTGGTGCCGCCCGCCGCCGTGCCTCCGGAGGAGGACGTGCCGCCCGCCGTACCACCCGGCTGGCCGGTGGTGTCGAGGGTGAGGGAGACCTCCGACTTGGCCGGGGTGCAGGTGGTGGTCGTACCGAGGGCCTTGATGGTCAGGACGCCCGGTGCCAGGGTCGAGGTACCGCTCGCACCGGGCTTGTAGGTGCCGGTGAGGTCGGGGATCTCGATCGGGGTGCCCGACTTGACGGGCTGGGCGTTGGTCGGCCCCTCCACGTGCACCGTGCCCTTGTCGGCGCCGCCGACGACCACCTCCATGGACGGCTTCACGGAGTCCTTGGGGATGTCGACGGGACTGTCCATCACGGACTTCTTGAACTGCACGGTGAGGTCGTAACTCCCGCCGTTCTTTCTGGCGTTGATCTGCACCGGCGAGGTCGCGCTCTTGTCACCGATGGGGGTCTTGCAGGCGTACGGCACCTGCACCTCCTTGCCGGTGAAGACGGTCTGCCCGCTGCCGCCGGACGCGCTCGTGCTGGGCGCGGGTGAGGTGGAGGCCGATGTGGAGGGGCTCGGTGAGGGCGAGGGACTCGGGCTCGGACTCGGCGAACCGCCGCCGCCCGCCGTCACCTGGATCGTCGCCGCCTTCTGGACGGTCTCCTTCGGCGTGCACTTGGTGTTCGTCGACATCGCGTTGACCGTGTACGCGTCCGGCGTCAGCGTCACCTCCCCCGGCGCCGTCAGCTTCAGCGTGCCCTTCATGTCGGACAGCACCATGGGGGCGCCCTTGGGGATCGGCGGGTTCTGCCGGGGCCCTTGCAGGTCGATGTCACCGGTCTGCGCGCCGGCCGCCTTCAGCACCCCGGACGGCTGGACCGAGTTGGCGGGCAGGTCGATGATGTCCGGGTTCTTCGAGGCGGCCTGGACGAACTTCCACACGATGTCCACGGTGTCGCCCACCTTCGCGGTGGCCGGCGCGGTGATCGCGACCTCGGTGGTGCCGTCGACGGGGCTGATGCCGGCGGGCGGCACGCAGTGGGTGGCGAACGACACCTGGGCGGCCTGTGCGGGCGCTGCCGCCAGGCCCAGCAGGATGCCCGCCGAGCCGAGGAGCAGGGCGGTGCCCGCGGCTCCCGTGCGGCGGGCCGGGGTGACTCTCCTTCGCATGCTCACGTGGGTCCCTTCGGGGTGGGAGTCGTCGGACTCGTGGGGCTGTCGTCGTGCGGTGCGGAGAGCCGCCCGGCCGGGCCGCCCGGAGCGGAGTCCGGGGTGAACCACGGCAGGTTCGACGTCGGTGGGGTGGTCGCCTCCGGGGCCGTACGCCGAAACCGGCCCGGCAGTGGCGAGGCGGGGCGGGGCAGCCCGCGATGGCGGACACCGCCCGGGCGGCGCGGCCGTACGCGGTCGACGACGGCCATCCCCGCGCGGAAGACCGCGGCCGGGACGACCAGGCAGAGCAGGATCCAGAACAGCGTCACGCCCCAGGGCCGGCCCACGCCCCAGGGCTGCTCGGCGAGAACCCTGCCGTCGTACTTCAGGGAGACGGTGTAGTCGCCGTGTGCCCCGGCTGACAGCTCGACCGGCAGCCTGACCTGCGCCTTCCTGCCGGGTCCGAGGGTGCCGTGCCACTGCTGGTCGTCCCATTCGGGGGCGAAGACGCCGTGCGCGGTGCCGACCTGGAAGACGGGGTCCTTGATGCTGCCGGTGCCGGTGTTGCCGACGGTGAACACGAGGGTGCGGGACGGCGGCGCCCCGAACCAGGTCAGCAGGCCACTCGAACCGGCGAGCCGGGTGTCGGAGATGACCGACAGCCGGCCGCCGGCGGGGGCGGAGGGCAGCGGGGCGACGGGGTGCCCGGCGACGTCGAGGACGGCGTCCGCCTCCGCCCTGGCGCCGGTCACCGTGGCCACGTGCACCACGCAGGGACAGGGCACGGGCGGCTCGGCGACCGGCAGCTTCCTGGTGAAGCCGCCGTGGCCGTCGGTGGTCACGGCCCGGCCGTCGCCGTTGGCGCAGGAGTTGGTGCCGCCGATCACGCCCCGGGCCGGAGTGGCGCGCCCGCAGACCAGCAGCATCAGCAGTGTGTGCGCCCGCCATCCGCTGCCGTTGACGGTGACCGAACCACCGGTGCCCGCCTGGGAGGTGGAGAGCTGCACGGCGGGCTTGCCGTCCGCCGCGCTCGCCGTGCCCGCACCCAGGCAGGGCAGGAGAAGCAGCGCGAGCACCGCCATAAGCGCCGGGATCCGCAGCTTGCGCGTCACGTCACCGCTCCCGTCAACTCCGCCCGTTCAGCCGTTCGTTCAGTGGTGCGGGGCCCGCGCAGGCGCCACAGTCCGACGGCCAGCACGGCCGCCACCGCGCCGGCCGAGCCCAGCACACGCCAGGGCACGAAGGTGACCGACGTGCCCGCTGTGTGGTGGGCTCCGCCGGCCGCCGTGACCGTCAGCGTCACGTCGACCGCGTCCAGCGCCGGCCGGCCGGGCCACGGTTCGCTGAGGGCGAGCCTGCGGCCGGGGGCGAGGTGGACGGGCAGCGTGCGCGCGGGACGGTCCAGGACCGGGCCGAACAGGCCGTCGGCGCGTACCGCGAGTTTCGGGACGAGGACGGTCGTACCGCGGTTGACCAGCTCGTAGGTGATGCGGTCGCCGTGCACGGCGACGTGCTCGACGGTCAGCGCGGACAGCGCCGGACCGCCGACGCGAAGCCGTAGCCGTACCGTCGCCGTACGCCCGTGCGCGTCCCGGGCGGAGAGCGTGCCCGAGCGGTCACCGGGCGCCGCACCCGTCGGCACGGTCACCGCGAACGGCACGTCCGCGCGGGTCCGGGCGGGCACCGTCAGCCGCGTCCGCGTGAACCTGACCGGCACACCGCTGCCCGACAGCCGTACGGTGAGCGGCTCGTGGGCCCGGTTGGTCACGGACAGCGTGTCCTGGAGGACCGTGCCGGGGGCGCCCTCGGCGTAGAAGGTGGGGCGTCCGGTGCCGGCGGGTGCGAGGGACCAGCCCGGCGCGGCGGCGGCCGCCGGGGCGGCGGAGGCCAGCAGGACCAGGAGCGGGAGCAGGAGCGGGGACAGGGCGAGCGCGAGGGCACCGGGGGCGCGGGCGGAGGCGGACGGCATCGGCGGCTCCAGCGGTCGTCGGCTGCGGGTCAGCGGCGTACGGGCTGGTTCCGCCGGGTCAGCCACAGCGCACCGGCGGCTCCCGCGAGCAGGACGGTGCCGCCGAGGGTGCCGAGGGCGATGGTGGAGTCCTCGGGGCCGGTCTGCGGGAGCTGCCCGCCGTCGGTCCGGCCCGAAGAACCGGAGGAGTTGGAGGAGGATTGCGAGTTGCCGTTGGCGGAGCCGCCGCCGGCAGCCGTCACGTCCAGGGTCAGGGCCGGCGCGGGGCTGTTGGCCGGAGTGCAGGTCGTCGTCGTACCGAGCGCCTTGATGGTGAGCGTGGCAGGCGTGAAGGTGACCTTGCCGGTCCTCTTCGGCGTGTAGGTGCCGCTCAAGTCGCTGATCTTGATAGGGGTGTTGGCGGGAATCGCGGCCGAGTTGGCGGGCCCGCTGACGGCAAGGGTGCCGCTGTCGGCGCCGCCGAGCCTGATGGTGGCGCTCGGCTTCATCGCACCCTTGCCCAGCTCGACGGGGCTGGAGGAGACGCCCTTCTGCCAGGACATGGTGATCGTGTAGCCCGTACCGCTCCTGACACCCTTGATGTCGATCGGCGAGACGGCGCTCTTGGCCCCGATCGGCGTTTTGCACTGGTAGTTGACGTCGACGACGGAGGCGTGCGCGGCCGGCGCGGCCAGCAACAGCACCGGACCGGCCAGTGTCGCGGCGGACACGAGCGCGGCGGTTCGCTTCGGGTACGACACGGTCGGTCCACCCCATTCATTCCTGACGGCACATCAGATTCGGCCGTCAAGGTACGCCGGGGCCCATGAGGAAGGAAGACACGTCACACACGAGAGTTGTGGAACTCTGTGGAGACTCGGTGCCGTCCCGTACCCCGAAGGGGCGCGGGGCTGTGTCGACATGCGGCTCCGCCGCCTGGGCGCGACAAGCCCCCACCGGTCCGGGGCCTACAACGCACCCGACCGTCCCTAGGGCCTGTCCGGCGGATCTTCGTGGCTTGGGTGATTCGAGCATGCGGCGAGAGGGCGTGCCAGGCGTCGCGGGCCCACGAAGATCCGCCGGACAGGTCCTAGGCGGGAGCCCCCAGCTCCGCCCACACCGTCTTCCCCGACTGCCCCGGCGTCCGCAGGACACCCCAGTCGAGACAGAGCCGCTGAACGATGAACATGCCGTGGCCGCCGGGCCGCCCCGCGCGGTGCGGGGTGCGGGGTGCGGGCCGGCCGGTACCCCGGTCGGACACCTCCACCCGGATGACCTTATTGTCCTGGGCGAGGAACAGCTCCTCGGGCCCCTCGGCATGCAGACACGCGTTGGTGACCAGCTCGGACACGACGAGCAGCACGTCCTCCGCGGCGGCCCGCTGGTCCGCGGAGGCGGCCGGCAGCCAGCCCCACGCGTACAGCGCCTGGCGGGCGAAGTCGCGGGCCATGGGAACGACCCCGCTCTCCCCGTCGAGCCGCAGCCGGCGGATCTGCCGCCCCCGGACGGCCTGCGCACCCTCGGACGGCGCGGTCGGCGCGCCAGGCACGGACGGCGCGGCTGCCCCCGTGGACGCGCCGTCGCCCGGCGCACCCCCCTCGGACGCCCCGGAAGCGCCGCTCGGCTCCGGGCCGCGGTCGCCCGGCGAGTAAGGCCGGGTGGTGCTCATCAGCGCTTCACCTCACCGATTCACCGATTCACCAGTTCACGATTCACATCAGTTTCCGTCGGTACCCGAGCGCGTCCCGGCCGGGTGTCCGACGTGTTTCAGGATCTCTCCTGCCCGACCGATCCCGCGGAACACCCCCCATGTTCCGGCGGGGCCGGAGCGGCGCGCGGAGGCGTCCGCCGGGGAGGTCACCCGGAGCGGGCGGGCGCGGTCTCAGCCGGTCTCGTCGGCCAGGGCCGCCTCGACGGAGTCGTGGACGGTGAAGACCGCCTCCGCCCCCGTGATCTCGAACACGCGGGCCACCACGGGGAGCATCCCTGCCAGGTGCACCCCGCCTCCCGCGGCATCCGCCTTCAGCCGGGCCCCCAGGAGGACGTTCAGCCCCGTGGAGTCGCAGAACTCCAGGCGCGAGCAGTCCACCACCAGCCGGGAGAATCCCTTGGCCAGGAGGTCGTCGAGCGGCTCGCGCAGGAGATCGGCGGTGTGGTGATCGAGCTCACCTGCCGGTGTCACAACGGCGCTGGAACCCTCTTCCCGTACCTCCACCAGAAGCCGGCCAGACTGTGCGCTGCCGACCGTCCCGTGGTCCATGCCGTCTCTCTCTCCCGAGGCCGTGGCTGTCGATGCCCTCGAACATTACGCCTTCGATCCGCACTCCGACACCCGAACAACCTCTCACAATCGGACATAACGCCACGTAACGCACTTGCAACACGCTGGTGGAGCCGATAGGGCTAGTAGGAACACCTTCCGCTACACGCCGGCTTTGGAGGCGCCGCACACCGCAGTGCACGTACTGGCTTCGGCAGCCATATGCCGAGAACGATGGAGGACACCATGTCACCCCGGCTCGACGCATCGCATACCCATACGGCGACGTCGACACCCCCACCGGAACAGCTGGATCCCATCCATTCCCTCGACCCCTTCGAGGGCCTCCCGGAGATCCCCCCGTACGACGAGATCGGCCCGGTGGACGCGAGGGCCCTGTCCAAGACCCTCTTCGAGCGGCTCGAATCGCTGGAGGAGGGGACGCACGAGTACTCGTACGTCCGCAACACGCTCGTCGAGCTGAACCTCGCGCTCGTCAAGTTCGCCGCCTCCCGCTTCCGCTCCCGCAGCGAGCCGATGGAGGACATCATCCAGGTCGGCACCATCGGCCTGATCAAGGCGATCGACCGCTTCGAACTCGCCCGGGGTGTGGAATTCCCCACCTTCGCGATGCCGACCATCATCGGCGAGATCAAGCGCTTCTTCCGCGACACGTCGTGGTCCGTGCGCGTACCGCGCCGGCTGCAGGAGCTGCGGCTCGACCTGGCCAAGGCCGGCGACGAGCTGGCCCAGCAGCTGGACCGCGCGCCCACGGTGGCGGAACTGGCCGAGCGCCTCGGCATCTCCAACGACGAGGTCGTCGAGGGCATGGCCGCCTCGAACGCCTACACCGCCTCCTCCCTGGACGCCCAGCCCGAGGAGGACGAGACCGAGGGCGCGCTCGCGGACCGCATCGGGTACGAGGACCACGGGCTGGAGGGCATCGAGTACGTCGAGTCGCTCAAGCCGCTGATCGCCGGGCTGCCGGCCCGGGACCGGAAGATCCTCTCGCTGCGGTTCGTCGGGGGCATGACCCAGTCGGAGATCGGCGAGGAACTCGGCATCTCACAGATGCACGTGTCCCGACTGCTGTCGCGCACCCTGGTACGGCTGCGCAGGGGTCTGACCCTGGAGGAGTGACCGCCGGCCGCCCGAGCGGCCACGTCCTCCCACCGAAGCGGTCCGGCGTCACGACGCCGGACCGCTTCGGTGTTCGGGCAGAGGTCTCCGGCTGCTGGGTACCCGCCGTCCCAACCGTCATGCGGTTACCCCGGGAGAAACGTCTTTCCCTGCCCTCGTCGCTGCCCCACCATGGGCGACCGCCGTGGCGGACAGTAGCTTCTAAAAGGGCGAGGCGACTCGGGGGCGCTTACGACGCCTCCCGCCGACTCGGGGCGTGCTCGGCGTGCGTCAGGGGCTTGCCGATGTCGAGGGCCCACACGCCGGTGCCGTCGTAGGCCTCGGGCGTCGCGGTCAGCACCTGTCCTTCGGCAGCGTCCGAGACCGCAGCGTAGACGGCGTGTCCGAAGGGCCAGTCCAAGCCGCTGGAGATCACCGCCTCGACCCCCGCCGCACCGGCGAAGTCGAGCGGCAGGAACTCCAGGCCGGGCAGCGCGCCGAGATGCGCCGCCACGCCGGGCAGTTCCAGGCTCGCGGCGACCAGACACAGAGCGGGGACGTGCGGCTTCTGAGCGGGGTCGTCGACCTCCACCACGGCCAGGCCCGAGAGCAGCCGGTGGCCACGGCAGAGCGCGAGCACCGCCGTGTGATCCAGGATGATCACCTGCGGCCCCCCACCTGTCGTGCGGCGATCGCCGCACGCCACTCCTGCGCCTCACGCACGTCGTCGTCGGTGAGATCCGCTCGCAGGTGAGCCCGGACGTACGCGACGGCCCGGGCGGTGCGCTCGGCACGCTCGGCCTCCGTGGGGGTCGAGGCGACCACACGCTCGACATACGCCCGGGTACTCAGACCACGCTCCTCGGCCAGCGTGCGGAGGCGGTCCCTTACCGATTCGCTGATCTTGATCGTGGTGTCGGCCATGGGGTGAATACCTCGGGGTCGCCCCGGATTTCCGGTCAGAGTACGCGCACCCCTCCGCGCCACACCCCGCTCACCAGCGGGACGCCCGGGCGGTAGGCCAGGTGGACGTGGCTGGGGGCGTCGAGGAGGGTGAGGTCGGCTCGGGCGCCGGGGGTGAGGCGGCCGATGTCATCGCGGCGCAGGGCCGCCGCGCCGCCGGCCGTGGCCGCCCAGACCGCCTCGTCCGGGGTCATCCGCATGTCGCGGACGGCCAGCGCGATGCAGAAGGGGACGGAGGAGGTGAAGGAGGAGCCGGGGTTGCAGTCGGTGGACAGGGCGACGGTGACGCCCGCGTCCAGCAGGCGGCGGGCGTCCGGCCACTCGGCGCGGGTGGAGAACTCGGCGCCGGGGAGGAGGGTGGCGACGGTGTTGCCGCTCGCCAGGGCGTCCACGTCGGCGTCCGTGAGGTGGGTGCAGTGGTCGGCGCTGGCCGCGTCCAGTTCGACGGCGAGCTGGACGCCCGGGCCGTAGGACAGCTGGTTGGCGTGGATGCGCGGGTGCAGGCCCTTCGCCTTGCCGGCGGTGAGGATCGCGCGGGCCTGGTCGCCGTCGAAGGCGCCCTTCTCACAGAAGACGTCGATCCAGCGGGCGTGCGGCGCACAGGCGTCCAGCATCTCGCCGGTGACCAGGGCCACGTAGGCCGCCGGGTCGTCGGCGTAGTCGGGCGAGACGATGTGCGCGCCGAGATACGTCACCTCGTCGGTGTGGGCGGCGGCGATGCGCAGGGCGCGGGCCTCGTCCTCGACGGTGAGCCCGTAGCCGGACTTCGTCTCGAACGTGGTCGTGCCCTGGCGGAGCGCCTCAGCGAGGTAGCGGGTGAGGTTGGCCTCCAGTTCCGCGTCGCTCGCGGCGCGGGTGGCCGCGACGGTGGTGCGGATGCCGCCCGCCGTGTAGGAGCGGCCGGACATGCGGGCGTTGAACTCCTGCGTGCGGTCGCCGGCGAAGACCAGGTGCGAGTGGGAGTCCACGAAGCCCGGCAGCACCGCCCGGCCGCCCGCGTCGACCCGGTTGTCAGTGGCGGGTGCTTTGCTTGATTCACCGGTCCACGCGACGCGGTCGCCCTCGATGACGACGGCCGCGTCCTGGATCAGACCGAGGGGAGAGCTGTCGCCGAGGGAGGGATCGTTGGTGACCAGCGTGGCGATGTTGGTGATGACGGTGCTGCTGCTCATGGTGTCCTCGTGGGTGGCGGTGAGGTTCAGTCGCGCAGGGCTGCGACGGCGTCCGACAGTGCCCGCGGGACGTCCGGCACGAGCGCGTGCGCTCCGTCGCGCACGACGTGCCGTCCGCCCACGACCGTGTGGCGTACGTCCGCCGCGGTCGCCGCGAATACGGCCGTCTCGGCGCCGAGCCTGGGCTCCGGGCCCGCTGTCCTGACCGAGTCGAGCGCGATCGTCGTGAAGTCGGCGAGCGCGCCCGGCCGCAGGACGCCCGCGTCCTGCCAGCCCAGGGCGGCGTGACCGTCGGCGGACGCGGCGCGCAGCAGGGCCGCGGCCGTCCAGTGGCCCCGGGTGCGGGTGCGCAGCCGCTCGTTCAGCTCCATGGCGCGCGCCTCTTCGAGCAGGTCGATGACGGCGTGGCTGTCGGAGCCGAGGGAGAGCGGGGAGCCGGCCTGCTGGAGGGCGACCGCGGGTCCGATGCCGTCGGCCAGGTCGCGCTCGGTCGTCGGGCACATGCAGGTGCCGGTGCCGGAGCCGCCGAGCAGGGCGATGTCCTCGCCGGTGAGGTGGGTGTTGTGCACGCCGGTGGTGCGCGGCCCGAGGACGCCGTGGTCGGCGAGCAGTCGGGTGGGGGTGCAGCCGTGGGCCTCCAGGCAGGCGTCGTTCTCGGCGGTCTGCTCGGACAGGTGTACGTGGAGCGGGGCCCGCCGCTCCTCGGCCCAGCCCGCGACGGTCGCCAACTGCTCGGCGGGCACGGCCCGTACGGAGTGGACGGCCGCTCCGATCCGCGCGTGATCCCGTTCCTTGAGAACTGAACAGCGTTCGGCCCAGGCCGCCGCGCAGCCGTCGGAGAAGCGCAGCTGGTGATCGTTGGGCGGCTGCCCGAAGCCGGCGGAGAGGTAAGCGGTGTCGAGGAGGGTGATGCGGATGCCGGCCTCGGCGGCGGCCGCGATCAGCGCCTCACCCATCGCGTTGGGGTCGGCGTAGGGGGTGCCGCCGGGGGCATGGTGCAGGTAGTGGAACTCGCCGACGCAGGTGACGCCGGCGAGGGCCATCTCGGCGTACACCGCGCGGGCCAGCGCGTGGTAGCTGTCGGGGGTGAGCCGGTCTGCGACGGAGTACATCACCTCGCGCCAGGTCCAGAACGTTCCGGAGCCGACCTGGACGGTGCCGCGCAGCGCCCGGTGGAAGGCGTGGCTGTGCGCGTTGGCGAGGCCCGGCAGCGTGAGTCCGCGCAGCACCTGAGCGCCGGGCGGCGGGGCGGGCGTGCCGGTGCGGACGGCGGCGATCCGGCCGTCGCGCACCTCCAGGGCCACGCCCGGCTCGGTGTTCCCGCCGAGCCAGGCGTGCTCCAACCAGTAGGTTCCCTGAGTCACCTGCAGGCCAGTCCTTCCAGTACGTCGGCAAGCGCGTGGACGCCGGTCACGCAGTCGTCCTCGGCCGCGAACTCGGCCGGGGAGTGCGAGACGCCGGTGGGGTTGCGCACGAACAGCATGGCGGTCGGGATGCGCCCGGAGAGGATTCCGGCGTCGTGTCCGGCGCCGGTGCCGAGCACGGGCACCTTCAGTTCGGTGTCCCGGCCGAGGATGCGGGCGAGTTCGTCGCGCAGGGCGTGGTCGAACTCGACGACGGGGGTGAAGGACTCCCGGACGACCCCGAGGTCGATGCCGTGGGCGTCCGCGTACTGCCGGGCCGCCTTCTCGATGCCGCCGACGACGGTGTCGAGGGTCTCCTGGTCGGCGGCGCGGGAGTCGAGCCAGCCGCGCACCAGTGAGGGGATGGCGTTGACGCCGTTCGGTTCGACCGAGATCTTGCCGAAGGTGGCGACGGCGCCGGCGAGTTCGGCCTCGCGGCGGGCGGCGAGGACGGTCTCGGCGTACGACAGCATCGGGTCGTGCCGGTCGACCAGCCGGGTGGTGCCGGCGTGGTTGGCCTCGCCCCGGAAGTCGAACCGCCAGCGGCCGTGCGGCCAGATGGAGCTGGCGATGCCGACCCGGTCCCCGGAGAGGTCCAGAGCACGCCCCTGTTCGACGTGGAGTTCGACGAAGGCGCCGATCCGGGAGAGCCGCTCGGGGTCGGCACCGATCGCCTCGGGGTCGTACCCGGCGGCCTCCATGGCCCTCGGGAGGCTCACGCCGTCGCCGTCGGTGAGCCGGTGCGCCTGCTCGACGGTCAGCTCCCCGGCGGTGAGCCGGGAACCGACACAGGCGAGCCCGAACCGGGCCCCTTCCTCGTCCCCGAAATTGACGATGGCCAGGGGCTTCGTGAACTCCGCTCCCCTGCCGCGCAGTTCGTCCAGCGCGGCGAAGGAGGACACGACCCCGAGGGGCCCGTCGAAGGCCCCTCCGTCCGGCACGGAGTCCAGGTGCGACCCGGTGACGACGGCGTCCCCGGCGGCGGGGTCGCCCAGCCAGGCCCACTGGTTCCCGTTCCGGTCCACCTCGTACGCCAGCCCCCGCCCCCGGGCCTGCTCCTCGAACCAGCTCCGGCACTCGGCATCGGCCCCGGACCAGGCGAACCGCCGGTACCCCCCGGACTCCGCATGCCGCCCGACGGGCAGCAACTCGGCCCACATCTTTTGAAAGGAGGAAGGGTTGCCGGGCTGTGGGCAGGCGTTCCGCAGGGCGATGGGGGTCTCCCCGTTCGAACGGAGTTGAGAGTGGGGGAGGGTGGGCACGGCCGAACCGGCGGCCGGCGACGAATCGCCCGCCCCCACCGGAGAGTGGCCGCCCCCGCCCGAACCCACGCTCACGCGCCCTCACCCTCACGCATAGGCACCCGAACCCCCCGCTCGCCCGCGACGGACTCCGCGATGTCGTACCCCGCGTCCACGTGCCGGATGACACCCATCCCGGGGTCATTGGTCAGCACACGCCGGATCTTCTCGCCGCCCAGCTTCGTACCGTCGGCGACCGTCACCTGCCCCGCGTGGATGGACCGCCCCATGCCCACGCCGCCACCGTGGTGGAGGGACACCCACGATGCCCCGGACGCCACGTTCACCATCGCGTTCAGCAGCGGCCAGTCGGCGATCGCGTCGGACCCGTCGAGCATCGCCTCGGTCTCGCGGTACGGCGAGGCGACGGACCCGCAGTCCAGGTGGTCGCGTCCGATGGCCAGCGGCGCGGCCAGCTCACCGCTCGCGACCATGTCGTTGAACCGCTCGCCGGCCTTGTCCCGCTCGCCGTAGCCGAGCCAGCAGATGCGCGCCGGCAGGCCCTGGAAGTGGACGCGCTCGCCGGCCATCTTGATCCAGCGGGCCAGGGACTCGTTCTCCGGGAAGAGGTCGAGGATGGCCTTGTCGGTCTTGGCGATGTCGGCCGGGTCGCCGGACAGGGCCGCCCAGCGGAAGGGGCCCTTGCCCTCGCAGAACAGCGGGCGGATGTAGGCGGGGACGAAGCCGGGAAAGGCGAACGCCCGGTCGTAGCCGGCCAGCTGGGCCTCGCCGCGGATGGAGTTGCCGTAGTCGAAGACCTCGGCGCCGGCGTCCATGAAGCCGACCATGGCCTCGACGTGCCGGGCCATGGCCTCCCGCGCGCGGGTGGTGAAGCCGGCCGGGTCCTTGGCGGCTGCGTCGGCCATGTCCTCGAAGGCCACGCCGAGCGGCAGGTAGGCCAGCGGGTCGTGGGCGGAGGTCTGGTCGGTGACGATGTCGATGGGGGCGCCCATGGCCAGCAGCTGCGGGACCAGTTCGGCCGCGTTGCCGAGGACGCCGATGGACAGCGGCTTGCGCTGGTCGCGGGCCTCGGTGGCCAGCTGGAGCGCGTGGTCGAGGGAGTCGGCCTTCACGTCCAGGTAGCGGTGCTCGATGCGGCGCTCGATGGCGCGCGGGTCGCAGTCGACGCAGATGGCGACGCCGTCGTTCATGGTGACGGCGAGCGGCTGGGCGCCTCCCATGCCGCCGAGGCCGGCGGTCAGGGTGATGGTTCCGGCCAGGGTGCCGCCGAACTTCTTCGCGGCGACGGCGGCGAAGGTCTCGTAGGTGCCCTGGAGGATGCCCTGGGTGCCGATGTAGATCCAGGAGCCGGCGGTCATCTGGCCGTACATGGTCAGGCCGAGGGCCTCCAGGCGGCGGAACTCCTCCCAGTTGGCCCAGTCGCCGACGAGGTTGGAGTTGGCGATGAGGACGCGCGGCGCCCACTCGTGGGTCTGCATCACGCCGACCGGGCGGCCGGACTGGACCAGCATGGTCTCGTCCTGCTTGAGGGTGCGCAGCGTGCGGACCATGGCGTCGAAGGAGCGCCAGTCGCGGGCGGCCTTGCCCGTGCCGCCGTAGACGACGAGCTTGTCCGGGTGCTCGGCGACCTCGGGGTCGAGGTTGTTCTGGAGCATTCGCAGGGCGGCCTCCTGCTGCCAGCCGAGCGCGCTCAGTTCCGTGCCGCGCGGTGCTCGTACGGGGCGGGGTCCGGACATCGTCTGCCTCCTCCTGTGCCTATGTCTATTCACATCCTGTCTCTCTGAATAGAACTAGTCAATACGGCCTCCCGGTCCCGTTCCCGCGCCGTCGGTGTTTGGCTGGATGCAGCCGGGGCGCACACAGGCGTCTCCGACGCGGACACGAGGGGGAAAGGCCGTGGAGCGGGACATCGAGACCGAGGCACGCGAGCGCGCCGGCCGGCGGGACGACGCGGTGCGCGCGGCGGTGGAGCAGGGCCTGCTGGGCCCGGACGCGGCCGTGGTGGGCCTGCTGGACGTCACCGGCATCCGGCGGTCGGCGGCGGCGCTGCGGGCGGCGTTCGACGCGGTGACCGCCCCCGGCACCCCGGTCCTGCACGCCTTCGCGGTGAAGGCCACCCCGCTGGTGCCGGTGCTGCGCCTGCTGCACGAGGCGGGCATCGGCGCCGAGGTGGCCAGCCCCGGCGAGCTGGCGCTGGCCCGCGCGGCCGGGCTGCCGGCGTCCCGGACCGTGCTGGACGCGCCCGCCAAGACCCTGGCCGAACTGCGTGAGGCGCTGGACCTGGGTATCGCCGTCAACGCGGACAACCCGCAGGAGCTGGCCCGCCTGGACGCTCTCGTGCGGTCCGCCCCGGCCCCCACCCGCTCCCCGCTCGGCCTCCGGGTCAACCCGCAGATCGGCGGCGGCGCGATCGGCGCGACCTCCACGGCGACCGCGACCTCGAAGTTCGGGGTGGCGCTGCGCGACGAGGGGGCGCGCGAGTGGGTCGTCCAGGCGTTCCTGGACCGGCCGTGGCTGACCCGGCTGCACGCGCACACCGGCTCGCAGGGCATCCCGCTGCCGCTGCTGGCGCGGGGCGTGGCGGAGGCGTACGCGCTGGCGGAGGAGATCAACACGCGCGCCGGGCGGCGGCAGGTCGACACGCTCGACATCGGCGGCGGCCTGTCGGTGGACTTCGCGTCGGAGGTGGCGGGGCCGACGTACGAGCGGTACGCGCGCGCGCTGGCCGAGGAGGTGCCGGGGCTGTTCGACGGGCGGTACGGGCTGGTGACGGAGTTCGGGCGGTCGCTGCTGGCCCGGCACGGAACGGTGGTGGCCCGGGTTGAGTACGCCAAGAGCGCCGGGGGGCGGCGGATCGCGGTGACCCACGCGGGCGTGCAGGTGGCGACGCGGACGGTGTACGCGCCGGGCGCCTGGCCGCTGCGCATCGCCGCGTACGACACCAAGGGGCACCCGAAGCCGGGCCCGGACGTGGTGCAGGACGTGGCGGGCCCGGCCTGCTTCTCGGGCGACCTGCTCGCCGAGGGGCGTGCCCTGCCGCTGCTGGAGCAGGGGGACTACGCGGCGGCGCTGGACACGGGCGCGTACTACTTCGCGCACCACTACGCGTACAACTCCCTGGCCCGGCCGGGCATTTACGGCTTCCTCGCGGACGGTCCGGGCGGGGTGAAGTTCGCGACGGTGCGCGAACCGCAGACGGTGGCCCAGGTGGTGGCCGAGTCCGGCGGGGCGCACACCGGCGCGCTCACCACCCTGGGCGCGCCCGGGAGCCGTTGACGCGCACCGGCGGCGCCGGACCACAAAAGGGTCGTACGGCGGTCACCTCGCGCTGGAGAGACCTCGTCTCGCGCTGAAGACACCTCGTCGGCCAACACTAGTACGCCGGACGCATGTTCCGCCGGAAAATGCCAAAGCCCTCACCCCTCGCGTACACGGTGCGTAGTGTCAACGTCACTCATCCGGATGACGAGGGGGGAGGGGATCCACGGTGCCCGGAATCGACGAGTGCCTCCTGGAGGCGATGCGCCTGCCCGGCGCCCGGGGAGCCGCGCTGGTGGACTGGACGAGCGGACTGGCCCTCGGCACGGTCGGCGAGGCCCCCGGCGGGGACCACGAGACCACCGCCGCCGAGGCCGCCGAACTCGCCCGCATGGCCGCCGAACACGGCGCGTTCACGCTCGGGGAGACCACGGACGGACGGCCGGCCGTCGAAGACGTGATCGTCTGCAACCACGAGAACTACCACCTGCTGCGGTTCGTCGACACGTCCTTCGACAGCAGCGTCTTCCTGCACCTGTGGCTCGGCCGCGAAGAGGGCAACCTCGCCCTCGCGCGGATCCGGCTCGGCGAGATGGCCGCCCGGCTGGTGCTGGGATGACCGTGCTCGGGACGACACCGCCGTTACCGGTGCGGCACCGGACGGCCGTACGGGCACTGGGGGCCGGCGGCGCCGGGCACGGGCTCTCGCCGATGCTCACCCGGCTCGCCGAGGAACGGGCCACCGGTGTCCTGGTCCGCGAGCACGGCACCCTGCACCTGGCCGAGGGCCGGGTGGTGTACGCCGAGAGCCCCCTCGCACCCGGCCTCGACGTGCTCCTCACCGCCCACGGCACCCTGGCCGCGACCGCCTGGCAGCGGGCGGCCGCACGCTCCGCCGGCCCCCTGGACGCCGCCGCGCTGCTGCTCGACGCCGGACTGCTGCCGACGGGTGCGCTGGAACTGTGCCACCTGGACGCGCTGTACGACGCCGCGTACTTCGCGCTGGCGCCGAGCAGCACGCCGGGCCGCTTCCGCTACACGGACGCACCGAGCCCCGACGCGCACCACACCGACGCGCCGAACCCCGACACGCACCGCACGGGCCCGGGTCACCTTGATACGGCCCACCCCGGCTCGGCCCACCCCGGCCCCCTGCCCTCCGTCCCGGTCACCGCGCTGGAGCGGGAGACGCTGCGCCGCCGGGAGCTGCTGCACCGCCTCTGGCCGGACCCGGCGGCCGACAGCGTCCCGCTGATCCGCGCCGACCCCGTGACCGCGCCGCCGGTCACCGCGCGCCGGCGGGCGGTCCTCGACCGGGTCGACGGCATCCGCACCGCCCCCGAGATCGCCCGCGACCTGGGCCGGCAGGCGTTCCACACCCTCGTGGACGTCCGCCGGCTCGCGGCCGCCGGACACCTCCGGCCGGTGCTCGCGGCACCCGTCCCGGCACCGCCCCCACCCCCGGTCACCGACCCCGACATCGCGCTGCTGAAGAGGCTCAGGGATGCGCTGGAGGCACTTTGAACGGCACCGCCCCGCCGAAGGGAGACAGCTGATGGTGCCCCAACAGGACCTGGAGACCGTCCGGGACGAACTGCGCCGGCTCCGCACCCGCGTACCGCAGCTCACCGGCGCCCTCGCGGCCGGCGTCGACGGACTCGTCGTGGCCGAGGACACCCCCGGTGTCGACCCGGAGGGCTTGGCCGCGCTCACCGCCGCCGCGCTCGGCGTCGCCGTACGGGTCGCCGACGCCACCGGCAACGGCGGCTTCCGGGAGCTGCTGGTGCGCGGCGAGCACGGCTACGTCGCCACCTACGCCGCCGGCCGCACCGCCGTACTGACGCTGCTCGCCCAGGACCGGGTCAACGTCGGCCGGCTGCACCTGGAGGGCCGCCGGGCCGGCGCCCGCATCGGTGAGCTGCTGGACGCGGCCGAGGCCGCCGCACCGCCACCCCCACGCCCCGCCAGGAGCACGTCCCGCGCCCCCACGACGCGCACCCGGACCCCCCGCACACCCCGCACGACCACCACCACCGCCGTCGAGGCGCACACCACAACCGAGAACTGAGAGGGCATCATGGCCAACACCGAGACCGCGCTGAAGGAAGCACTCACCTCCATCGAGGGAGCGACCGGCGCCGCGCTCGTCGACTACACCAGCGGCATGGCGCTGGGCACGATCGGCGGCAGCAAGGACTTCGACCTGAACGTGGCGGCCGCCGGCAACACCGACGTGATCCGCGCCAAGATGCGCACGATGGAACACCTGGGCCTCAAGGTCGAGATCGAGGACATCCTGATCACACTGTCGGACCAGTACCACCTGATCCGCCTGCTCAAGGGCCGCGGCGGCAACGGCCTCTTCCTCTACCTCGTCCTGGACGCGGACCGCGCCAACCTGGCCATGGCCCGCCACCAGCTGAAGCGGATCGAGGCGGAACTGGAGGTCTAGAAACCCTCGCCGGAGGTTTCAAGGACGCCTCGATCACGCGAGTGCGGCGGTACGGCGGCGGGCGCCTCCCGGGGCGGCGTCGCCGGCCGCGACGCCCGTGCCGCGCAGGGCCTTGACCGCCATACCCGCCGGGTTGCCACCGCGGCCGTCGAGCCAGTCCACGCGCACCCACAGCAGGGTCTGCTCCACCCGCTCGCGCCGCCCGAGCCACGCCGCCTTCAGCCGCAGCCCGGCACCGGTCCCGGCGAGCAGCATGCCGCCGGCCGCGGGCACGGCGAAGGAGCTGCCGAGCGCGGCGGCGAACGCCAGCAGCAGCCACCAGCGGTGGCCCCGGCGCCAGGCGCGCACGGTCACCGCACGGTCCTGCAGGGTGTCGTACTTGCCCGCGCGGGCAACCCCGCGGGCGATGGCGGCGTACCTGCCGCGGCGCAGCAGCGCGACGACGGCGGCGGAGACGAGGAACAGCGCGGCTCCGCCGAGGACCCCGATCCGCCGCCCGGTCACCCCGGGCGGCAGGACCCCGATCGCGGCGGCGAACACCCCGCACCACCACAGCGGGGCGGCCCCCGCCCGTACGACGACGGCCACCCTGGCCAGACCCTGTCCTCCGCGCGCCACGTCAGCCTCCCGTGTCACGTTGCCGCAATGCGCCTGTGAACGTGTGCGGCAGCACGCTAGGCGGAGAACCTGAGACGAGTCTGAGAGAGGGCCCCCAGGCCCGCCTCACACCGCCTCAGTCGACGAAGAGTCCGCGTGCGGCCGCGTTCGCGTCGAACTCCTCCAGCCGGGCCTGCGCCTGCGGCAGGTCGTCGCAGAGCGCCTCCAGCAGCACCCGGCCGAGCAGCATCGGCGCGCACGCGGTGTCGAAGGCGAGCCCGGTGCCCACGGCGGCGGGCAGCAGCAGGTCGGAGTACTTGGCGACCGGGGCGAACGCGGAGTCGGCGACCGTGACGACGGTCAGCCCGGCGTTCTTGGCGTAGGCGAGGGTGTCGACGACCTCGCGCGGGTGCCGGGGCAGGGCGAAGCAGAGCAGGGCGGTGGCGCCGGCACGGACGGCGGCGTCGATGCGGTCCTCGATCATCGTGCCCCCCTCGTGGAGCAGCCGGACGTCGGGGTGGACCTTGGCGGCGAAGTAGGAGAAGCCGTACGCCTGCGAGGCGGCGGCGCGCAGGCCGAGCACGGGCAACGGGCGGGAGGCGGCCAGGATGCGGCCGGCCTTCTGCACGGGCCGCGGGTCGGCGAGGACCTCCGCGAGGTGGCGCAGGTTCTCGATCTCGGCCTCGACGGCCTGCTGGTACTCGTTGAACGCGCCTGCCTCGGCGGCCGGTTCCGCCGGCACGACCTCGCGCAGGTGCTTGCGCAGCGCCGGGTAGCCGTCGAAGCCGAGCGCGACCGCGAACCGGGTCACGGACGGCTGGCTGACGCCGGCCAGGTCGGCGAGCTCCACGCTGGACAGGAAGGGCACGTCCGCGGCCCGCCGCACCATGCTGTGCGCGATACGGCGCTGCGTGGGCGTGAGCCGGTGCCCCTCGAAGAGCGCCTGCAACCGGGTCGCAGGGCTGTCGGTCGCGCTCATGGCGTACTCCCCCTCAAGATGTCTCGCCGCCCCGGGAGAGTACAGCGCCGGGGTCCGCCTCCCACCTTCGTATTCAGACAAGGTGTCACTGCATACCGTTATACAGCGGGAGGGGGGAGAACGGCACGCCGGACAGGGGGGCTGTCCCCAGTGCGCCGGACGGGCCCGTTTCCTATGGTGTCCGCATGAGCACACTGGACTCGCGTGGCGCCGACCTCGGGAAGGACCTCGACGCCACCGTGCGGGCACGCAGGGAACTGGGCGAGGACTACGACTCCGCGCTCGTGGACTCCTTCCTGGAGAAGGTCGAGCAGCGCATCGACGACACCGTGGACCGCCGGGTCCGCCGGCACCTGGCCGAGCAGCAGATGGCGGCCGCACGCGGCGGCCGGCCCTCCCGGTCGGCGGACTCCTGGGCCGAGCGCTTCGGTTTCGCGCTGGTCTCGCTGGTCCTGGCGATCCCCCTGTCCGCGATCGGCGGCGCCTTCGGGGGCATGTCCGGCATTGTCGCCACCTGGATCGGCGTCGTCGGCGTCAACGCGGCCCAGGCGGTCCGCGCCAACCCCGAACTCCTCACCGCCCGCGGCCGCCGCCCCGCCGGGGACGACGAGCACTGAGGGCCTGAAAGCACCGGGCCGAAGACCTGCCGGTCCGTACGTCAACTCGGAATGCCTTCCTCACTCGATACGGTTGGCGATCGGTCATCCACTACCGCACCCCGCGCCCCTCGGGCAGTCTTCGAGATGATCGAACTCAGCAGCTGATCTCGAAGGGGCGTTCTCGTGTCCGGCTGGTCCAGGAGCTTCCTCAATCCCTCGCTCGTCTCCTCTCTGGCGGCCGGGCACACCTTTGAGGAATGGCTCGACGGCCGGATACCCGGAGTGGACTACGCCCGGGTCAGCGCCGACCAGAGCGCGCGATCGTCCACGGCGGCCAAGGGGCGACCGGCCGGAACCGGCATCCGCCACCAGCACGAGGAGAACGTCGAGACAGCCTCCGCCTTCGGTGTGGCCCTGGTCCGGTTCTACGAGGACAACAGCCGAACGGCGGTCCAACCGGCCCTTTCTCGGCCGGCGTTCGGCGACATGATCGAAGCACTGCACTACCGCAGGACGCCCGAGGGATTTCCCGTGCGGGCGCTCGTCGCGACGGAACACGAACGCGTCTGGCGTCTGACGGCGGACTTCGCCAGGCTCCGGCAAGCCCTCCGCGTTACCGATGACGGCCTCTTCATCGAACGCCGTGCCGTCTTCGACGCCGAGTCGGAGGCCGACGCTCGCAACGCGGCCGGCGGCGAGGAAGAGGTACGCAGGACGAGGGAGCGCATCGAGCGCCACATCCATCGGCGTGCCCTCGACGGCGGCGCTCCGGGCGGCCGCAGACGCTTCGGCTGGCTTCCTCCGGACCCGCGCGGCTGACGCAGGATGAACATGGTCAAAGACCCCCGGGAATGGCCCGTGCTGCGGACGATGATCGAGTCGGCACTGCGCGGCAGCAGTCGGAACGACATCGCCAGGGATCTCAACGCCCGCGACGCGAAAACCGCGGCCGGTAACCGGTGGAGCGGGGCAACGGTCCGTCAGGCCCTGACCAACCCGGTGATGTGCGGCTACCGGGCCATCAAAGGTTCTCTTGTCCGCGATCCGGTCACCGGGGAGCCGGTGGTCGGGCAGTGGGACGCTCCGGCGACCGTGGCGGAGTGGCGGGCGCTCGTGGACCTCTCCCGGCAACGCGGAGCGCGGCAGGGCAGTCGGATGACAAACGGCAGTCCCCGCCCAGGAAGGCAGCCGCAAAGCTCACGCAAGTACTTGTTCAGCGGATATCTGCGCTGCGGTGCCACTCGGAAGGACGGTAGCCCGTGCAACTCCAGGATGGGCGGGTGCATCCGGCCCACGGCGAAGGACCCCGCCAACGCGGTGTACGTGTGCACTGCCCTGGACTGCGCGGGGACAGCGCGCAACGTCCGTGACGTCGACGCACACCTGGAGGGCGTCGTCCTCCGCCTGTTGCGGGAGCGTCGGACGTCCTGCGACGCCGGGCGACCGGATTGGACGGGCGCGGCGCTCCTGGACGACTTGCGGCGGCAACTCGCGGCTTCGCCCGCCGCCGAGCACTCCGTCGGGACGGCCGGCCTCCAGACGCGAATCTCTGGACTCGAAGCGGCTCGCGAGGCGTACCACCAGCGGCTGAACGCCGCCGAGGCCGGGCAAGATCCCTCACGTTGGCCGGGAATGACCCTGGAGCAGCGGCGGGCGTCGGTCGGCCGGGTGCTGGAATCGGTGACCGTTCATCCGCTGCCGCCCGGCCGGTCGCGCCGTGCCCCCTTCGATCCCGTGCTCCTGCTGGTCAAGCCCCTGCAGGCCGGCTGATCACGTCGGCGCCGCCGTTCGCCCCGCTTGGCCACCGACCGTCGGGCGGTCGACGGCCGCGGGCCTGCGGGAACGGCGGCGCCCTCCGACATCACTGCTCGGCGCGAGCCATGTAGGCCAGGAGGTCCTGGCGGGTCACGACTCCGGTCGGCTTGCCCTCGACCAGGACGATCGCCGCGTCCGCGCCGCCCAGGAGGGACATCAGGTCCGCGACGGGCTCACCCGAGCCGACCTGGGGCAGCGGCGACGACATGTGCTTCTCCAACGGATCCGTCAGGGTGGCCCGCTGGGTGAACAGCGCGTCGAGGAGGTCCCGCTCGACGATGGAACCGACCACTTCGGCGGCCATGACGTCGGGGTGACCGGCGCCCGGCTTCACGACCGGCATCTGGGAGACGCCGTACTCACGCAATACATCGATGGCCTCGCCCACGGTCTCCTCCGGGTGCATGTGCACCAGGTGCGGGATGAGGCCCTCCTTGTGCTTCAGGACGTCACCGACACGAGCGGTGGGACCCGTCTCGTCGAGGAAGCCGTAGGACGCCAGCCACTCGTCGTTGAAGATCTTGCTGAGGTAGCCGCGGCCGCTGTCCGGGAGGAGGACGACGACGACGTCGTCCTCGGTGAGGCGTTCGGCGACCTTCAGCGCGGCGACGACGGCCATGCCGCAGGAGCCGCCGACCAGGAGGCCCTCCTCCTTGGCGAGACGGCGGGTCATCTGGAAGGAGTCCTTGTCGGAGACGGCGACGATCTCGTCGGCGACGGTCCGGTCGTAGGCGGTCGGCCAGAAGTCCTCGCCGACGCCCTCCACGAGGTAGGGACGGCCGGAGCCGCCGGAGTAGACGGAACCCTCCGGGTCGGCGCCGACGACCTTGACGGTGCCGTCGCTGGCGTCCTTCAGGTAGCGGCCGGTGCCGGAGATGGTGCCGCCGGTGCCGACGCCCGCCACGAAGTGGGTGATCTTCCCCTCGGTCTGCTCCCACAGCTCGGGGCCGGTCGAGTGATAGTGGGAGAGCGGGTTGTTGGGGTTGGAGTACTGGTCGGGCTTCCAGGCGCCCGGGGTCTCACGGACGAGCCGGTCGGAGACGTTGTAGTACGAGTCCGGGTGCTCGGGGTCGACGGCCGTCGGGCAGACCACGACCTCCGCCCCGTACGCGCGGAGCACGTTGATCTTGTCGGTGCTCACCTTGTCCGGGCAGACGAAGATGCACTTGTAGCCCTTCTGCTGGGCCACGATGGCGAGCCCGACGCCGGTGTTCCCACTGGTCGGCTCCACGATCGTGCCGCCCGGCTTCAGCTCGCCGCTCTGCTCGGCGGCCTCGATCATGCGCAGGGCGATGCGGTCCTTCACGGAACCGCCCGGGTTGAAGTACTCCACCTTGGCCAGGACGGTCGCCCGGATGCCCTTGGTCACGTTGTTGAGCCGCAGCAGCGGGGTGTTGCCGACGAGGCTGATCATCGAGTCGTGGAATTGCACCGTTGTCTCCGGTTGCTTGCAAAAACATTGGTCGTCAGTGGTTCCGCCAGCCTACGGCCCGCGGGTGGGGCGGGGCGGGCGTTCACTCCCTGTCGAGATTGGCGCACGGCCTGTACGGGGCAAGGAGTGGGTGTACGGCTACGAGGAGGTGGCGGCGGCGCATGACGAGCATGTCGAGGGCGAGGGTGGCCCGGCGTATCGCGGCCGGGGCGGCGTACGGCGGTGGCGGGGCGGGGCTGGTCGGTGCGGCCGCCGTGGGTCTGCTGCTGGCCGAGATGCGGCTGGCCCGGCGCCATGTGGGCAACGGCAGCGGCGGGCGGGTGCCGGTGGCCGACGGGGTGTACGGCCATGCGTACGACGTCCCCGGCGAGCCTCCCCTCCGGCTGACCATGCTGGGCGACTCCACGGCCGCCGGGCAGGGGGTGCACCGGTCCGGCCAGACCCCGGGCGCGCTGCTGGCGTCGGGTCTCGCGGCGGTGGCGGAGCGGCCGGTGGAGCTGCGGAACGTGGCACTGCCGGGGGCCCAGTCGGACGACCTGGACCGGCAGGTGGCGCTGGTGCTGGCGGCTCCGACGCCGGTCCCCGACATCTGCGTGATCATGGTCGGGGCGAACGACGTGACCCACCGGATGCCGCCGACCCGTTCGGTACGGCACCTGTCGGCCGCGGTACGACGGCTGCGCACGGCCGGTGCGGAGGTGGTGGTCGGCACGTGCCCCGACCTCGGCACCATCGAGCCGGTGCAGCAGCCGCTGCGCTGGCTGGCCCGGAGGACCTCGCGGCAACTGGCGGCGGCGCAGACGATCGGGGTGGTGGAGCAGGGCGGGCGGACGGTGTCCCTAGGCGATCTGCTGGGCCCGGAGTTCGAGGCGAATCCGCGGGAGCTGTTCGGGCCGGACAACTACCACCCCTCGGCGGAGGGGTACGCGACCGCCGCGATGGCAGTCCTGCCAACGGTGTGCGCGGCGCTGGGGCTGTGGCCGGCGGAGGAGGAGCGGCCGGACGTGTTCCGCCGCGAGGGGTTCCTGCCGGTGGCGCGCGCCGCGGCGGAGGCGGCGTCGGAGGCGGGCACGGAGGTCACGGCGGCGATGCCGACCGGTCCGCGCGGCCCCTGGGCGCTGCTCAAGCGGCGGCGCCGGCGCCGGGTCCCGGAGGCCGAACCGGCGGCGCCGTCGCCGTGAGAGCCCGGGGTGTTCCGGCACGGCCGGCGCCCAGAGACCCCGGCCCGGCGACCGAAGCGCAAAGCAAGCGCTTAGTAAATTGCGGCCAGTGTCACACCGCGACACCGATGACCTCTCCGGTACGGGCGGGTAATTTCCCAACCGGCCCTGCAATCTTCCCTCTGGAGCCGTGATGCCCGAAGCCGTCATCGTCTCGACCGCCCGCTCCCCCATCGGCCGCGCCGGCAAGGGTTCCCTCAAGGACCTGCGCCCCGACGACCTGACCGCGACCATCGTCCAGGCGGCGCTCGCCAAGATCCCCGAGCTCGACCCGCGGGACATCGACGACCTGATGCTGGGCTGCGGCCTCCCCGGCGGCGAGCAGGGCCACAACCTGGGCCGGATCGTCGCCGTGCAGATGGGCATGGACCACCTGCCGGGCTGCACGATCACCCGGTACTGCTCCTCCTCCCTGCAGACCTCCCGCATGGCCCTGCACGCCATCAAGGCCGGTGAGGGCGACGTCTTCATCTCGGCCGGTGTCGAGACCGTCTCGCGGTTCGGCAAGGGCAGCTCCGACGGGCTCCCGGACACGCACAACCCGCTGTTCGCCGAGGCCGAGGCGCGTACGGCCGCCGTCGCCGGGTCCGAGGGCTCGACCTGGCACGACCCGCGCGAGGACGGCCTGCTTCCCGACGCCTACATCGCGATGGGCCAGACCGCCGAGAACCTGGCCCGCTGGAAGGGCATCAGCCGCCAGGAGATGGACGAGTTCGGCGTCCGCTCGCAGAACCTCGCCGAGCAGGCCATCAAGAACGGCTTCTGGGAGCGCGAGATCACCCCGGTGACGCTGCCGGACGGCACGGTCGTCTCGACGGACGACGGCCCGCGCGCCGGCGTGACCATGGAGGGCGTGTCCGGGCTGAAGCCGGTGTTCCGCCCCGACGGCCTGGTCACCGCCGCCAACTGCTGCCCCCTGAACGACGGTGCCGCCGCGCTCGTCATCATGTCCGACACCAAGGCCCGCGAGCTGGGCCTGACCCCGCTCGCCCGGATCGTGTCCACCGGCGTGTCCGGCCTCTCCCCCGAGATCATGGGCCTCGGCCCGGTCGAGGCGAGCAAGCAGGCGCTGAAGCGGGCCGGGCTGTCCGTCGGCGACATCGACCTCGTCGAGATCAACGAGGCGTTCGCCGCCCAGGTCATCCCGTCCTACCAGGACCTCGGCATCGACCTGGACCGGCTGAACGTCAACGGCGGCGCCATCGCCGTCGGCCACCCCTTCGGCATGACGGGCGCCCGCATCACCGGCACGCTGATCAACTCGCTCCAGTTCCACGACAAGCAGTTCGGTCTGGAGACGATGTGCGTCGGCGGCGGCCAGGGCATGGCGATGGTCATCGAGCGCCTCAGCTGATCAACCGTCAGTAGCGAGCCGTACACACTACGTCAGAAAACGGTCCGGAACCCGGGAAACCTCGAGGTTCCGGGCCGTTTCGTGATTCAGTCGTCCTCAGGATGTGACCTATGTCCCTCGGCGAATACATCCATGCAGGTCAGAGCGGTTGCACGATAAACATCGAGGCCAAAGTCCTGTCCGATTCGTGACGTTACGCACTGACAGCTGGTTAGTCCACCCTTCAAGCTGATGTAGGAAGTCGGGGGTCGACTTTGAACCTGGGAGTACGTCAGTGAGCGCCATGCCGATCGCCCTGCTGCTCACCACGGCCGCCACGGGCGCCGTGGGCGTCGCCGTTCTGCGCACCGTTCTGAAGCTGCGCCGTCAGCTCGCGGAGCTGCAGAGCCAACTCGCCGAGAACCAGGCCGCCGCCATGCGGGCCCTGCTGCCCGCCGCCCGCACCACGTCCGACACCGAGGAGATACGCGCGGCCGTGGCCGAGGCGCTCGCGGAGGAGCGGGAGCGCGAGCTGGCCGAGGCACGCGCCTTCTGGGCCGCCCAGGAGACCCGTGACGCCTCCGACGCCCCCACGCTGCTGGGCCTGCCCGAGGCCGACCTGTTCCTGCCCCGGCAGGCCGACTTCATCGGTCTGGAGCCGGTCACCGAGCAGGCCGCCGAGGCCGACGAGTTCGCCGGCGACTCCCCGGAGCTGGCCGCCGCCCGTCGCCGCCACCCCTCCCACCCGGACTTCGTCCCGGTGCAGTCGCCGGCCGTGAACGAGCACGAGCGCACGGTGACCGCCCTGGAACAACTCGCCACCGAGCGCGTGGAGCTCTCCGACGTCCGTCCCGGTCCCCTCGGCACCCTCGACGTCTACGTCTTCGCCGACGGCACCACCCTGTGCATGACCCCGGGCCACCGCGAGACCGCCGAACGCCTGGCCTCGGCGGTCAAGTCCGGCGACACCCCCTACCTCCTGGGCGGCTCAGGCATCTCCGGCGCCTACACCCTCACCTTCGCCTGCGGCGAGGACATGATCTACATCCTGGCGGACCGGGTCATAGCGTCCGTGTAACGCCCCTCAGACCCCCGCCCGCTCCCGCGCGGCCTCCACCAACCGAACCGCCTCGGCGACCTCGCCGTCCGTCCCCAGGACCACCGCCAAGTCATGCCCGGCGACCATCACTTGGTCCGCCGCGGCGAACATCCCCGCATCCGGCATCTCCCGCGGCTCGCCCGAGGGCTCCTCGATCCGCTGGGTCCAGAGGGCCAACTCCCGGGCCAGGGCCAGAGCCTCCCCGGCCCCGCTTCGCTGCAGGCGACTCTGGGGCGCCGCACGCAACCGGTCCGCGAAGTGATCCACCGCTCGGGTCAGGGGCGTCGTATCAACCACGCGGTGAGCGTAACGCGTCGGGGCGGGACTGTTGCCAACGCGCGGCCCCTCAGGCACCGTGGCGTGAAGGACCGGCTTACATCCCTTTCCCATTCGGAGGCGCCGATGTCCCAAGTCTTCTCCGAGGAGACCCATCGCAATCTGCTCGCCCGCATCCCCCACTGCACCGGTCGTGACATCGCCGACTGGCTGCGCACCGTCGACGAAGGTCCCGCACTGTTCCGCTTCGAGGAGAAGGTCAGCTGGCTCCGCAGTGAGCACAACCTCGCGTACGGCCACGCGAAGGCGATCGTCCACGAGTACGACCTGAGGAGGGCCGCGCGCAAACTGCTCTAGCGCGCACCACCGCACCACTCCTACGACGAAGAGGGCCCCGGGTGCGAACACCCGGGGCCCTCCTCCGCGTCGCGGCGGCCCTGCTAGTCGCTGTTGGTGAAGATCGCCACCAGTCGCAGCATCTCCACGTAGATCCACACCAGGGTCAGGGTGAGGCCGAACGCGGCGAGCCAGGACTCGTTGCGCGGGGCGCCGTAGGCGATGCCGTCCTCGATCTGCTTGAAGTCGAGCGTCAGGAAGAAGGCGCCGATCAGGATCGCGAGGATGCCGACGAGCGCGCCGAGCGGGCCGAAGCTGCGCAGGCCGCCGCCGTCTGCGGCGCCGAACGCGACCAGCAGCAGGTTGACGGCCATGACGAGCACGAAGGCGATGGCGATGGCCATGCCGATGCGGGCGTACCGGGCGGTGACGCGGATCCAGCCGGCCTTGTAGACGAGCAGGGTCGCGGCCGAGACCGCCATGGTGCCGAGGACCGCCTGGAACGGGGCGCCGCTCCAGCGGCTGTTGTACATCTCGCTGATGACGCCGAGGAAGACGCCCTCGAAGGCGGCGTACCCGAGGATCAGCGCGGGCACCGGGGTGCGCTTGAAGCTCTGCACGAGCGCCAGGACCATGGCGATGATCGCGGCGCCGAAGGCGAGGCCGAAGCTGGTGTCGGACACCGGCAGCACGGCCCAGGCGACGACGGCGCCGAGGGCGACCGTGCCGAGCGTGATGGCCGTACGGACGACGACGTCGTCCATCGTCATCCGGTCGGTGGTGGCCGGGGCCTGCGGCACGGTGCCGTGCTGCGCGTCCTGCGGGGCGTAGGGGTTCTGTGCGTACGGGTTGCCCTGCGCGTACGGGTTGCCCTGTGCGTACCCGGCCTGCGGTGCGGTGTTGAAGCCGGCGTAGCCGTTGTCGCGGCTGAACCCCCGTCGCGAGAAGACCGGGTTACTGCTCCTCATTTCACTCCTCCATGGGCCACCGAGTGTGGACCTTGGCTCAAGAGTAATGGATTGGCAAAGGATCGGTCCTGCTACTTGAGGAGGATCTTTCCCTGCCGGGTCGGCCCCCACGCTACGACGGAAATCTTGTTCCCGGCCAGGTGTGGGCGCACGGCAGGCCGCCCGCCCGCCCGCGTCTGGGGGACGCGGGCGGACGGGCGGCCGTGTCGGACGGCGGTGGCTCGGTCAGTGGCCCGGCCAGCCGTCCAGGTGGCGGTGCAGGGTGACGGCGGGCTTCCCGGCGGGCGCCTTCGGGGCGTGCGCCACGGCGTTGTCGAGCACCTGGGTGACCTCGGCGGCGAGTCCGTCCACGCGGGTCCTCAGCTCGGCGGCGGGCAGCGTGGAGCGGGTGAGCGCGTCCAGCCGGTGGTGGATGTCGTCCAGGCGCCGCCGGGTCGCGGAGTCGAGGCTGAACGCGGTCGGTGTGGAGACGACGAACTGGTAGGCGCCGGCCAGGGTCTGGCAGCCGGTGCACTTCTTGTTGGCGGCGTCGCTGAGGTTCACGGCGTTGAGGTGCGTGTGTTCCCCGGCGACCGTGACGATCTGGAAGGACAGCGCGACCGAACGGCAGTGGTCGTCGGCCGAGCAGCCCGCGGAGACGGCGTTGGCCTGGTTGCGGACGGCGGTGGCGTTCACCTGGCCGAACTGCCGGACGGTGAAGGCGTCCCTGGCCTGGGTGTGATGGGCCCGGTCGGCGTGGCTGAACACGTGGTCGGAGGCGAAGGCGGCGTGGGACACGCCGGTGCCGGTCGCCGCCTGTGCGGGTACGGCGGTGGCCACTCCGGCGACACCGGCGGCGAGCAGGCCCAGGCGGAGGGCGCGCTGGGAGATCGGGTTGGTGCGGGAGCGTGCCTTGCGGTGGCTGCTCATGAAGTCTCCTTGTGGGTCAGGAACGGGTGAGGAACCCCCTTCGTCGTGGAAGGGGGCTGGTGGGCCGGGCCGGGCGGTCAGGACGTGGGCGGGTGAGCCGGCGCTCGGTCAGGACGTGGGCGGGTGAGCCGGCGGTCAGGACGACGCCGGTGCGATCGAGTCACCCGGGGTCGGGGAGGGCGGCTCCCCGGTCGGTGACGCGGGCACGCTCTCCGACGGGGTCGGTGAGGCGGGCACCCCGGGGTCCGTGGCGGTGGCCGACGGCGCCGGATCCTGGCCGCCGGACCCGCCGGTGGCGGTCCCGTGGGACTTGCCGCCGGACGGCTTCCCGGCCGGCTTTCCGGACGCCGGTGCCGATGCCGACGGCGCCGGAGCGGACGGCGAGGCGCTGCCCGGCGCCGTGGCGGACGCGCTCGGGCCCGCCGTCGGCGCCGGCGCCCCGGGTACGGCCGACGGCGAGGCCGACCCGCCGCCCCCGGTGCCGGGCGCTCCTCCCCCGCCCGGCCCCGGTGTGGTCGCGCCGCCCGTGGTCGGCTCCTGGGTGGGCACCCCGGGCTGCAGGACCGGCGCGATCGGCGGCTTCTTCGGCAGGGGACGCGGGGTCACCCCGGACACCCAGGCGTAGCTGAGTCCGAAGAGTCCGGCCAGGACGAGCGCGCAGAGCGCCACCTGCAGCCCGGGCCGGCCGCTGGTGGCGCGCTTGCCGGCCCTGAGCAGCCGGCCGCCGATCTTGACGGAGAGGTAGACGACACCGGCCATCGGGCACAGCAGCATGACGGTGCCGATCACCCCGACGAGCCCGGAGACGACCTGGCCGTGCAGGAACGCCGAGCCGGTGCCGAGGACCTGCTCGGTCAGCGAGCGGATCATGGTGCTGAGGATCCGCGGCAGGTTCCACAGGGCGTAGCCGAGTTCGCCGACGAGCAGGGGCACCATGGTCAGCACCCAGGTGGCGACGATGGTGCGCGCCGACTTCTTCAGTCCGGCGACCTCCGTGCGCGCGGCCCGGCCCTTGGCGCCGGGTGCGAGCGAGAGCAGGATCGGTTTGATCTTGCCGTAGAGGTCGGGCACCCCGGCGAGGTCGCCGAGGATGTAGTAGCCGTCCAGCCGGACGGCCGGCATCAGCTGTTCGAGGATCTCGAAGTGGCCGAGGTATACGGCGGCCAGGAAGAACTGCGCGCCGGTGGCGAAGTAGGCGCCGGCCATGGCCAGCATGAAGACGACGTTGAAGTACACGCCGCCCAGGTCGGTGCGGATCCGGCCGCCGCGGGAGATCCGGTAGACGTCGGTGACGTCGGTGTACATCGACGGCCAGATGAGGAACAGCCCGCAGCCGATGCAGCCGGGCCGGCCGCCGCCGTAGCGGCAGGCCGAGGCGTGTCCGAACTCGTGGAACACGAGCGAGGCCACGGTGAGGACGAAGACGATGAGGATCAGCACCGGCTGGTCGAGGACCTCCAGCACCGGGGCGATCGCGCCGAAGAAGCCGAACAGCCAGACGTCCATGGCGACGGCCGTCAGCAGCACGGCGGTGACGACGGCCGGCCGGTGCAGCCAGGCCAGGGCCCGGGCGATGCGGGCCGTCCGGCGTTCGTCGAACACGACCCGGTGGCCCTTGAGGGCGAGCAGCAGGTCGGAGCGCGGGGCGTCGACCTCGTCGTCCTCCTGGCCCTCGGGCACGGTGACGCCGAGTGGTTCGAGCTTGTTCTCGACCAGGTAGCGGATGTTCTCGCCGCTGACCTCACGGCCGAAGCGGGCGCTGACCCGGTGGGCGATCGTGTCTACGTCGCGGACGCCGTCGACGGACGACGCCACCAGGTACAGCAGCCGGGTCAGCTGCACGACCTGCCCGTCACCCCGACGGGCGATGTACCGGGGGTCGGTGAAGCCGGACCCCTGGTACTCACCGTGCAGCCGCAGTCCCGCGCTGAGCCGCGGGACCGGTCCGGCCGGTGTTCCGACGACCGGCAGGCTGCCCGTCGCCACCTGCTCGTACGTCACCGGCCAGCCACCGGGGCCGGGGACCGGGCCGGTGTCGTAGAGCGTCGTGGTGCCGTCGTTGAGCACCGTCATCTGTGGTCTCCCCCCACCTTGGCGCCGCTTCCCCCCGGAAGGGCCGCCGGGGCGGTCCGCACCGCTGACGGGTGCGGACCGCCCCGGCGGCCGTCGTCGCGGTGGTGCCGTTACTGCTTGACGGTGATCGTCTGGACGGCCTGCGACTCGGCGTCCGACCACAGGGAGTGGTCGTTCAGGGCGGCCGACTCGTTGTGGGCGGAGATGTTCGCGACGTGCTTGGTGACGTTGACCGACTTGCCGAAGCTGAACTTCAGCCGGCCGAGGGCCTCACGGCCCGGCAGCAGCTCCGCGGTCTCGCCGTCCAGCTCGCGCATGTCCATGCTCATGTTCGTCTCTCTTTCGGTGTGGTGGTGGTGCGGATGGGGTGGTGCGCGAGGGTTACTGGCTGACGCTGATGGTCTGGCCGGCGCCGGAGTCGGCCACGGACCACGCGGAGTGGTCGTTCAGGGCGGCGGACTCGTTGTGGGCGGAGATGTTCGCGACGTGCTTGGTGACGTTGACCGACTTGCCGAAGCTGAACTTCAGCCGGCCGAGGGCCTCGCGGCCCGGCAGCAGTTCCGCGGTCTCGGCCTCGAGCTCGTGGGCGTTCATCATGTTCGTTTCCCCCTCGGGAAATAGGCATGTCCGGTCGAACCGAGTCAGGTTCCCCCCCGACTCTGTCCAACTTGGTCGGACGAACTGTCCAACGAGATTGGACACTAGGGCCTCGCGGCACCGCTCCGCAACCCGTTCGGTGAATCACCCTTTCGGCACCCCGCCTACCCGACCGTAGAATCGCCCTCGACAGGGGAGGTCCGGCCCGACGGCGAGCAGGAAGTGACCATCGGTGGCCAACGCACTGCAGCAGTTGATCCGCGAGCGACTCGACCGGGGTGGCTGGTCCTACGGCGACGTCGCGCGCCGCGGCGGCGTACCGCGCTCCACCGTGCACCATCTGGCCACCACCGACCGCGTCGTGCGCATGCCCCAGCCGGCCACCCTGGAGGGCCTGGCCAAGGGCCTGGACCTGCCGCTCGACACCGTGCGCCGCGCCGCGGCCGAGGCCTGCGGCATCCACGTCTACGGCGCCCCGCCCGCCCCGGCCCCCGAGAACGCGGCGCCCCGCTCGGGCGACGCCGAGGTGGACCTGCTCATCGCGAGCGTGCAGCAACTGTCGGCCGACGACCGCCGGCACGTTGCCGCCCTCGTGGAGTCCCTGCTGGGCCGGTCCGCGCAGCCGGCACCCGAGAACTGACCGAGTACGCGCTCTCTTTCGCCAACTCGGAAAAAGAATCCAACAGCGCCCGTAACCACCGAGATCCCCCGCTAGTCTCTCGTCCTGCCCGAGGAGCGAGAGCCGCACGACCCCGGGCTCCTTGGGGGGAACGTGTTGTTCGTGCATGGCGGCCCGGCCACGGCGGTGGTCCGGGGTCCCGCTGGTGAGTCGGTCGTGCTCCTGTCCGGAGAACTGCCCGAGGTGCTCACGCAAGAGGCGGTCGGCGAACTGCTGGACCTGGCCGCCGCCATCCTCGACGAGGAGGAGCTGACCCTGTTCCACACCTGCCTGCGCACCCTGCGCACGACCGGCATGCGCGCGGGACGCCGCGTGGAGGTGCACGGCGCCGTGCTGACGGTGTACGAGGGGTGAGGGCCGCGCGCGGTCCGCGCGAGGCCGGGCGGACCGCGGGCGGGGGGCTCGGAAGGCCACCGCCCCGTGGACGCGGTGGTGCCCGGAACCGGACTTGAACCGGTACGCCCGCGAGGGGCAGCGAGGTTTAAGCTCGCCGTGTCTGCATTCCACCATCCGGGCAGGCCATGGGCTCCGCTTCGAGCGGTCCGAGCCTATCGGGACGCGTCCCCCGAACAGCGGAAGGGCGGACCGATGTTGTCTTATTCTATTGACGTCTGAGGGTGCATCAGCACACTGAACGCGCCATCCGCACTTGCCAACAGCGTGACCCGTCGTGCGTGCGTGCGCACGCGGAATGACGGAATTTCACCGTACGAACGAGGGTGCTCCACCCGTTCTCGACAACCGCGTCGGCACCCGGCGCTGCGACGGCGGAGTTACGCTGCCCGAGGGGCCGTTGACACAGCTCTGCGAGGCGCGACATGGCCATGGTCCGCTACATCGTCGACGACGTCGACGCGGCGATCGCCTTCTACTGCACCCATCTCGGGTTCCGCGAGGTCATGCACCCGGCACCGGCGTTCGCCCTGCTGGTCCGGGACGACCTCCGGCTCGCCCTGAGCCGCCCCGGGGGCGGGCCGGGCGGCGGCCAGGCCATGCCCGACGGCACCCTGCCCCGGCCGGGCGGCTGGAACCGGATCTCCCTGGAGGTCGCGGACGTCGAGGCCGACGCCCGACGGCTGTCCGCGGCCGGTGTCCGGCTGCGGAACGAGGTCGTCACCGGGGTCGGCGGCAAGCAGGTGCTCGTCGAGGATCCTTCCGGCAATCCCGTCGAGCTGTTCGAGCCGCTCCTGCCCGAGGCGCGTGAAAATCGGTAGGTAATTACGAAAAGTGGGTGTACCCAAGGTGCTCGTGTTCCGTTTTGCACCTTTTGTGACGGTGACCCGGCAGGGGACCGCTCTGAGAGAAAGGTGAACGCACATGATCACCAGAGAGCAGATCCCGACTGTTCTGGACCGCCCGGTTCTGGACGCGGGCGGGAAGAAGATCGGCGATGCCAAGCACGTCTTCCTCGACGACGCGACCGGCCGCCCGGAGTGGGTGACGGTGAAGACGGGGCTGTTCGGCAGCAGCGAGTCGTTCATACCCCTGCGGGACGCCGCGATGGCGAGCGACCACATGGAGGTCCCCTTCTCCAAGTCCAAGGTCAAGGACGCGCCGCACGTGGACGTCGACTCCGGCGGCCACCTCTCCGAGACCGAGGAGCACAGCCTGTACGACTACTACGGCATCGACTGGGACGCGTCCTGGGCGCAGGCCAACCGTCCCGGCGAGGGCGGCTGGGCCGCGGGTGCCGCGGGTACGGCCGGAGCAGCGGGTGCGGCGGGGACGACCGGCACCGCCGGGACAGCAGGCACGGCAGGGATGGCAGGCACGGCAGGGATGGCCGGGACCGCCGGGACCGCCGGCCGTGAAGGCCGGGCGCGGGCCGGGGACGCGCGCTCCCAGGGCCGCGACGACGCCATGACGCGCTCCGAGGAGCACATGCACGTCGGTGTCGAGCGCCGCGAGGTCGGCCGCGCACGGCTGCACAAGTACGTCGTCACGGAACAGGAGGAGCACACCGTGCCGTTGCGGCACGAGGAGGTGCGCATCGAACGGGAGCCCATCACCGACGCGAACCGGGACGCGGCGCTCTCCGGCCCCGAGATCGGCGAGGCGGAGCACGAGGTCATCCTGCACGAGGAGCGCCCGGTCGTGGAGACCGAGGCCGTGCCGGTGGAGCGGGTCCGCCTGACCACCGAGGAGCACACCGAGCAGGAGACGGTCCGCGGTCAGGTGCGCAAGGAGCGCATCGAGGGCGATGCGGAGGTCACGGACGACGAACCGGGCGGGATCCGCGGCACGCGCCGAGACGACCCGCGCGGACCCGACGCCCGTGGCGGACGCGACACCCGGGGCGGGCTGACCTAGCGCCACCCGACTCTCCGGCCACAACGAGAACCCCGCGCCGGCACCCCGCAGAGGGTTGCCGGCGCCTCACTGCACCCGTGCCCCCGGTCTCTTTCCGGCCCCTTTGCTACTCGCCGGTAGCCTCCGCTGAGCAGGTTGGATAACGTGTGAGCGAGCCGTTCGGGGCACCCAGAGGCGCACCGGCGGAAAAGTTCGTGAAGTTCTTCACAAGGATTTCGGCGCCAGTGGGTCACCAAACGGCCTCCGTTGGCCCGTTCGAGGGCTCAACGGGCCCTGAGGAACGCTCGGCCGAGCGGGCGCGAGGGTCTCCGGAAGGGTGTCGTACGGCGCTCGGAGCGGTCCCTCACAGGGGCCTCCACCAGCCAGAGAGGCAGCTCACGCGGCCTTGACAACGGGGCGAACCACCCCGGGGCCGCCCCTCGCCGGCAGGACCGCCGTGGAGGGGGTCGCGGATACTAACACAGACCCTGCATGACCTTGTGAAGGGGCGCACGAGCACCCCCCCTGAGGCAGGTGGATACTCGATGGCATGAGCACCACGGAGCGTCCCAGGATCCTCGTAGTAGGCGGTGGGTACGTAGGCCTGTACGCAGCTCGGCGCATTCTCAAGAAGATGCGCTACGGCGAGGCGACCGTCACGGTCGTCGACCCCCGGTCGTACATGACCTACCAGCCCTTCCTCCCCGAAGCCGCCGCCGGCAGCATCTCCCCGCGTCACGTCGTCGTCCCGCTGCGGCGCGTGCTTCCCAAGGCGGAGGTCCTCACCGGCCGGGTCACCACCATCGACCAGGACCGCAAGGTCGCCTCGATCGCCCCGCTCGTCGGCGAGGCGTACGAGCTGCCCTTCGACTACCTGGTCATCGCGATGGGCGCGGTCTCCCGCACCTTCCCGATCCCCGGCCTCGCCGAGCAGGGCATCGGCATGAAGGGCATCGAGGAGTCCATCGGCCTGCGCAACCACGTGCTGGAGCAGCTGGACAAGGCCGACTCCACGACCGACGAGGAGATCCGCCGCAAGGCGCTCACCTTCGTCTTCGTCGGCGGTGGCTTCGCGGGCGCGGAGACCATCGGCGAGGTCGAGGACATGGCCCGGGACGCGGCCAAGTACTACACCAACGTCTCCCGCGACGACATGCGCTTCATCCTCGTCGACGCCGCGGACAAGATCCTTCCCGAGGTCGGCCCCAAGCTCGGCCTGTACGGCAAGGAGCATCTGGAGAGCCGGGGCGTGGAGATCTACCTCTCCACCTCCATGGACTCCTGCGTCGACGGCCACGTCGTGCTGAAGAACGGCCTGGAGGTCGACTCCAGCACGATCGTGTGGACCGCCGGCGTCAAGCCGAACCCGGCGCTCGCCCGCTTCGGCCTGCCGCTGGGCCCGCGCGGCCACGTCGACTGCGAGCCCACGCTCCAGGTCAAGGGCACCGACTACATCTGGGCCGCCGGCGACAACGCCCAGGTGCCGGACCTCGTCGGCCGCAAGGCGGGCAACGAGAACGCCTGGTGCCCGCCGAACGCCCAGCACGCGCTGCGCCAGGCCAAGGCCCTCGGCGACAACGTGATCTCCGGCGTGCGGGGCTTCCCGCAGAAGGAGTACAGCCACGCCAACAAGGGCGCGGTCGCGGGCCTCGGCCTGCACAAGGGCGTCGCGATGATCGTCATGGGCAAGATGAAGATCAAGCTCAAGGGCCGTCTCGCCTGGTACATGCACCGCGGCTACCACGGTCTGGCCATGCCGACCTGGAACCGGAAGATCCGCATCTTCGCGGACTGGACCCTGGGCATGTTCCTCAAGCGCGAGGTCGTCTCCCTGGGCGCCATGGAGAACCCCCGCGAGGAGTTCTACGAGGCCGCCAAGCCGGCGCCGGTCGCCGCCGCGAGCAAGACCAGGGCCAAGGCTTCCTGACGCCCCGTCACTGAACCGTCCGAGGGACCTCCCGCCATCCGTGGTGCGGGAGGTCCCTCGGCGTTGTGAGCCACGGTCGCACTGGGTAGACGATGTTTGCCTACCTGTAACCCCCGGACGGGACTGCCACCGGCCCCCTCGGGTGTTCACCAGGTGAACGGACATCCGGGATCGTCGTCTTGGAGGTGTGCGCCATGGCCGACGCCGCGTCGCGGCTGAGGAGTCTCGCCGAACAGCTGCTGGGAGTGCCGCTCCCGGTGCGGGTGCGGGCCTGGGACGGCTCGCAGGACGGGCCGCCGGACGCGCCGGCGCTCGTCCTGCGCAACCGCCGCGCCCTGCGCCGCATCCTGTTCAAGCCCGGGGAGCTGGGGCTGGCCCGCGCGTGGGTCTCCGGGGACCTGGAGATCGAGGGCGATCTGTACGCGGCCCTCGACGCGATGGCCGGGTTCGTCTGGGAGCGGGACGAGGACACCCGAGGCCTCGTCCGGTCGCTGCGCGACCCCGACGTCCGGGCCGCGGTCCGCGACCTGCTGAGGCTCGCGGGGCCGCCGATCCCGCCGGCGCCGCCCGCCGAGGAGGTCCGCAGAACCCGCCACCTGCACACCCGGCGCACCGACAAGCGGGCCATCAGCCACCACTACGACGTCGGCAACGACTTCTACGAGCTGGTCCTCGGCCCCTCCATGGTGTACTCCTGCGCCTACTGGGAGCCGGACGGCACCCTGGAGTCGGCCCAGCGCGACAAGCTCGAACTGGTCTGCCGCAAGCTCGGCCTGACCGCTGGTCAGCGCCTGCTCGACGTGGGCTGCGGATGGGGCTCGATGGCGATCCACGCGGCCCGCGAGCACGGGGTGAGCGTCGTCGGCGTCACCCTGTCCCAGGAACAGGCGGCGTACGGCCGTAAGCGGGTCGCCGACGAGGGGCTGACCGACCGCGTGGAGATCCGCGTCCAGGACTACCGGGACGTCGTGGACGGCCCCTACGACGCCATCTCCTCCATCGGCATGGCCGAACACGTCGGCGCCGAACGCTACCTGGAGTACGCCGGCGACCTGTACGCCCTGCTGAAGCCCGGCGGCCGGCTCCTCAACCACCAGATCGGCCGCCGCCCCCAGGGTGACGAGACGGCGTACGAGGTCGACCGGTTCATCGACGCCTACGTCTTCCCCGACGGCGAACTCGCCCCCGTCGGCACCACCGTCACCCAGCTGGAGAAGGCCGGGTTCGAGGTCCGGGACGTGGAGGCGCTGCGCGAGCACTACGCCCGCACGCTGCGCCAGTGGGTGACCAACCTGGAGGCCGGCTGGGACCGCGCGGTCCGCCTCACCAGCCCCGGCCGGGCCCGCGTCTGGCGCCTCTACATGGCGGCCTGCGCCCTCGCCTTCGAACACAACCGCATCGGAGTCAACCAGGTCCTGGCCGTCCGCACCCCGGAAGCCGGCCCCTCGGGCCTCGCCCTGCGCCCGCGCACCTGGCACGGCTGAGGGGCTGTAGGTGCAAGAGCCGGGACATGCGTCAGCCGTATGTCCCGGCGCTTGCACCTACCGCCGGAGCGGCTCACCGAGGGCTGCACGCAGCCGTCGTCGCTGAGGCGCGGTCGTCTCGCCGATCCCGGTCGCCTCGCCGATCCGGTACGCCCAATTAGCCCGGTTCGCAGACTCGCCGGCGTCGTCACGGAGCGCGTCGTCGATGAAGTACGACATGCGGGCACGGTCGCCCTGCCGGCTGCTACCGCGGCGCCGGAACGCTGAGTCAACCACCTGGTCAGCCAGTCGTCCGGGCGTTCGGCCGGCTGATGCTCGGCAACCCGGTCTTCGGTGTCCGCGTCCGGGCCTGCCGACCTGGCCGCCGCGGTTCGCGGGCACTGGGGAGTGGAGTACTCCTCGCACCGCATCAGGGATGTCATTTTCGCCGAGGACGCGTCCGGGCATCACCAAGCCTCCCGGGCTGCCCGGCGAGTGCCGGTGGCTGTGGACCGCGCAGTGCCCCTTCTCAGTCGCGTACGCCGGTCTGACCGCCCCGCTCACCGGGCTCGGCGGCGTCACCGCGTCGATCCTGGCCGGCACGGCCACGCCGTATGTCACGGCGGCCGGATCCACGTCAAGCTACCGGACGGCCCGCATGCGCCGCTGGAGCGCGTATGACGTCTTCTGCGAGTGGCATAGTGAACGCACAACCATGGGCGGTTACGACACAACGGGATGACATCGTGGATTTGATCCGACTGGTGGACGACGACAATATCGTCCGTGTACACATCATAGGCCGGAGAACGCCAGGAATCCTGCCAGAACACGACTTGCTCGACGCGGAGATCATCGTGGAGAGCAGTTTCATCAGCGGACGTCTCGATATCTGCTTCTATCCCTCGGACCTGGAGAAGTGGTCTCTGGCGCTGGATGCCCTCGGCGCGGGACGGGACGCCGAATGGCTGGACCTCGGAAACGGGCCGGTCATCAGAATCGAGTTGCCCGGCGACGACCGGAACTACCCGTCGGTTCTCGTCGAGGACGGATCCGGCTCCTGCGCGTCGGCAACCATCCCGCTCGCGCTGGACGACGGGTGGGTCGAGGAACAGCGCACCCACCTCCATGAAGTAATGCGCGCCTGGCCGAGCGAGGTACTGCAAACGTCACCAGGCGCTTACGAATGGCGTCACTGAAACACGTACGGACGGAGATTCGATGGAATCTCCGCCCGTACGCCCAGCCACCGGCTGCCGCTACTGATGGAATGTCTGACGCACGGACCAGCCGGTATCGTCAAACGCTTCAATCGTCACGGCAAATGGAACGTTATCGCCCGGATTATAGTGCGGTGTCCCCGAGTACATGATGACATGACCGTCATCCGCGTCATTGAGATACTTGGCAATTGACTCCTCGAATGTCCTCATGGGGCCGTTGTCAATGGCTGCCGTCGTCCGGACGAAGTTCGCCTCGACGGTCCCCAGCCCACCCAGCGCCTGCGGCAGGAGGTGCCCACGCGCGTCTCCATTCGCCCCGCTCACGAAGCCCGGCGGCTTGATCCTCCGCACCGCCTTCGTTCCAGTACCGAGCATTTCCTTGGTGACTATCGCGACCACTCCGGAGCGGCGTTGGGCCGCGTCGACGGTTCCGTAGTCGATCTCACCTTCCCCGCAGGTGTTGTGGACCAGGACCGGCGTGGCGCCCGCCAGCACATAGAACGTGTGCAGCTGGCGGACAGTCAGGTTCCACCGGTCTGCGGATCCCCGCGTCACACGGAGTGCCACCACATGCGCGTGGCGGTTGTGCGCGGTGTTCAGCGCGTGGCCAGGCCTCAGCTTGCCCGCGGGTACCCACGTGTGGGTGGTGTCGTCCCAGAAGGGGTGGTTGGAGGTGGTGTGGAGGGTGGCGGTGTCGCCGCCCTCGGTGCGGATCGTGACGTCGAGCAGGTCGTGGTCGTGGTTGATCCAGACGTGCTGGACGGTGCGGGCGCCCTGGTGCTTGCCCGTCTTGGGGCTGGCGGACTCGACCTTGTCCCCGGTCCTGATCTCACCGATCGGCTTGGTCTTGCCGTGGGCCATGAGGACCGGGGTGTCCGGCGAGAAACTGCAGCCCTTCGGCCTCGGCTTGGTCCCCTCGCTGCCGACGTGCGGGCTGTCCGGCTCGGCGGCACGCTGGTTCGCGGCGTCGGAGCCGTCTTGCAGGTCGTGGGGCTTGCTCGACTTCCCGCCCCCGGTGCCGTCCTTCGGGGACCCTCCGCCGTCGGCGTCGCCCTTCGGGGACCCTCCGCCGTCGTCGCCCAGGCCCTTGGCCGCCGCGTTGCCGCCGGAGGCTCCCTCTTCGACATCGTGGGCCGCCCGCAGGGCCTTCAGGGCCCTGAAGGCCTTGACGCCCTTCGACGCGAGTCCGACGCCGTCGACGGCGACTCCGCCGATGAAGCCGGTCCAGTTTCCAGCCTTGTAGGAGGTGGCGCCGGTCTTGGCGCCGAACAGGTGGGCGAACGGATGGTTGTGGTTCGTGCTGAACGGGTGGGCGTGCGTGTTCAGGTGCGGGGCGTACCAGGAGGCACCCGAACGGTTCGCTGCCCAGTTCCATCCCGTGGCGAGGCCCTGTGCGGCATGGTTGCCGAAGCTGCTGGCCATGTTCCAGATGCCGGCCAGGCCGTCACCGATGAACCCGTCCAGGACCCCGGTGACGAAGTTGCCGATGCTGCCCCAGCCGAACAGACCCGTCGGGTCGCTCATGCTGGCGGGGTTGTCACCGGCGTAGGCGTACCCGCCCATCTGGTTGGGGTCGCCCGCCTCGAAGAGCGGGTCGGGGGTGAGGAAGCGGCCGGTCGTCGGGTCGTAGTTGCGGGCTCCGAGGAGGTCGAGGCCGGATGACGGGTCGGTGGGCTTGCCCAGGAAGCCGTGGTTCTCGTCCGGGGCGACCCAGCTGGACGGCTGGATGCCGCGCGGATTGCCCCACGGGTCGAAGGCGCGCCGGGTCACCGCCAGGCTGCCGGCGTCGACGGAGGTGGTGGCGGTGCCCTGCGTGTTGGCCATCTGGTAGCTGACCGAACCGGAGGACGAGCGGGTGATGAGAGTGCCGTCGGGGCCGTCGTAGTGCCGCAGACCGGTGAACGTCTTCGCCGGGACGTTGAGGGTGATCTGCTCGGTGCCGCCGAAGAGGTACAGGATGCGGGTCTTGGCCGTGCCGTCGACGGAAGCGGTCTGCTCCAGCAGTCCGCCATCCGCGTCGTAGAGGTAGGTGCTGGTGTCGGTGTGGGTGCCGGTGGTGGTGGCGACCGTGTGGGTGCGGCCCTCGGCGTCGTAGGTGAAGTCCTGCTGCTGGCCGGGCAGTACCGGGCCCGCCTTGATGGTCGTCCACACGTCACCGCTGGAGGAGCAGCCCGAGACGGTCAGCTGGGTGCCCTTGGTGGCAGAGGCGGACGGGTCGGTCAGGCACAGGTTGTTGTTGGCGACCAGGGCCAGTTTGCCGCTGGTGGTCATGCGCCATTGCTGCGTCGCGTCACCGTTGCAGGTGTCGATGACGACCTTGGTGCCGGAGGTGGTGGCGTTGCCCGTGGTGTCGAGGCACATGCCGAGGACTCGTACGGTGTGGTCCGTGCCGATCGACCACTTCTGCGCGTTGGTGCCGTTGCAGGTGTAGACCTGCACCTTGTTGCCGGGCGTGGTCGAGGATGTGGCGTCGTCGACGCACAGCTTGCCGCCGCCGGACAGGGTGAACCCGGTGACGATCGGGCCGACCGTGCTGACCTTGCGGTCCATCGCGTTGCCGGCGTTGACGTTCGGGGTGTAGCCGGTGTCGGTGTGGGTCTCGGTCTGGGTGGCGGTGCCGAGGGTGGGGTTGGAGACCGTCTCCGTGCCGGTCTGGTCGGGGTGGGTGGCCGCGGTGGTGCCGTCCACGCCCGGGTAGCTGATGGTCTGGGTGGTGTCGTCGAGGGCGTTGCCGGTGGTGTCGTGGTCGACCTTGCCGGTGCGATCTCCCAGCAGGTCGTAGTCGTAGGTCTGCCAGTACGGGTCCGGGCCGCCCACAGTGGAGGCGTCCTGGACGCGGCTGGTGGCGCAGCCGCCGACCTGGCCCGGGGTGGCCGTGCCCGGGCTGGTGATGCCCTTGGTGTCCGTCCAGGCCGCGGTCAGGCGCTGGAAGGAGTCGTAGGCGAAGCACTGGGTGTCGTGCGTGGTGTTGTCGCGCAGGTCGTCGATCGCGGTGATCGCTCCGGCCTGGTTGTAGCGGTAGTCGACGACATCCAGCGCGGCGGTCTGCGTCTGCAGCATGCTGGAGGTCTGCGTGAGCCGCCCGGTGGTGGAGTCGTACTGGGCGTAGGTGGCCAACTCCTGGCCATCGGATCCGTAGTTGGCCTGGATGGTGCGGCCGAACGCGTCGTGGCGGGTGTCGTCCAGGTACGACGGGGTGTTGACGGGGCTGATGAAGCCGCCGAAGCCCGTCAGCGTGCCGTCCTGGTTGTAGCCGTATCCGATCTCCTCGGCCGGGAGGTTGCCGTCGGCCTGGTAGGTGGTGGTGTTCAGCAGCCCGATGGTGTCGGTGTAGGTGGACGACAGGGTGTAGGTGACGGTGCCGGAGGACGGCGGGGCGGACTGCCCGGCGGCGGCGAAGCCGTCGCTCGCGGGGATCGTCAGGGTGGTGCCGGTGGGCTGGTAGGAGGTGGTGTAGCCGGTGACCTTCTGGGTGTACGCGTCGCCGGAGGCGCCGCCGACATAGCGGGTCGCCGAGGTCGGGTGGCCCTTGGTCAGGGTGTCGTACGTCCAGGCGGCCAGTTGCTTGGTCGTGTCCGGGCTCGTCGCGTAGGCGGCGGCGTACTCGCCGGTTGGCCGGTTGTCCCAGTCGTAGTGGTAGGAGAGCACCTGGCCGCGGGGGTCGGTGGTCTGCAGCAGGTTGCCGGCGGTGTCGTACTTGTCGTAGGTGCTGGTGCCGGTGTTCGGGTCGGTCTGCGAGGTCTTCTGGCCCAACAGGTCGTAGGTGTACGACCAGGTGTTGCCGGCGGTGTCCTTGACACTCTCGATCTGGCCGGCCGGGGTGTAGGTGTAGCGGGTGGTGGCGTCCGCGGCGGCGGCCTGGCCGGCCGTGCCGGAGGACCAGATCGAGGTACCGGCGCTGTCGTAGACGGCCAGGTCGGCGTCGTTCTGGAGCTTGAGGACAGAGTCGCTGGTGGCGGCGAGCCCGGTGGACCACAGCTGGGTGCCGGACGGGGTGTAGACGGCCAGGTTGCCGTCGGTGGTGAACTTCGCGTACGCGCCCGCGCTCTGGGAAGTCGCCGCGAACAGCGTCTTGACGGTCTTGCCGGTGGCCAGCGACGACAGCACGAGGCTGCCGTCCGCCCGCATCGCAAGCCGCACGCTGTTCGAGGTCAGCGAGGTGCCGGAGGGAATGATCTGCCCGCCGGCAAGGGTGACGGTGGTGCCGGTGTTGCGTACCACCGCCTCGGTGGTCTGCCCCAGCGCATTCTGGTAGGTGGCGGTGGTGCGGCCGCCGGCCGGGCCGGTGGAGGTTGCCTCGTCGGCGCCGGGGTAACTGGCGGTCGAGGACCACTGCTTGACTGCCTGGTGCCACAGCGTGGAGGCCGTGGGGCGGCCTTCGCCGTCGTACGTGGTGGTGGTCTCTGCGGGGACCTGGTTCTCGTTGGCCGCGTACAGCGTCGTCGACGGATTCGTGGTCGGCTCCGAGTACGGCGCGTACTTCGCCGTCAGCCAGCCGTGGGAGTCGTAGAACGTGTCGGAGATGATCCGGCCGGTGCTGGAATCGCCCAGCGCCGTCGACTGGGTCTGCCGCGGCTGCAGCATCCCGTCGTAGATCGTCACCGCCGTGCTGTACGTGCCGTCGTCGCGCAGCGTGTGCGTGGTCACCGACGACGGGTCGCCCGGCTGGGTGATGGTGCCGCCCGGCGCGGCGACCGCGCCCGGGTTGATCGAGTAGGTGAACGTCCTGTCCGCGCTCTGGCCGCCGGACTTGTCCCGGCCCGGCAGCCACACCTCGGTGCGGCGCCCGAGCGCGTCGTAGGTCATGTCCGTCTTGCGGCCGTTGGCGTCGACGTTCTCGGTGGGCAGGCCGCGCAGCGGGCTGAGCGTGGTGGATACCTGCCAGCCCTGGCTGTTGGTGGTGGTGTACGAGGCCGGGTTGGTGTTGTTGCCCGAGGAGGACCAGGCCGGGCTGTAGGCGGTGGTGGTGGTCTGGCCGGTGGCGTCCGTGGTGGCGCTGACCCGGCCGGCGCCGTCGTACGTCACCGCCTGCGTCGTACGCCAGGTCTCGGTGCCGTTGGAGAAGCCGTCGGCGACCCGTGTGGCGGTCGGCCGTCCTGTCGACGACAGGTCGCCGAACGTCCCGAGGGACGACAGGGTGCCGTCACCGGTGTAGTAGACCTCCTCGTCCGAGATCAGGCTGGTGGCGGATACGGCGGTGCCGCACGCCCCGGCCACCGCGGTGGTGCGGTCCGGGTAGTCCAGCATCATCGGGTTGGACGTGGGCGGGCTCGCGTAGGTGAAGGTGGTGCACTTCTCCTGCGACGTGTCACCGACGTCGCCGTGGTCGTCCTCGGTCGAGATGCGGCCCTGGCTGTCGTAGGTGCTGTCGGAGCGGGTGTGGCGCCAGGTGCCGTCGGCGAGCAGCGCGTAGCCGTGGGCCTGGGTGGTCTTGATCCGGTGTGCCGTCTGGTCGGGCAGGGTGGACAGGACGGGCTTGGTGCCGGTGTCGCTGTCGGTGTTCCAGCTCGACCACGCCGTCTGCGCCTCGTGCGCGGTCGTCGTGTACGTGAACGGGCCGTTGACGCTCACGGCGTTGATGGTGCCGCCGGCCTTGGTGTACGTGTCGGTCTGAAGGACCGCGCCCGCCAGTTGGTCGGAGTCGGTGACCGTCTCCACCGTGGAGCCGCCGACGGTGGCGGTGCGGCTGACCGAGCGGCGGGTGCCGTCGGCCAGGTAGTCGCCGTCCATGCCCTGCAGGTAGTGCGTGGTGGTCTGGGTGACAGGTTCGGGCGCGGTCCCGGTCTCGACCGTCACCGTCTTGAACCCGCGGAACTGGCCCCAGGTGCGGTAGTGATCGTCCGTCAGCGACGAGTCGTCCCGGTGCCAGGCCGGGCCGCTGTACGTGTAACGGGTGGTCTGCGGCTCGGAACCGTCCGGAATGTTCTGTGAGTCCGGCTTGTACTGGGCGGCGACTGTCAGGTCCGAGACCGTCACCGCGTGCACGGTGGTCAGGTTGAACCAGTCCGCGGTCGGCTTCGACGCCCCGGCCACGGTCCAGTACACGGGGAAGCAGGAGTGGGTGTTGGTGTCGGCGTCGGCCATCGTCAGCGTCAGACCGGCGCAGGGGTCCAGGTTGTAGTCGACCGCGATGGACTCACCGGTCTCGGTCTGCACACTCGCGATGCGCGGCCGGTACAACGGCGGCGCGGAGGGTGAGGCATCGTTGACCCGGTTGTCGATCTCCGTGCCGGTGAAGGCGACCTTGTTCAGCGCGATGTCGCTGTTGCCGTTGTCGTACGTGTCCTCACCGGTGTGCTGGATGGTCTGCAGCCACATCACCGCTTGCAGCTGCCCCGCGTCCTTCGGGTCCACCGACGTCCCCGTGACCGGGTCGACAGTGCCACCGGCGTCCGAGTACACCTGGTGCAGGTGGTAGGAGTCCACAGGCTTCAAGGCGTCCGTGGAGGAGTCCTTCACGTGCACGTCGGTGGTGATGTCCTGCAGCCGCGTCGTCGTCCAGAACGTCGGGGACGGCACTATGCACACGTTCGACGGCACGCTCGTGGCGTCGGCCGCCAGCGTGGTCGTGTCGGTCGAGTCGCAGTGCAGGTCCCAGGGGACGTCCGGCCAGTGCGTGGCGGTGCTGTCCTTGAGGTTGCCCGCCGAGCAGTCGGTGAAGGTGTCCGTGGTCTGGCACCGCTGGGCCAGGGTGAAGTCCACCTCGGCGGACGGCGTGCGGTTCGCCTTCTCGTCCGCGAGCGTGTAGCCGTAGCGGATGGAGGTCAGTGCCCCGCCGCGCGTGTAGGAGGTCAGCGTGCCGTGCGAGCCGCTTGCCGCCTGGCCGCCGCCGAGGTCGTAGTAGTTGGTCTGCCCCGTGTAGCCGTAGCGCTGCACGGAGCCCGACGGCGCCACCACGAAGTCCAGGTTCCAGCGCCAGCCTTCCTGCTTGGCGCACTTGGACTTCTTGCCGTCGGTGGAGTTGTAGCAGGGGTCGGAGGACACCGGGTGCAGCACCGGCACACCCCACGCGGAACCGGTGGAGTCGTCGGTGGGGCTGGACGGGATGGTCGCCGAACCGCCCGTGCCGCTCGGCGCGTGCTCCGCGCCGAAGTAGGCGGCCGTGCCGTCGGTCGTCAGGACGCGGAAGTAGATGCCGTCCTGGAGACCGTTGGGGGCGCCGGACAACTCCTGCACCAGCGTGCCGTCGTCACCCTGAAGCCGCCACTGCTTGATCTCCCCCGTCACCGAGGAGTCCACCCCGTCCGGGACCAGCCGCCCGGAGTGCGAACCGAACGACAGCGTCGCGTTGTCGCCGCCCCAGCACTCGTCACCCGAACCCTTGAGGATCGGCTTGTCGTCGGAGTCGACCAGGCTGCTGCACGGCCGGTAGGAGCGTTCGACGAAGCCGGGCTCGTAGTCCCAGCCGTCTCCGGCCCAGGACGCCTGGGAGTTGCGGGCCGACGTCTCCCCGTCCTGCGACTGCGAGTTGTAGTCCAGCGACACCGACGGCGCGCTGCCGTCGGCCCCGCTGGGCACGTCGATGGGGTACGAGTACGTGAACGCGCCCGTGGGCGAGGTCTTCCACGCCCCGGCCGGGTTCAGCGAGGTCGCCGAGTAGTCACCCTGCGAACCGGAGGCGGAGGAGGTCACCGCCAGCGTCGTCGACGAGTCCGTGGTCGTGGTCGACATCGGTGCGATGTAGGCCAGTTGCGAGCCGAGGCCGCTGCCGGTGGGGTGCGGAGCGGGCATGGTGGAGGGGGTGCCGGGCAGGGTGATGGTGGCGGTCAGCTCGTTCGCCCCCACCCGGTTGGTGAAGTGGACCGGGGTGCGTTTCTGGCAGGCCGCGTCCTGCGGGGTGGTCAGCACACAGCTGGGCAGCTGGACCAGTTCGAGGCGCGAGCCGTATCCGCCGCCGTAGGCCTTGGCCAGCTGGGCGTAGTCGACGACGACCTCGACCTTGCCGCCTGTACTGCCGCTGGTGGGGGTCAGGGTGAGCAGCATGCCGTTCGCGCCCGCCCGCAGCGCCGCCTTGTGCGAGGCGACGCTCACGTCGACCGCCTGCGGAACCTTGGCGGCCGCTGCCGTCTTGGCCGTCTTGGCGTGCTTGCCCGTCGTGGCCGGGGCCAGCCACACCGGCAGTCCGGCCGCCTTCACCGGGCCGTCCACCGGCTCCTGGGCGGTCGTGGGCGGCGCGGAGCTCTGGGGCGAGGCGTTGGCCTCGGGGTCGTCCGACGGAGCCGGGGTGCTCGCGGCGGGGCCACTCGCGGATGTGCTCGCGGCCGAGTTCGGGGTGGTGTTCGGGGGCGCACTCGCCGCACCGGAAGGCGCGACCGAAGGCGTGACCGAAGACGTGGCCGAAGGGGTCGGCGAGGCTGAGGGCTTCGCGGCGGGGGTCCGTACCGGTGCCTCGACGGGTGCCTTCACGGACGACGTCGACTTCGCGGCCGACGTCTTGGCCGCGTGCGTCAGGCGCACCGTCGCGGTGCCGGTCTTGGGCCACACCGGCGCCTTCCCGCGGTACGTGCCCAGCGCCTTGAAACCCTTGCCGTGCGCCGTGACTCGACGGGCAGCCAGGGGGTGGCCGCCCACCGCCGGGGCGGTCTGCGGCTTGTTCGGCCGCCACACCTTCCCGTCGAAGTGATAGCCGCTCGCGAACGGATCCGCGTGCCGGCCGAACAACGCCGTGCCCAGACCCTGGGATACCCCCAGCGGCACCAACAAGGCCAGCACGAGGCCTGCGACCATCCAACGGCCGGCCGCCGAGCCCCACATGCCCCGCCACAAGCGCGCCAACGCACGCCGATTCCTCGCCACCTGGGCCCCCCACGCACAACAGCGGCCCTGAACAGGGCCGCTGTGAAGCCAATGACCGCACGAATACGCGATCGACGGGAGGCTATTGATCAGCCACGTTTGGCTCAATAGTCTGCGCCGGCGCTGTGGCCAGGGTGTTCCCCCACCAGGTGTCATGATTTCCCGCATTGAAGCGGGGTCGAATCATGACACTGCTTGACATTCCCGCACTGCGTGCAACACCCGCCACAACGTCCCCCACCCCGGTTATGACGGACATCACATCCATTGAGCGCCCGCCAAAAGAAGGAAATTTTACTCAGTGCTTAACTCACCTTTTGAGATACCCACCCCACGCCGGAAGTTGAGACGTCGTCGCACGGCGCTGGTGGCCGTTCTCGCCGGGCTCGTACTCGGCCTGCCGGTACTGCCCGCCGCGGCCGCGGCCTCCGCCACGCGTCCGACGGACCCGATGTCGGCCGCGCGGCAGCAGGCCAAGGACGGCGGCCACCGCGTGCGGGTGGCCGCGAAGACCACCCAGACCACCACGATCGACGCCAACCCCGACGGCACCTTCACCGAGACCACCCACCTGCTGCCGGTCCGGGTGAAGAAGAACGGCGCCTGGACGAAGGTGGACGCCACCCTCGCCCTCAACGGCGACGGCACGTACTCCCCCGCCGCCACCCCCAACGCCGTCAAGCTCTCCGGCGGCGGCACGGGCCCGCTGGTCACCCTCACTCATGCCGACGGCCCCAGCATGCGGCTCACCCTGCCGTTCGCCCTCCCCACCCCGCAGGTGAGCGGTGACACGGCGCTGTACAAGGCCGTACTGCCCGGCGTGGACCTGTCCGTGTCCGTCACCGACCAGGGTGGCTTCAGCGACGTCCTGATCGTCCACAACGCCACGGCGGCCGCCGACCCGCGGCTCAAGACCCTCACCCTGGCCGCCACCACGCACGGCCTCTCCCTCAAGCCCACCCCCTCGGGCGGCATGCAGGCGACCAAGGTGGACGGCACCCTGGCCTACACCAGCCCCCGCCCGCTGATGTGGGACTCCAGCGCCAAGGCGGCTCCCAAGGCCGCGCTCGCCACGCCCGCCGGCGGCACCACCGAAACCCACGGCAACAGCGGCCGGACCGCCCCGTCCTCGGCGCACTCCCCCGGCACCGGCGCCCATGTCGCCCCGATCGCCATGAAGACCGGCTCCGGCGGGCTGACCCTCACCCCGGACCAATCGGTGCTCACCGACCCGGGCACCACCTACCCGGTGTACATCGACCCCTACACCAACCCGGTCTCCTCCACCGCCGGCCACTACGACGAGGTCTACTCCAGCTCCACCTGCCACGACGCACCGCAGTACGACAAGCCGCAGACCGGCGGCGAAGGGGTGGGCTACCAGCGCTGGGGCGGCTCGTGCGGCACCGGTCTGGAGCGCACCTACTACGCCATCGACACCTCGGGCCTGCACTCCTCCTTCGTGATCTACGACGCCAAGGTCGCCATCTCGACGACCTACGCGGCCAGCTTCTCCTGCTCCCAGGACCAGCCGATCACTCTGCACACCACCGACGCCATCAGCTCGTCCACCGACTGGGACAGCAGGCCCGGCACCCACGATGTCGCCTTCCCGACGGTGACCACCCACGTGCCGTCCGGCGCGAACCCCAGCAGCTCCTGCAGCAACAGCACCGCCACCTTCACCGTCACCGACGAAGCCCAGAAGATCGCCGACCAGGACGGTGACGGCTACAACGCTTCCGGCACCTTCGGCGCCCAGACCAACGCCTGGACCATCGGCCTGTACGGCGACGAGGACATTTCCTCCAGCAACACCGACTACCTGCGCACGTCCCAGACGCTGACGCTGACCACCAAGTTCGACATCGCGCCCAACACGCCCACCAGCCTCCGCACGGTGCCCGCCGCCACCGGCGCAAGCTCCGCCTGCACCACGAGCGGCGACGGCTGGATCGGCGCCACGACCTACTCCGACGCCGGCAGCAACGTCAAGCTGCACGCCACCGTCACCAGCAACGTCTCCGGCGAACTCGTCGCCGCGCACTTCCACGTCTGGGACCGAAGCGTCCTCGACTCCGGCGGCAACGCCGCCGACAAGACCTCACCGGCCACCTCCTACCTGGCCTCCGGCTCCGACGCCTCGGCATCGGTCGGCTTCACCCTCCTCGACGGCCACGAGTACGGCTGGGACGTGTACTCCGAGACCAACTCGACGCTCCATCTCAAGTCGTCGACCAGCGACCACTGCTGGTTCAAGACCGACCTGACCGCGCCGGCCACCCCGGCCGTGGACGCCAACCCGTCCTTCCCACCCGTCGGCAGCGGCTCGGCGAACCCGATCGTCTACGCCGGCAGCGGCAAGACCACCAGCTTCACCGTCCACGACAGCGACAACCCGGCCGCCGACAGCAGCTGCACCCCCAACGCGTGCCTGACCTCCGGCATCGACCACTTCCTGTGGAAGCTGGACACGCCGCCGACCGCAGCCGACAGCACCACCGCGGCGGTGAGCGGCACGAGCAACGGCGTCGGCACCGCCACCATCACTGTGCCGATCAACACGTGGGGCGTACACACCCTCTACGTCGCCGGAGTCGACAAGGCCGGCAACATCTCCACCGCCCCCACCAGCTACACCTACACCGTCCCCTGGAACCCGGCCACCAAGGCCACATCGGGCGACGTCACCGGCGACGGCGTACCCGACCTGCTGACCACCACCAAGGGCGGCAGCCTGCTCGTGGTACCCGGCGACACCGACCCCGCCCAGCCGGCCACCCAGCCCACCTCACCCACCACCAGCAGCTACACCGGACCACTGACCGCCGCCGACTCCGACCACACCCCGGCCGCCACCAGCGGCGACAGCTGGGCCAACTACCTCATCGCCCACCACGGCAGCCTCACCGGCCACGACGTGGACGACCTGTTCGCCCTGCACACCACCTCCAGCCCCAAACAGCTCTACCTCGTCCCCAACGACGTCAACTACGACACCACCACCTACGGCTACAGCAACTACGCGAACAACAAGTCCCACACCATCGCCAAGCCGTCCTGCCAGTCCTCCACCCCCGCCGACCGCTGCACCGCCGCCGACTACACCACCGACTGGAACGCCACGACCAAAATCGCCGCCCCCGGCGACGTGTACGGCACCGGCCTCGCCGACCTGATCACCATCGAGAACGGCCATCTCTGGCTGTACCAGGGCCGCAGCGGCGGCACCCTCGTCAACCCGGTCCTGCTCGGCGACGGCGACTGGTCCGACTTCGACCTGCTCAGCCCCGGCACCGTCAACAACACCCCCACCCTGTGGGCACGCAACCGCTGGACCGGCGTGTTGTACACCTTCCCCCTCACCATCGACACCACCACCACCCTGCCGCCGCTGCTGCACGCGCCGGTCAGCACCCCGCTGCAGTCCGCCGTGGTCCCCTCCACCGACCACCTGTGCCTGGACGTACGCGGCTACAACACCGACGACGGAACCCCGATGGAGATCTACACCTGCAACGGCACCCACGCCCAGCGTTTCTCCCTGCTGACCGACAACACCCTGCGCGTGTACGGCAAGTGCGTGACCGTCGCCCAGGGCGGCACCGCCGACCACACACCGGTGGAGCTGGACCACTGCACCGGCTCGGCCGCCCAGCAGTGGACGCCCTCGGGCACCGGTAGCCTGACCAACCCGCAGTCCGGGCGCTGCCTGGACGACCCGTCCGCTTCCACGGCCACGAGCACCCAGGTGCAGATCTACACCTGCAACGGCACCGCCGCCCAGAACTGGACCTCCAGCGCGAACACCGGCTGGGACACCAACTCCGCTTCCGCGCTGACCACCGGCGTCCCCACCCTCGACTACCCGCTGATCGCCACCGACGGCGACACGAGCAGCCCCGCGGGCGGCCCCGACGGCCACCCGGACCTGTACACCACCGACACCTCGGGTCAGCTCCTGCTCCACCCCGGCGGCGTCCTCAGCAACGGCCTGCCCACCCTCACCACCCCGGTCTCCCTGGGCAGCGTCACCGACGCCGCCCAGAACTGGTGGAACCTCGACGAAGGCACCGGCACCACCCTCACCGACACGAGAGGCAGCCTGGACGCCACCCTCACCGGCGACCACACCTGGACCACCGACACCACCCACGGCACGGTCCTGAACCTCGACGGCACCACCGGCTACGCCGCCACCAGCGGCCCGGCCGTCGACAGCTCCAAGAGCTTCTCCGTCTCCGCCTGGGTCAAGCTGAACTCCCTCACGGCGAACTCCACCTTCGTCTCACAGTCCGACACGGCGGGCAACGCCAACGGCTTCCAGCTGTACTACTCCTCGTACGCACACGCCTTCGCCTTCAACCGGCACAACGACGACACCACCGGCGACAACTTCTCCGCCGCCTACGGAGGCACCCCGACCACCGGCACGTGGACCCACCTCGTCGGCGTGTACGACGCCACCACGACGAAACTCAGCCTCTACGTCGACGGACACCTGGCAGCGACCCAGGACTACACCGGCACCACATGGAACGCGGCCGGCAACGTCCAGATCGGCCGCCGTCTGTACCAGAGCTCCTACGGCGAATACACCGACGGCGAGCTCTCCGACATCCGCCTCTACGACACCGCCCTGCCCGCCGCGGACGCCGCAGCCACCAACGACCTCCCGCAGGCGGTCCGAATGAGCTGAGTCGACGCGCCGGGAACACCCGGCACCACCGCGTGAAGAGGCAGGGGCCTGCTCCGACGCTCGTCGGAGCAGGCCCCTCCGCGTGTAGGGCGTCCCGGCGAGCGGGTGCCGACGTTCAGTGGCAGTCCTGTGAACCCTCAGCCCTCGTACACCGTCGGAACGGCGCCGTGCCCGTCCATGCGGCAGCCCCGCGCAGGGGGAGGGCCCCGCCGCGACGGGCGGGGCCCAAGCATTCCTGCGGTTACTCGGCCTTGATCGCCGTCAGCATGTTCAGGCGGGCGGCGCGGCGGGCCGGCCAGAGGGCGGCCAGGATGCCGACCAGGCCCGCGAGGAGGAGGAAGAGGGCCATGCGGCTCCAGGGGAGGACGAGTTGGTAGGTGGGCATCTTCGTGCCGAGGAGTTCGCCGGCCGCCCAGCCGAAGAACACGCCGAGACCGATACCGAGGACGCCGCCGAACAGGGAGATCACCAGGGACTCCAGGCGGACCATCCGCTTGACGGACGTGCGGTCCAGGCCGATCGCGCGGAGCATGCCGATCTCCTGGGAGCGCTCGAAGACGGACATGGCCAGGGTGTTGATGACGCCGAGGACCGCGACGATCACGGCCATGCCGAGGAGGCCGTAGACCATGTTCAGCATCAGGGTGAACATCTTCGCGATGTCGTCGGACAGGTCCTGCTTGTCCTGGACCTTGATGGCCGGGTTGGCGCCGAGGGCCTTGACCAGCTTGTCCTTGGCGGCCGCCGAGGCGCCGTCCGCCGTCTTGACCATGACCTGCATGTCGGCCGGGTCGCTCAGGTGCGGGGAGAGCGTCCTGTTGTCGAGCATGATGCCGCGGATCAGTTCGTTGCCCTCGTAGATCCCGGCGACGGTCAGCGTGGCTTTCTCGCCGTCCTGGAAGTGCGCGGTGAAGTGCGAGCCGGCCTTCCAGTGGTGGGACTTGGCGGTGTCGTCGTCGACGACGGCGTTCGTACCGGACACGGCGAAGGTGCCCTGGTCGACCTTGAGGTCGGTGAGCTCGCCGATCGCGGCGCCGGTCACGCCGGTCAGGTACTCGGTCTCGCCGCCGATGCGGGAGGGCGCGTTGCGCAGCGGGCTGCTGGCGGTGACGCCGTCGGTGGCGGCGACCTTCCTCGCCACGTCCGGGGAGAGCGGGTTGCCGTTGGCCATGGAGACGACGTAGTCCGCGCGGAGGGCCGAACTGGCCATCTTGTCGATGGACTTCTGGAGGCTGCCCGCCATCACCGTCATCCCGGTGATCAGGGTCAGGCCGATCATAAGCGCCGACGCGGTGGCCGCCGTACGGCGCGGGTTGCGGACCGAGTTCTGCCGGGCCAGCTTGCCGGAGACGCCGAAGACGCGGAGCACGGGGGCGGCGGCCGCGATCAGCGGGCGGGACAGCAGCGGGGTCAGGACGAACACGCCGATGATCAGAAGGACGGCGCCCAGGCCCATGGGGGCCTCCCCGTCCGAGCCGTTCATCGTGGTTGCGGCGAGGATGACGGCGACGCCGGCCGCCGAGAACAGGGCGCCGATCGTGTTGCGCAGCACCAGGGACTTGGTGGTGGCCCTGGCGTGCACGCTGCTCATCGCGGCCACCGGCGGGATCTTGGCGGCGCGGCGGCCGGGCAGCCAGGCGGCCAGCACGGTGATGACGATGCCGACGGCGAGGGCGGTGGCCACCGTGCCGGACGTGATCACCAGGGGTCCGTCGGGGACGGTCGCGCCGAAGGAGCCCAGCAGGCTCCGCAGGCCCGCGCCGATGCCGATGCCGGCGGCCAGGCCGGCCACGCCGGCGACCGCGCCGACCACGAACGCCTCGACGAGGACGGAGCGGGTGACCTGCCGGCGGGAGGCGCCGACGGCCCGCAGCAGGGCCAGTTCGCGGGTGCGCTGGGCGACCAGCATGGTGAACGTGTTGGCGATGATGAAGGTGCCGACGAACAGGGCGATGCCGGCGAACACCAGCAGGCCCTGCTTCATGCTGCTCATCCCCTGGGCGATGGTGGTTGCCTGGTCGTCGGCGAGCTTCTGCCCGGTGGTGGTCTCCACGAGCCGGTGCGGCAGCGCCCGGTCCAGCTGGGACTTGAGGGCGGCCTGGCCGGTGCCGGGCTTGCCGGTCACGTCGATCTCGTCGTACGTGCCCTTCTTGCCGAACAGGGACTGCGCTGTCGGCGTGTCGAACAGGGCGAGGCTGCCGCCCGCGGCCACATTGCCGTCGTCGGTGGTGAAGATGCCGCTGATGACCGGCGTGAGGACGGGGCCGTCGACGGAGATGCGCACGGTGTCGCCGACCTTGTACCCGGCCCGCTCGGCGGTCCTGGAGTCGATCAGGACCTGGTTCCGGCCGTGCGGGGCGTGGCCCTCGGTCAGGGGGTAGCGGGGGTCGTTCGTGCCCCAATAGTTGCCGCCCTCGGACTGCCAGCCGCCGCCGATCAGCTTGCCGTCCTTGTCGGCGATGGCGGTGAAGCCGGTGACGACGCCGGTGGCGGAGGCGGCGCCGGGAACCCGCTCGCTCTTCTTCAGGAGCGCCTGGGTCAGCTCGGCCTCCTTGCCGACCTTGTCGCCCTTGGAGTCCTGGTACCGGGGCTGTACGGCGACGTCGACGCGGTCGAAGCCCTTGGCGGAGCTTTTCTGGTAGGCGTCGGAGATGGTGTTGGTGAAGACGAGCGTCCCGGAGACGAAGGCCACGCCGAGCATGACGGCGAGCACGGTCATCAGGAGCCGGGCCTTGTGCGCGAGGACGTTGCGCAGGGCTGTGCGGAACATGGGGTGTCTGCTTTCGGGAGGTCGCGACCGGGAGGGCTCGAGCCGGCGTCAGCTGGTGCGGCCCTTGGCGTCGAACCGCTTCATGCGGTCCAGCACCGCCTCCGAGGTCGGCTCGAAGACCTCGTCGACGATCCGGCCGTCCGCGAGGAACACCACGCGGTCGGCGTACGCCGCCGCCACCGGGTCGTGGGTCACCATGACGACCGTCTGGCCCAGTTCGCGCACGGAGTTGCGCAGGAAGCCGAGGACCTCGGCGCCGGAGCGGGAGTCGAGGTTTCCGGTCGGCTCGTCACCGAAGATGATCTCGGGCCGGGAGGCGAGGGCGCGGGCCACGGCGACACGCTGCTGCTGGCCGCCGGACAGCTGGGACGGCCGGTGGCCGAGCCGGTCGGACAGCCCGATCATGGCGATCACCTGGTCCAGCCAGGCCTTGTCGGGCTTGCGGCCCGCGATGTCCATGGGGAGGGTGATGTTCTCCAGGGCTGTCAGGGTCGGCAGCAGGTTGAACGCCTGGAAGATGAACCCGATCTTGTCCCGGCGCAGCTTGGTCAGCTGCTTGTCCTTCAGGGAGCCCAGTTCGGTCTCGCCGATGCGCACGGAGCCGGACGAGAAGCTGTCCAGTCCGGCCACGCAGTGCATCAGCGTGGACTTGCCGGAACCGGAGGGGCCCATGATCGCGGTGAACTCGGCCTGCCGGAAGTCGACGGAGACCCGGTCCAGGGCGACGACCTGGGTCTCGCCCTGCCCGTAGATCTTCGACAGCTCCGTGGCTCGGGCGGCCACGGTGATGGTCCGGCCGGCGGTGGGGGTGGTGGTCACGGGCGGGTGCTCCTGTCGGGACGACGCGGTTCCTGGGGACCGTTCCATCGTCCCTGCCGCAACCGCCCGTGAAGTCAGCCGCAGTTCCGGTTCCGGGGGCCGACTCGGGTCGGACAGAAGCCCGCCGTGTCATACCTCAGGTGGATCCGGACCCCTGAGACGGCCGCGTGTACACAGACCTGTGTACGCTGATGGCATGACTGAGAACACCGTGACCGTACGGGAAGCTCGCGCGCACCTCGCCGATCACATCAACCGGGCCGAAGAAGGTGTCCCGACCGTCATCACGCGCAACGGCGCCCCGGTGGCGGCCGTGGTCCCGATCGCGGACTTCGAGGCGCTGGAGGAAGCGGCCGACGTCATGCTGGCGCGGGAAGCCGAAGCGGTCCTGGCCGAGGGCGGCCCCACGGTGACGATGGCGGAGCTGCTGGCGGACCTGTTCACCGAGCAGGGCGGCGAGGCGGCGTGAAGTACGCCTTCCGGTTCACCACGGCGGCGCAGCGGCAGCTCCGGGCCATCAGCCGACCCGACGCCATGCGCATCCTGACCGCGCTGACCGCACTCGGCGACGACCCGTACCGCCAGGACGCCGACGTCCAGAAGCTCACCGGCCCGTCGGGGCTCTACCGGCTCCGGGTCGGAAGCTACCGGGTCGCCTACCAGATCGACGACGGTGAACTCGTCGTCCTCGTCGTCAAGGTGGGCGACCGGCGGGACGTCTACCGCAGCCTGTAGGCGATCAGGCCAAGGACCAGGCGATGCCGTCCAGGATGTCGTGTTCGCTGACGACGACCTCCTCGGCTCCGGTGCGTTCCATGATGGTGAGGAGGACGAGGGCGCCCGCTCCGATGACGTCGACCCGGCCCGGGTGCATCGACGGTACGGCGGACCGCTCGGCGTGGGTGGAGCGCAGCAGCCACTCGGTGATCTCGCGGACGCGCTCGCGGGAGACGCGGGAGTGGTGGATGCGTGCGGTGTCGTACTCGGGCAGGTCCTGGGCGATCGCGGAGACCGTGGTCACCGAGCCGGCCAGACCGACCAGGGTGCGGGCCTCGCGCAGTGGGACGGTCCGCTCGGCGAGGTCGAGGGCGGCCTCGATGTCCGCCTTCATGGCGGCGATCTGCTCCTCGGTGGGCGGGTCGGTGACCGCGCCCTCGTGCACGAGGTGCCGCTCGGTCATGCGGACGCAGCCGACGTCCACGGAGCGGGCGGCCCGCACTTGCTCCTCGCCGACGACGAACTCGGTGGAGCCGCCGCCGATGTCCACGACCAGGAAGGGCGTGGCCAGGTCGGTGCGGCCGGTGAGTTCCTTGGTGGCGCCGGTGAAGGAGAACTCGGCCTCCTGGTCGCCGGTGATGACCTCGGGCTCGACACCGAGGATGTCGAGGACCCCGCGCACGAAGTCGTCCCGGTTCTCGGCGTCGCGGGAGGCGGAGGTGGCGACGAAACGGAGGCGTTCGGCGCCGTGCTCCTTGATGATCCGCGCGTACTCGCGGCAGGCGGCGAAGGTCCGCTCCAGGGCCTCGGGGGCGAGCCGCCCGGTGCGGTCGACGCCCTGGCCGAGCCGCACGATCGTCATGCGCCGGTCCAGGTCGAGGAGTTCGCCCGTCTCGCCCGCGCCGGAGGCGCTTTTGGACACAGTCGCGTCGGCGACGAGGAGCCGGATGGAGTTCGTACCGCAGTCGACGGCGGCGACCCGGGTCACCGGTCGGTCTCCTTCGGGTCCTCGGGGAGCGTCACGCAGGCGCCCTTGGCCCACCACTCGGGCAGCATCGCGATCGCCTCGTCGCCGAGCGGGTTCACGCCCGGACCGGCGGCCAGCGAGTGGGCCACCAGGACGTGCAGGCACTTCACCCGGTCGGGCATGCCGCCCGCGCTGGGGAAGCCGGCCAGCACCTCGATCTCGTCCCGGCGCCGGATGTAGTCCTCGTGCGCGGCGCGGTAGGCGGCGGCCAGCTCCGGGTCGTTCTGGAGCCGTTCCGTCATCTCCTTCATGACCCCGTTCGCCTCCAGCGTGCCGATGGCCGAGGCGGCGCGCGGGCACGTCAGGTAGTACGTCGTCGGGAACGGCGTGCCGTCGGGCAGGCGGGGCGCGGTCTCGACGACGTCCGGGTGGCCGCAGGGGCAGCGGTGGGCGATCGCCCTGAGGCCCCGGGGCGGACGGCCGAGCTGCTGCTGGAAGGCCACGACGTCGGCGTCGGTCGGTTCGGTGCGCCCGGTGGGCGGCGGAGGGGTGTCCATGACTGCTTTCGGATGGCTTTCTACGGGTTGCTGTGCGGGACGCCAGCCGGGGCGGGCCGGGTCACTGGTCGGAGGCGTCGGACCGGTCGACCCCGTCCCAGACGTTCGCGTACCAGGGCCGGCGGGCGGCCCTGAGGTCGGTGCGGGACTGCTGGGCCGTGCCCTGGCCGGCGACCGTGTACCCGGTCTCCCCGGGCCGCACGTAGTGCAGCCGCTTGCGGATCTGCTGCTCGGCGTAGGCGTCGTCCTGCCAGCGGGCCTTGAGGTCGCGCAGCTGCTCGACGCGTTCCCGGGCCTGGTCCTGCTGCTTCTGCACGTCGGCGATCTCGGCGCGCTGGGAGACGTACTGCCGCATCGGATAGGCCAGGGCGACGATCATCGAGCAGAGCACCAGGGCGAGCAGTGCCGCGCGGCCGGTGAGCCGGGAGCGCCGGGCCTGCCGCTTGGTCTGGGAGCGGTAGACCCGGGCCGCCGTCTGCTCGCCGAGCACCCGCAGCCTGGTCGCGGTGGAGAAACGGTCCCGGTCCTTGGTGGGCATCTCGCTCTCCGCCTCCCCTTTCACACGTACGTACGTCCCCGGACACGGTACGGGACCGGGTCCGGGGACGTACGGACGACTGGCTAAGCCTCGCGCCGGGTTTCCCGGACGGGTGGCCCGGGCGCGCTGTTCGGCCGGGTCTCAGCCCTTGGAGATCTCCACGCTGCCGCGGAAGCGCGGGAACGCGCTGCGGCCCGCGTACACGGCGGCGTCGTCGAGGATCTCCTCGATGCGCAGCAGCTGGTTGTACTTGGCGACGCGCTCGGAGCGGGCCGGGGCGCCGGTCTTGATCTGGCCGCAGTTGGTGGCGACGGCCAGGTCGGCGATGGTGACGTCCTCGGTCTCGCCGGAGCGGTGGGACATCATGCACTTGAAGCCGTTGCGCTGGGCCATCTCGACGGCGTCCAGGGTCTCGGTGAGCGAGCCGATCTGGTTGACCTTGACGAGCAGGGCGTTGGCGGAGCCCTCCTCGATGCCGCGGGCGAGGCGCTCGGGGTTGGTGACGAACAGGTCGTCGCCGACGAGCTGGACCTTGTCGCCGAGCTTGTCGGTGATGACCTTCCAGCCGGCCCAGTCGTCCTCGAACAGCGGGTCCTCGATGGAGACGAGCGGGTAGGCGGCGACCAGCTCCTCGTAGTACTCGGTCATCTCGGCGGCCGAGCGGGACTTGCCCTCGAACTCGTACTTGCCGTCCTTGTAGAACTCGGACGCGGCGACGTCGAGCGCGAGCGCGATCTGCTCGCCGGGGACGTAACCGGCCTGCTTGATGGCCTCGAGGATGAGGTCGAGCGCGGCGCGGTTGGACTCCAGGTTCGGGGCGAAGCCGCCCTCGTCGCCGAGGCCGGTGGACAGGCCCTTGGTCTTCAGCACCTTCTTGAGGGTGTGGTAGACCTCGGCGCCCCAGCGCAGGGCCTCGGAGAAGGTCTCCGCGCCGATCGGGGCGATCATGAACTCCTGGATGTCCACGTTGGAGTCGGCGTGCGACCCGCCGTTCAGGATGTTCATCATCGGCACCGGCAGCACGTGCGCGTTCGGGCCGCCCAGGTAGCGGAAGAGGGGCAGGTCGGACGCCTCGGAGGCGGCGTGGGCGACGGCGAGGGAGACACCGAGGATGGCGTTGGCGCCGAGGGCGCCCTTGTTGTCGGTGGCGTCCAGGTCGAACATGGCCTGGTCGATCAGGCGCTGCTCGGTGGCGTCGTAGCCGACGAGCTCCGGGCCGATCTGGTCCATGACGGCGAGGACGGCGTTCTCCACGCCCTTGCCCTGGTAGCGGTTGGGGTCGCCGTCACGCAGCTCGATGGCCTCGAAGGCGCCGGTGGAGGCGCCGGACGGGACGGCGGCACGACCCGTGCTGCCGTCGTCGAGGCCGACCTCGACCTCGACCGTGGGGTTGCCTCGGGAGTCCAGGATTTCCCGGGCTACGACGACGTCGATGGACGGCACGAGCATCTCCTTCTGGGATGTGACGCTGAAAGTGCGGGGCGCGGTGCCTTACGGCGGTGCCTTGCGACTAGAGCCTAACCGTCCCGGGCGCGTCGGCCACCGACCGACCGTCCCGTGGACAGGGAGACCGTACCCATTGTTCACCACCGGAACAAAGGGTCGGTGCACGGGGCACGGGAAAGGGGCGGGCGGACGGTCGGGGAGGCAGCCGGGCGGGCGCGCGACCGGGCCGGGTAGAACAGACCCCGCCCCGGTGCGTACGGGGGAAGACGCACCGGGGCGGGGAACCCGTGGGGACGGGGGCGGGGCCGCTGCCTACTTCAGGTGCAGCTGCTGGCCCGGGAAGATGAGGTCGGCGTTGTCGACGATGTCCTTGTTCAGCTTGAACAGCTTCTCCCAGCCGCCGTCGACGTGGTGCTTCGCGGCGATGGAGCTGAGGGTGTCACCCTTGACAACCTTGTACTCGCCGTCGCCCTTCTTGACCTTCTTGCCGGTCGGGGTGGTGACGGTCTTCTCGCTCTTGGCGGCCGGACGGTCGGCGGAGCGGGAGGCGGCCTGCTGGTCGCCGGAGCGGCTGGTGGTGCTGCTCGACGAGGAGCTGTTCGACGAGCTGTTCGAGGACGTGCTCGGGGCGGAGCCGTTGTAGGGGGTGCTCGTCAGGCCCGTGCCGCACACCGGCCAGGCGCCCTTGCCCTGGGCGGCGAGGACCTTCTCGGCGACGGCTATCTGCTGGGCCTTGGTGGCCTGGTTGGCCTGCGCGGCGTACTGCGTGCCGCCGTACGCGGCCCAGGTGGAGGCGGAGAACTGCAGGCCGCCGTAGTAGCCGTTGCCGGTGTTGATGGACCAGTTGCCGCCGGACTCGCACTGGGCGACCGTGTCCCACTGGGAGGCCGTGGCGGCGGAGGCGTTGCCGGCCGCCATGAGCGGGGCGGCGACGGCGGCGCCGGTGACCCCGGCGAGAGCGATGGCGCGGGTGGCCTTGGACGGACGACGGTGCTTGCCCTTGCCGGAGAACAGCATGGATTGATCCCCTCACCGACGCCTGCGAGGTGAGCTGTCGGGTTCGGGCCGGTTGAGTTGCCCGGCCGCACGCCCGCTGTCGCGGCGTGCGGCTTCACCCCCAGCCGGTCCCAGCTCAACTGCTGGGCCCGGCACTTACCTTGGGTCCCCCGCTCCTGCCTGCGGCGCATGACGCGACGACTGTTCCCGGGCAACCGCTGGCAGGATTCGGCGTTGCGACTGCCGGGGCTCGTGGTGACGAGCGGTCCTGACCGTAGACACGCGATCCGGGGAATTTCAAAGACGATCAGGGCTTCTGAGACTCATCCCACACTTTCACCAAATCGGACATCACCGGGCGAAGCGGGGCGCCAACTACCCCTGTCCCGCATCCGTTTACGCCCCGACTCGCAGGGTCTGACCGGGCGCGATGCGGTTCGGGTCGGTTCCGATCGTCTTCTTGTTCGTCGCGTAGAGCGCGTGCCATCCGCCGTCGACGTCAAGGGAGTCGGCGATGGAGGCGAGCGTGTCCCCTTCGCGGACGGTGTAGGTGCTCACGCCGCGGGAGGCGTGCCGGCCGGACGAGGCGTCATCCTGACCGTTTGTCACGCTTTCGTCCGCACTGCCCCCACGGTGACGTCCACCACTACTGAGCGCGCCGGTGTCGACCAGGCTCCAAGAGCTGCCGCTCTGCCACGAATTGTCCGAGTCGTCGGTTCCGGGCGTGGTGGTGGACGCACTGTCGTCAGCCTGCGACGTGCCCGGGTCGGACGATGCCGACTTGTCGGACTTCGGGGTGTTGGTCCCGCCACTGCCGGCGTCGCTCCCGCCGGCCTCGTCGGATGCGGACGGTGCACCGGAGCCGGAGTCGGCGTCCGAGCCCGTCCCCGAGCCCTTGCCCGCGTCGGGGGACGGCGTGGTGGAGGAGCCCGTCCCGGAGCCGGAGTCGGCGTCCGAGCCCGTGCCCGAACCGGTGCCGGGGGTGGACGGGGAGCCGGAGCCGGAGCCGGACGGCGAATCCGGCAGACCGGATGAATCGGAGGTACCGGCCGAATCACCGGAACCGGTCGTTCCGGACGAGTCGCCCGAGTCGCCCGCGTCGGCGGAGCCGCCGGTGCCGCCGCTTCCCGGGTCCACGGTCACCGAACCGGAGTCGGAGGTCAGCCCGGAGAGGAGGGCGCAGGTGGCCCACGGGGTGGTGCCCCGGTCGTCGAGGATCTTCTCGGCGACGGCGATCTGCTGCGAGCGGCTGGCCAGGTCGGGGCTGGAGGCGAACTGGTCGCCGCCGTACTTGTCCCAGTCCTCCTGGGACATCTGCAGCCCGCCGTAGTAGCCGTTGCCCGGGTTCGCGCTCCAGGAGCCGCCGCTCTCGCACTCGGCCACCTTGTCCCACGTGGTGCCGTCGGCCGCGTGGGCGCTCGCGGCGCCGAGCAGCGGGAGGGCCAGGGCGGAGCCGGTCACTCCTGCCGCGACGAGGATGGCCGGAGCCTGACGGGGGCGACGGTGACGACCGTTCCCGGAGAGCATGCGGGAGCCTTTCGGGTGACAACAGGAGCGGCGCGGCGGTGAAGCTGGGGCGCCACGCTGAGGGGTGAACGTATCGGCATACGATCACTTGTCACAAGTTAATGCCGCGCAGATCACGTGAAGATCACAGAGGTGAGCGCGTGTCATGTTTGCGCTACGGCGGTGTCGTGCCCCCGAGTTCACGGGGCCGGCGTGAACTCCACGGGCAGCGTGCGCAGTCCGCGCATGATGAGCCCGCCGCGCCAGCGCAGCTCGGCCGGATCGGCGGCGAGCCGCAGGTCGGGGAGGCGGGTGAGGAGGGCGGCGAGCGCGGCCCGGCCCTCCAGCCGGGCGAGCGGGGCGCCGAGGCAGTAGTGGATGCCGTGGCCGTAGCCGAGGTGCTGGTTGTCGGCGCGGGAGAGGTCGAGGACGTCCGGGTCGGCGAACCGCTCCGGGTCCCGGTCGGCGGCGGCCAGCACGACGAGGACCGGGTCGCCGGCCGCGATGTCCTGCCCGCCGATGCTGAGCGGCCGGGTCGCGAACCGCCAGGTCGCCAGCTCCACGGGGCCGTCGTAGCGCAGGAGTTCCTCGATGCCGGTCTCCAGCAGGCCCGATTCGCCGCGGGCCAGGGAGTCCTGGAGCCGCCGGCGCTGCCCGGGGTGGGTGAGCAGGGCGTAGGTGCCGTTGCCGATGAGGTTGACGGTCGTCTCGAAGCCGGCGAAGAGAAGGATGAAGGCCATGGCGGCGGCCTCGTTCTCGGTGAGGTGCTCGCCGTGGTCGGAGGCGCGGATGAGGCCGGAGATCAGGTCCTCGCCGGGGGTGGGCTCGGCGGGCAGCGCCTCGCGCTTCTTGTGGATCAGCTCGGCGAGGTAGCCGCGCATCTTCTTCACCGACCGCGCCACCCCGCCGCGGGGTCCTCCGCCGTGTCGGATCATCATGCCGGCCCAGTCCCGGAAGTCGTCCTGGTCCTCCCGCGGGACGCCTAGCAGGTCGCAGATCGCGTAAATGGGGAGGGGGAACGCGAACTCGTGAATGAGGTCGGCGGAGCCCGTCGCGGCGAAACCGTCGATGAGCCGGTCGGTCAGCTCCTGCACGCGCGGCGCGAACTCGGCGACCCGGCGGGGGGTGAACGCCTTGCTGACCAGCCGCCTGAGCCGGGTGTGGTCCGGCGGGTCGATGTTCAGCAGATGCGTCATCAGCTCGGCCTTGCGCTCCCCCGGGATGCCGGTCTTGCCCTTGGCGTGCGCGGGCTCGTCGTGGTGCGCCGGGTTCTTGCTCAGCCGCTGGTCGGCGAGGGCCTGCTTGGCGTCGGCGTACCGCGTGACCAGCCAGGCCTCCACGCCGCTGGGCAGCCGGGTGCGGTGCACGGGGGCGTGCTCGCGCAGCCAGGCGTAGGCCGGGTAGGGGTCGGTGGCGAACTCCCAGCTGAAGAGGTCGGGGGCGGGGCCGCCGGGGGCCGGGGGGTGGGGCTGGTTGGGCTGGTGGGTCACTCCTAGACGGTATCGAGAGGGATGACGGCGTGCGCCTCCGCCTGGGCGGGCAGGGCGGCCAGGGCGTTCTTCGCGGCGGGGTACCCGCCGGCGGCTGCCTGCCGGAGCCAGTGGTCGGCCCGCTCCCGCAGGAGAAGGCTGAGTTCGTAGGCGGCCTCGGCGTCTCCCTTCTCCGCTCCGCGCCGCAGCCAGGCCGCGGCCTCCTCGTGCTCGCCGTCATGCGCGAGGAGTCGGCAGAGCGTGAGGAGGGCCCCCTGCGCCAGCTCCACGTCCGTCACCTCGGCCTCGTTCGCCCTCCGCAGCCAGTGGAGCGCCGCCGCTGGGTCGTCCTCCCACTCGGCCACGAGGCCGAGCATGGCCATGGCATCCCCGTCGCCCGCCTCGGCCCTGGGCGTCATGTACGCCCGCATCGCGTCCGCCACTCCCCCCAGGGAGGGCGCGCCGTCGGTGTCGGCGGCGTCGAGCACCACGATCCACACCGGCAGGGGTATCTCCGGGGGTTCGGCGATGGCCTCGGTGTCCGCGATCAGCGATCCGAACGCGGACATGTCGTCCTCCCCGTGCTTCTGGAGCAGCGCCGCCACGCCGTGGTGCTTCTCCGTCGCCCAGGCGAGCGCCTCGTCGTCCGGCTCCCAGTCCGGCTCGGGTCCCTCGGGCTCGTAGGCCTCCAGCATCTCGCCGATGAGGTCGCCCGGAACGGGTCCGGAGATCCCGCAGCGCGCCGCGTCGACGGCGGCTCGCACGAGGAGGTGTCCCAGTGGGTGGCCACCCGCGCGGTGCGGACGGTCCGCGCGCCGCCAGACGTCCCACAACTCCGGTGCGACCGCCAGGTATTCGGTGACCCCGCAGTCGCCCCGCCGCTCCAGGGCGTCGCGCAGTCGCGGGTCGCCGGCCTCGGCGAGCGCGGTCAGCTCCGTCTCGGTCCAGTGGCGGGGCAGGTCCACGGTGGGAACCCCGCCGAGCACCTTCGAGGCGCGCCCCCCGCCGAAGCGGTGCCTGTCGTACGCCTCGTCGCTCATCGTCGCCACCACGGGCATCCCGAGCGCGTCGAGTTGGGCGAGCAGCCCCACGCCCAGGCCGTGGTCGCCGAGGTGGCCGTCCAGCTCGTCGAGCCAGAGGACGTACGGTCCCGGGCGGTCCCGCACCGCTGCTGGCAGCCCGGTCAGGTCCGTGCCGGGTAGCGGTGCGTACACCCGCGTGGTGGGCGGCGCTACGGTCCACAGCGCCTCCCATGCCGTGCGGCTCTTGCCCGAGAGCGGCTCACCGGTGACCACGACCAGCCTCTCGCCCCGCAGCAGCGCGGCAAGCCGGGCGTCGGCCTCCCGCGCGACGTACGGCGGCAGCCGGCTCTCCCCGTCGAACCGCCGGGTCCGCTGCACGCCCAGCGCGATCGGGTCGGCGTCGGCGAGCGTGGGCCAGCCGGCGGGGTCGGAGCGGGCGGGGCGGTCGCCGCCGTTGTAGTAGTGGTGCTCCGCCCCCGAGACGGGGCCGTAGAACGTGCCGCGCCGGAAGTCGACGTGGTCGCCCTGGGGAGGGGCCGGGGTCGGCTGCGGGGCGGCCGGGTAAGGGGTGCGCCTCGCTCGTTTGTCCGGGGCACCGGCAGGGTCGTCCTTCGCCACGGCCGTGGACCCCGGCGAGGTGGCCGGCGACGCTGTGGGGCTGGAGGACGGACGGGCCGCCGCACCGCCCCGCATCGCCCGGCTCCGGATGTCCTGGAAGACGGCGGGATCGTCTGCCTGGAGGCTGCGGAGATGGGCGCGGATCGAGTCCCGGTTCGAGTATCCCCAGATGAGTGATCGACGTTCCGGGACGGGTAACTTCAGGATCGTGTCGACCAGCCAGTCCAGCTCCTGGTTCATGCACCCCCCACGCAGAGCACCCAGCGGTGCGATGCAGCCTACCCGCGGACCCTCCGTCAGTCCCTACACTTCGGCCCCTCCACCTTCGGCGGCCCGTATCGCGTCCCGGTACACCCGGGCCGCCGCCCGCAGGGACGCCTCCGGGTCGACGCCCTCGGCCTCGGCGCGGGCCGCCAGGGCGAGCAGTTCGTAGCCGATGCCCTCCCCCTGGGGAAGCGGCACGTCCAGGTGCGCCGTGCGGGCGCGGGAGGCCAGCTTGGCAGTGAGGGCAAGGCCGGGCTGGCCGAGCGGCACGCCCTCCGTCACCGACGTGCGGCGCTTCTCCTCGGCCTTGGTGCGCAGCCAGTGCGCCTTGACCTCCTCGGGCGTCTCGGCCGTCTCCTCACCGAAGACGTGGGGGTGGCGGTGGATCAGCTTGGCGACGATGCCGCCGGCCACGTCGTCGACGGAGAACGGCGCGTCGGGGTCCTCCTCGGCGATCCGGGAGTGGAAGACGACCTGGAGCAGCACGTCACCCAGTTCCTCGCGGAGTTCGTCGCGGTCGCCGGCCTCGATCGCCTCGACGAGTTCGTACGCCTCCTCGATGCCGTACTTCGCCAGGCCGAGGTGGGTCTGCCGGGACGACCAGGGGCACTCGGCACGGATGCGGTCCATGACCTGGACGAGGTCGAGGAGCCGGGCGCCGGGCAGGTCGTAGGAGGCGGGCAGCAGCTCCAGGTCGGGCATCCGCACCCGGCCGGAGCCGGCCAGCCGGGCCAGTCCGTCGGTGAGTGCCGGCTCGCCCTCGCCGGTCGCCACGACGGCCACCGTCCGCCCGCCGGCGCAGGCGTCGACCAGCTCCCGCGCGGTGGGGGACGCCCCCTCCACCAATATCCCGGCGTCGCGCAGGTACGGCAGCTGCGGATGCGCGCCGTCCGCGCACAGCACGCGGTCGGCGTCGCGCAGCGCCTGCCACGCGGGCCAGGACAGCAGGCCGGGCGCGACGCGGTGGCTGGTGGTCAGCAGGACGATGCGGCCAGGGTCGGCCGGGGCGGTGGCGGCGGGTGCGGGACTGATGTCGTTCACGATCCGAACGTAACCCACCGCGAGGACGGACGGCCCGGGTTGTCCACAGGGGCGGGGGGATCAGCAGATCATGTGACCGGACGCTCGTCGTCGCCTACGCCGTCTGCTGCTGCGACCCCGCCGAGGTGACCTCCCGTACCCACGGTGTCTTCGCGTCCACGCGACCGCTCTTCTGCACGTCCCACGAGCCGTAGCGCGGGTTGAGGTCGATGTGCAGTTCCCTGGACGCCTGGGACAGGGCGTTCCAGAAAGCGGGCTGGGTGGTGTCCGTGCCCAGCTTGGCGGCCAGCTTCTGCGCCTCCAGCTGGAGGCGCAGGTTGTCGTCGAGGCGGCTCGGGGCGATGCCGAACTTCTGCAGCCAGGCCATCTCCAGGCCCTTGGCGCCCCCCGCCTGCTGCTCCAGGCCGGCGCGCATCTTCTGCACCTCGTTGCGGGTCACCGAGATGCCCTCGTCCTGGGCGGCGCGGTGCAGGACCCGGTCCAGGACCATGTTGTGCAGGGTGTCCCGGGTGAGGCTGCTGGTGGAGGTGAGCACCTGCTGGTACTGCGCCGGGTCCGACACCGCCGCGCGCTGTGCCTGCCGCACCTCGTCGACGCGGTCCTGCAGCTGCGAGACGGTGATCCGCTGCCCTCCGACGACGGCCGCCGCGCCGGGGTGCGCATCGTTTCCGCACGCGGTGAGGAGGGGGCCCGCGGCGACGATCGCGGCGGAGAGGACGAGCGCGGTACGACGACGGCGGTGCAAGGAAACCTCCAGGGGGGAGATTGTGCGACGGTGCACAAAGTCTTGCGGTGATCGATGGTAGGCAGTGGGCAGGCTGTGGCCAACCCATCCGACCAACGATTCGCACCGGCTTCGGGCACCGCCGCGCCGCTCGCGGGGAGCCGCCGGGTCAGCCGGTGATCGCCACCGGGCCGTCCCAGGCGTCACGGTCGATGGTCAGGGTGACGCCGCCGTGGGTCTCCTTGCTGTTGACCATGTACTGGTGGCCGCGGCTGTGCTGGGTGAACTGGGTGGCGCCCCACGGCCAGTCCTTGGTCGTGGTGTTGGTCTTGTCCCACAGCGCGTACCAGAGGTTGCCCGGCAGGTCCGTCTTGTTGCTCGCGGTGGCGATGGCCTTGGCGCTGGAGCTGGTGAAGCCGTAGTAGCCCGCGCGGTACGTCTTGACGCGCAGCTCCTTGTCGAACGCGCGCACATAGGTGAGCACGGCGTTGTTGCACGACGTGTTCGTGATGTCGTACGGCTCCATGTCGAGGTAGATCGCGCTGCCGGCCTTCATCCCCAGGGCGGAGGCCTTGGCCACCGCGTCCTTGGCGTCACTGGTGCCGAGGGAGGAGGCGGTGGAGGTGCTGATCTTCTCCGGGTTGCTGCCGGTCTGGCAGGGCGGCTGGGCGCCGACGTAGATCGGGATGAGTTTCCAGCCCAGGTGGCTGACGTAGGACACCCAGGAGGAGGTCAGGTTGGGCTGGCCGCAGCCGCGGTTCTTGCCGCCTACGTAGACGGCGGCGGCACCGTAGTAGCCGGTGTGCCAGTGCTGCATCGTGGACTCGGAGGGCGCGGTGCAGGTGTCGAAAGCGCGCCCGGTGTACGTCTTCTGCGCGGGCCAGGAGGTGGCGGCCATGGAGGTCTGCGCGGCGACGCCGGCGCCGGCGACGACGGCGGCGCCCGCCACGCCCCAAGTGATGTATCTGCGCTTCTTCGACTGCCGATGGCCGGCCATGAGAACCCCACCCCTGTTGTGCGCGGCGGTACACGCGCGCGTGCTTGGCTGAAACGGAGCGCACCGTATCCCGCGCCGTTCTCGTGTTCGGAAAACATCCCCCCTGGAAGATCACAAGTTTCGGCCAGGGAAAGGCAAAAGATCTATCCGTGCACCTGTCCCAGCCATTGCAGGGTGCGTCGGATGTCGGCCACGAGCGGATGCCCCGGGCCGTGGAGCCGTTCGACGTCCATCAGGAGCCGTACGAGCGTGTCGTGGGCGGCCGGGCGGTCACCGACGGCGAGCAGCAGGTGCCCGATGCGGCGGCGCACGTCGTGGGCGAGCTGCGGGTCGCCGGAGACGTACTGGTTCTCGTAGTACGGCAGCAGCGCGCGGTACTCGGCGAGCGCCGCCGCGGGCTCACCGAGCTGCTCCAGGCACTGCGCGGCCTCGTAGCGGAAGCGCAGGGACTGCGGGTCGGCCTGGCCGGCCTCGGCGGCGCGTTCGTCGGCGAGCCGGCGAAGTTCGGGCATCGCACGCCGGTACTGGCCGTCGTCCATGAGCGTGGCCGCGTACTGCTTGCGCAGGGTCCGCACCACCGGGGAGTGCTCGCCGTGCTGTTCGGCGGCGGCGGGCAGGATCGCGCCGAGGATGTCGACGGCCTGGGTGATGCGGCCCTCGCCGAGCAGCCGCTTGACCTCGTCGACCGCGGCGGCGACATCGGGTTTCTCGGCGGCGGGCGGCGTCGGCGTGACGGGGGCCGGCTGGGGTGCGGGCGTGCGCGCGCGGTCCGGCCAGGGGGCGTGCGGACGCAGGAAGGGGCGCGTGGGGTCCAGGGGCGCTCCGGTGGGCCTCCCGCGCGCGGGCAGCAGCAGCGCCAGGTTCTCGTACACCTCCTGAGCGGACGCCGGGCGGGCCTGCGGGTCCTTGGCGAGCAGGCCCAGCACCAGGGTCTCCAGCGCCTCGGGCACCTCCGGCCGGATACGGCGCACGGGCAGCGGCGGCTCGTACAGGTGCCGGTGCAGCACGCCGAGCGCGGTGGAACCGGCGAACGGCACGTCCCCGCTGAGCAGTTCGTGCAGCAGGACACCGAGCGCGTACAGGTCGGTGTACGGGCCGACCGCGCCGCCCATCGCCTGCTCCGGGGCCATGTAGGCGGGCGAGCCGATGGGTGAGCCGGTGTGCGTGAGGCGCGTGGTGTCGCTGTCCATCACGGACGCCACGCCCAGGTCGAGGACGGTGACCGTGCCGTCCTGCTTCACCATCACGTTGCGCGGCTTGAGGTCGCGGTGCACGATCGGCACGGCGTGCACGGCGCTCAGCACGGCGCACAGCTGCGCGGCCACCGCGACCGCCCACTGCCACGGGTACGGGTCGTGCTCGGCGAGGTGGTCGGAGAGGTCCGCGCCGTCGACGTACTGCATGACGAGGAACAGTTCCTCGCCCTCGCTGCCCGCGTCGTGCACGGTGACGAGCCCGGGGTGGTCGACCTGCGCGGTCACCCGGCACTCGCGCACGAACCGGCGGCGCAGCTCGTCGGCCTCCTGCCCGGCCACCTTGTCGGGGCGCAGCAGCTTCACCGCCACCCGCCGGTCGAGCCGCTGGTCGTAGGCCGTCCACACCTGGCCCATGCCGCCCTGCCCGATGAGCGTGGACAGCGCGTAGCGGCCGGCGACCACCCGTCCCGTCGCCGCCACGGTCACCTTCCGCCCTCGTTCCCGGCGCCCTGCTGCCCGTCGACATGCCCGTCGTGCTTGCGCAGGTAGTCACTCAACTCGTCCAGCTCGGCGCGGACCTGGTCGATGCGGACGGGCGCGGGTCGCTGCGGCGGCGCGGGAACCGGCGGCCGGGTCACGGAGTCGTGCGGCGCCGGGGCGTGGGGTATCGGGGTGGGCGCGTACTGGGGTTGCGGCACGTTCGGCAGGTTCGGCGTGCTCGGTACGGTCGTCGCGGCGAACGGCGGGACCGGGCTCGCGTATCCGTAGCGCGGCGTCAACGGCACCTGCCCGGCGTGGGCTTGGCGGAGCCGGTTGAAGTGGCGTATGTCCGCGTACAGGTAGTAGGCGACACAGGCCGCGGCGTTCAGCAGCAGGATGGCCATGCCCGCGTTGCCGCTCGGGGTGCTGAAGTCGTCGGTGTGGTCGTGGCTGAGGAAGGCGAAGCTGATGCCGAGGGCCACCACCGACCCGGCGAAGAAGGCCCATTCGGCGCGCCTGCGGGTCACGATCGCCGCGCGCAGCGGCGCCACCCATGCCAGGAATCCGATGCTGAGGAGCGCCACGGCGACGAAGATCACGCGCAACACGACCAGCACCCCGGTCGAGGGTGGTTGCGGCGGAGACGGCGCGTAGCCGGGGCCGTGCATGGCTGCTCCTGGAGGCCTGAATGGGGTTCGGACGGTGTGCCGGGTCCGAGCGTATAGGCCGCCACGGACAACCGGTCCGGGTTGTACCGAACCGTTGTCACTCCGCCCGGGTGTCCCCGCCGTCCCCGCCGGCCAGCACCGTGCCGTCGGTGAGCCCGTCGTACATCCCCCGCACCAGCTGCTCCCCCAGCCGGCTCGCGTGCCGGAGCGCCCGCTCGAACTCGTCCAGCGCGCGGAACCGGGCGCCGTAGCGCCGCTGCTCGTCGAGCGGGAGGCGGGGCAGTTGCAGGCGGCGCACGTCCAGGCGGGTGGCGGTGGAGGCGTAGCTGCTGGCCTTGCGGTGGTTGGCGGTGCCGCGCAGGAAACCGGCGAGGAACCAGGAGTCCAGCGCGGCGGGGTCAGGACGCAGCAGCACCAGGCTGCGCCCCAGGGCGGCGCCCCGCGTCGCGTCGTCGATCACGCGCGCCATCGAGCCGCCGCCGAGCACCGGTACGACGACGTCGCCGGGCTCCGTCAGCACCGCCTCCTCGTCGCTCTCGGGGAGCGTCCCGGAGGGTGCCGTCCCGGCGAGGACGTCATGGTCGGTGAGGACCGGCACGCGCGCGTGGCCGCCGTTCCCGCCGGTGCGCATCAGCAGCGCGCCGCCGCGCGCGAGTTCGCCGACGGAGGTGAGCGGCCAGCGTGCGGGCGGGGCCGGCTCGGCGGGCGGCGGGGTGAGGTCGGCGCTCAGCCGCAGGGTCGCGCTGAGGCGTTCACGCACCACCGCGAGCTGCTCCGCGCCGTCGGCCACGGCCGGTGGCGGCAGGTGGCGGGCGGGCGCGAGGTCCACGTCGTCGTCGAGGAGGTCGATGACCGGCACGGAACGCGCCAGCCCCGGCCGCTCCGCCAGCCGCCCGTCCCGCTCGAAGGCGCGCCAGGCGTCCAGGACTGCTTCTTGGACCGCCCGCCAGTCCGGCCCGCCGCGCCCCTCGCCGGCGAACCGCCCGCTGTCCACGAGCAGGACGGCGGGTGCCGCGGGGGCCTTGCCGGGGCGGCGCAGCACCCACAGGTGCAGCGGGATGTTGTACGGCGGCGCGGCCCCGACCGGCAGCGCGACCACAGCGCGCAGCGCTCCCCGGCGCAGCAGGTCGGCGCGGATCCGGCGCCCGGAACGCCGGGACGCGGTCGCCGGGGGCATGAGCAGCACGACGGTGCCGCCGTCGGTCAGTCGGGCGAGGGCGTGCTGCACCCAGGCCAGCTCGGACTCGGTGCGGGCCGGGAAGCCGTACTCCCAGCGGGCGTCGTAGGCGAGTTCGTCGTGGCCCCAGTTGCGCTCGTTGAACGGCGGGTGGCACAGGACGGCGTCCGCGCGCAGCTCCGGGTAGGCGTCGGCGCGCAGGGTGTCGCCGACCGCGCCGCGCACGGTGCCGCGGGCGTGCAGCGCGAGCCGCAGCGCGGTCAGCGCGGCGAGGTCGGGGGCGCTGTCCTGGGCGTACAGCTCCTGGCCGGGGTGGGCGTCGACGGCGCGCAGCAGGGCGCCGGTGCCGCAGGCGGGGTCGAGGAGGGTGCGGGCGGGGCCGGCGAGGTCGGCCATGAGGCGGGCGAGTTCGGCGGGGGTGAGCGTGTACTGGCGCGGGTTGGCGTCCAGGTGCCGTCCGAGGAGGAACTCGAAGGCCTGCCGGGCGCCGGCGTCGGCGGCGAGTTCGGCGGCGCCGCGCAGGAGGGGGGCGGAGGCGTAGAGCTGGGGGCCGGTGGGGGTGTGGACGGCGGGGGTGGGGACGGGGATGGGGGTGGGGGTGGCGTGCGGGTGCTGCGGGGTGTGAACCGGGGCGACGCTGTGAACCGCGGGCTCGGTGGTGGGCGCGACCGGGGTGTCAACGGGACTCGGTGTGTGAACTGACGGCGGGGTGCCGAGCGGGGCCGGAGTGTTCACAGCGCCGTCCTTGTCCGCCGCGTCGGGGGCGTGAACCCCCGCGCCGGTGTTCACGGAAAGCGACGAGTTCACAGCCTCCGCTCCCTGCGCCGTCTGTCCCCTGTGGACTCGGCGGCCCGGCGCCGGGCCGAAGCGGGGGACGAGCACCTGGTCCAGCGCCGCCGGCAGCATCGCGGCCAGGCGTTCGTCGGAGCCGGCGCTCACTTCCAGCCAGACCGTCGGCCGCTCATGGATGAGGAGCAGCGCGCAGCCCGCGTGCACCAGCGCCGTGACCGGTCCCTCGGGGTGCCCGGCGACCTGCTGCCAGACGCGTTCACGCAGGGGGACTTCGGCGAGTTTCCCCTGCTCACGCAGCCAGGATTCCACCTCGGCGAGGGCGAAGGACGGGCTGGTCTCGGTGCCGCCGACCGGTTTGGGGAAGTCGGCGTGGCGGCGGCGCCAGTTGCTGACGGCGGCCCGGCCCACCCCGGCGAGCCGCGCGATACCGGCTGCGGTCACCTCTGTCGCGTTGTCCTGCACCGGCCCGCTCCCCTCATCCCGTGTGCGCCGAGCTTACCGGCATACACAGGACCGATGCATTCACGCCCGTGTACGCCCCTCTTCATGTGAACCGTGTTGACTCGGTTCACAAGCTCTGTTCTTATTGACCCAGCGAACGAGCGACCATCCGGAGGGGGCGGTCGCCGCTTTGGGGAGGGGTTCCGTCATGGGCATGAAGGGCAAGATCGCGCTGGGCGCCGTCGCCGGGATCGTCGTCATCGGGGTCGTCTCGGCGAACTCCGGGAGCGACGGCAAGGACGGCGGCGACAAGGGTCCCTCGGCCTCCGCCGCGCACCAGCCCGGCGCGAAGAACGGCTCGAAGAGCTCCGGCGGCGCCAAGGAGAAGAAGAAGGCCGCCTTCGACGGGGACGGCAACTTCGTCGTCGGCTCCGACATCAAGCCCGGCACCTACCGCACGAGCGGCAACACCGACGGCATGTGCTACTGGGAGCGGGCCAAGGACGCCGAGCACAAGATGGACTCGATCCTCGCCAACGACAACGTGACCGGCACCAGCTACGTGACGATCAAGGCCTCCGACAAGCTGTTCAAGTCCAGCGGCTGCTCGGACTGGGAGGCCGTCGACCCGAAGGCGAAGGGCTCCCCCGCCACCTCCATGGACGGCGACGGCGGCATGTTCAAGGTCGGCACGGACATCGCCCCGGGCACCTACAAGTCCACCGGCAACGCCGACGACTCCTGCTACTGGGAGCGCGCCAAGGACGCCGCGCACGGACTGAACTCGATCATCGCGAACGACAACGTGACCGGCTCGGCCGTCGTCACCATCCGTTCCTCGGACGCCTACTTCAAGACGACCGGCTGCGGCGACTGGAAGAAGACGGCCTGACGGACACGTCTCCCCACCCGCTCACCCCCCCACACCGCTCACCCCCGCACCTCCGTACCACTTCACCCCCGTACAACTCACACTCGAAGGACCGTCATGCGTCTGTCCCCCCGTGTCGCCACACTGTTCGCCGTCGCGGCGCTTCCGCTGGCCCTCACCGCCTGTTCCCCGGGTTCGTCCCACGACGACGGGGGCGCGAGCGCCAAGCCGGCCAAGGCGGCGGACCCGAACGCCGGACTCGCCACCGGTACGCGTCTGAAGACGGCACTGGCACCCGCGTCGGCGATGCCGGCCGGGCTCACCCTGGAGGCGGACGGTTCCTCGGACAGCGGCGGCACCTTCCTCGACCCGTCGGCCAGGAAGACCGGCAAGCCGGACTGCGGCAGGCTCGAGACCACCTCCTGGATCCAGGTGAGCGGTTTCAAGGGAGGTGTGTCGTTCGCGCAGAACGACTACGCGAACAAGGACCAGACCTCGCTGGTGGCCCAGGAGATCGACGCCTTCCGGGGCACCACGGCCGCCACGGTGATGAAGGACCTGCGGGCGGTGGCCGCCGAGTGCGCCACGTACACGAACACCGACGACCACGCCCAGGTGAAGGTCACCGGCGCGGCCACCGGCGGTCTCGGTGACGAGGCCTACACGATGACGCTGACGAGCAGCCACTGGCAGGACGGCCAGACGCTGATCGCGGCCCGCTCCGGCAAGTCCGTCGTCACGGTGCTGTCCACGGCCGGCGGGAACAACGGCGCCGCCGCCGCGAAGAAGGTGACGACCGAGGTCCTCGCCTCCCTCAAGGGCCTCAAGGCCGCCTGATCCACCGGGTGTTGACCCGGGTAGCACCGGGCCGGCCGGGGGGACGCGCACAGGCGCGGACCCCCGGCCGGCCCCGACGTCCGCTCAGCGGGCGTGGAAACGTTCCGGCGCCTTGGTCGGGTTGCCCCCGGTGGGGAGCCTCTGCTGCGGGCAGGCGGCGAGGATCTTCTTCATCGCGGCCTTCTCTGCGCCGGTGACCCACAGGCCGTACTTCTTCTTCACCGCGACCTGGTCGGCCACATAGGTGCAGCGGTACGCCTTGTTGGGCGGGAGCCAGGTGGCCGCGTCACCGTCCCCCTTGCCGCGGTTGGTGCTCGCGTCGACCGCGATGAGATTCAGCGGATCGTTGGCCAGGGCTATCCGCTTGCTCGCGTCCCAGTACTTGGCGCCCTTCTGCCAGGCGTCCGAGAGGGGGACGACATGGTCGATGTCGACCTGACTGCGGCCGCGCCGGTAGGTGATGTCCTTGCCGGAGTAGGGATCAGGGCGCAGCAGGCCGTAGGAGACCTTGCAGCCGCCCCCGGCGAAACGCACGTCCGTCAGGTCCCGTTTGAGGATGTCGTCGCGCGTGTCGCAGGAATTGGAGTCGGTGTCCGCCCAGGCCGTGCCGAAGCGTTCCCGGGTGTAGCCGGTCTTGGGCGCACGGCCCTTGACGGTGAGTGAGTCGACGGCGGACAGGACCGCGCCACCGCCACCGCCACCGGTCTTCTCCGGGCCCGCGGCCCCCGTGTCCTGCCCCGGCTTGCAGCCGGCCACCGCGGCCAGTACGACCACGGCGGCGACGGCCCCGCCCCTCAGACGCGCCACGGTACGTCCCCCTCCCTCGCCCTGCCCGCCCGTCGCACCGGGGCGGAATCGTTCCCTCCTTACGGTAGCGGCGTCCGCCCGGTGCGGGTCGGCGGGTTGGGCGACGGGGGTGGCGGGCGAAGGTCCCCCCGAAGGGGTACCCGGTGGCTACGACCCCAGGATCGAGGCCAGGAACTCGCCGACCCAGCCGAGCAGTTCGCGGCCGACCAGCGGTTTGCCGCCCACCTTCGCGGTCTTCGGGCGGGGGACGAGGACCTGGTGTGCGGCGGGCTTGATGACGGTGCCGGGGTAGAGGCGCTTGAGGCGCAGTTCCTGGGACTCGCGCAGTTCCACCGGCGCGAAGCGGATGTTGGTGCCCTGGAGCACGATCTCGCCGACCCCGCAGGCGCGGGCGAGCATCCGCAGTCCCGCGACCAGCAGCAGGTTCTCCACCGGCTCGGGCAACTTGCCGTAGCGGTCGGTGAGTTCCTCGCGGACGGCCTTGATGTCCTCCTCGGAGTTGGCGGAGGCGATGGCCCGGTAGGCCTGGAGGCGCAGCCGCTCGCCGGGCGCGTAGTCGTGCGGGACGTGCGCGTCGACGGGCAGCTCGATCTTGACCTCCAGCGGGGCCTCCTCCTCGATCTCGCCGGTCTCCAGCTGGCGGCGGTAGTCGGCGACGGCCTCGCCGACCATGCGGACGTACAGGTCGAAGCCGACGCCCGCGATGTGCCCGGACTGCTCGCCGCCGAGCAGGTTTCCGGCGCCGCGGATCTCCAGGTCCTTCATGGCGACGTACATGCCCGCGCCCATCTCGGTGTGCTGGGCGATGGTGGCGAGGCGTTCGTGCGCGGTCTCGGTGAGGGGCTTCTCCGGGGGGTAGAGGAAGTAGGCGTAGCCGCGTTCGCGGCCGCGGCCGACGCGGCCGCGCAGCTGGTGCAGCTGGGAGAGGCCGAAGTTGTCGCCACGCTCCACGATGAGGGTGTTGGCGTTGGAGATGTCGATGCCGGACTCGACGATCGTCGTGGAGACGAGCACGTCGAACTTCTTCTCCCAGAAGTCGACGACGACCTGTTCCAGCGCCGACTCCGACATCTGGCCGTGGGCGGTGGCGATGCGGGCCTCGGGGACGATGTCGCGCAGGCGGGCGGCGGCGCGGTCGATGGACTCGACCCGGTTGTGGATGTAGAAGACCTGGCCCTCGCGCAGCAGTTCGCGGCGGACGGCGGCACCGATCTGCTTCTCCTCGTACGGCCCGACGAAGGTGAGCACCGGGTGCCGCTCCTCCGGCGGGGTGGTGATGGTGGACATCTCGCGGATGCCGGTGACCGCCATCTCCAGGGTGCGCGGGATCGGGGTGGCGGACATCGTCAGGACGTCGACGTTGGCGCGGAGCTTCTTCAGCTGCTCCTTGTGCTCGACGCCGAAGCGCTGCTCCTCGTCGACGATGACCAGGCCGAGGTCCTTGAACCTGGTCTCGGAGGAGAACAGCCGGTGGGTGCCGATGACGACGTCGACGGAGCCCTCCTTCAGCCCCTCCAGGACGGCCTTCGCCTCGGTGTCGGTCTGGAAGCGGGACAGGGCGCGCACGTTCACCGGGAACTGGCCGTAGCGCTCGGAGAACGTGCCGAAGTGCTGCTGCACCAGCAGGGTGGTGGGGACGAGGACGGCGACCTGCTTGCCGTCCTGTACGGCCTTGAACGCGGCCCGCACGGCGATCTCGGTCTTGCCGTAGCCGACGTCGCCGCAGATCAGGCGGTCCATCGGGACCGACTTCTCCATGTCGTCCTTGACCTCGGCGATGGTGGTCAGCTGGTCGGGGGTCTCGGCGTAGGGGAACGCGTCCTCCAGCTCGCGCTGCCAGGGCGTGTCGGCGCCGAAGGCGTGCCCGGGGGCGGCCATGCGGGCCGAGTACAGCTTGATCAGGTCGGCGGCGATCTCCTTGACGGCCTTCTTCGCGCGGGCCTTGGTCTTCGTCCAGTCGGCGCCGCCGAGCCGGTGCAGGGTGGGTGCCTCGCCGCCGACGTACTTGGTGATCTGCTCCAGCTGGTCGGTGGGGATGTAGAGGCGGTCGCCGGGCTGGCCGCGCTTGGCGGGGGCGTACTCCACGACCAGGTACTCGCGGGTGGCGCCCTGGACGGTGCGCTGCACCATCTCGATGTAACGGCCGACGCCGTGCTGTTCGTGGACGATGTAGTCGCCCGCTTCGAGGGTGAGCGGGTCGATGGTCTTGCGGCGGCGGGCCGGCATGCGGGCGCCGTCGCGGCCGGCGGTCTTCTGCCCGGTCAGGTCGGTCTCGGTGAGGACGGCGAGCTTCAGGGCGGGGTCGACGAAGCCGTACTCGATGCAGCCGCAGGCCACGTGGACGACGGACGGGGTCGGCTCGTCCAGGTCGATGGTGAGGCGGGCGGGGATGCCCTCGCCGCCGAGGACCTCGACGGTGCGGGCGGCCGGGCCGTGGCCCTCGGTGACGAAGACGGTGCGCCAGCCGTCGGCGAGCCAGCCCTTGGTGTCGGCGAGGGCCTTGGCGGTGTCGCCGCGGTAGGTCTCGGGGGCGTGCATGCCGAGTTTGAGGGTGTCCCCGTCGAGTTCCTCGTCGGCGGCGAACGGGGAGACGGACCACCACAGCATGTCCAGCTCGCGCGCGCGGGCGCGGACGTCGGCGATGGACCACAGGGAGGCCGCGCCGACGTCGATCGGCGCCTCGCCACCGCCCGCGGTGGCGGCCCAGGACGCCTGGAGGAACTCCTGGGAGGTCGCCACCAGGTCGGTGGCGCGGGTGCGCACCCGCTCCGGGTCGCACACGACGGCCATGGCGCCCTTGGGCAGCACGTCGAGCAGCAGCTCCATGTCGTCGACGAGGACGGGGGCGAGGGACTCCATGCCCTCGACGGCGATGCCCTCGGCGATCTTGCCGAGCAGTTCGCCCAGCTCGGGGTGCTGTTCGGCGAGGGCGCGCGCGCGGGCGCGGACGTCGTCCGTCAGCAGCAGCTCGCGGCAGGGCGGGGCCCACACGCCGTGTTCGGCGACCTCCAGGGAGCGCTGGTCGGCGACCTTGAAGTAGCGGATCTCCTCGACGTCGTCGCCCCAGAACTCGATGCGCAGGGGGTGTTCCTCGGTGGGCGGGAACACGTCCAGGATGCCGCCGCGTACGGCGAACTCGCCGCGCTTCTCGACGAGCTCCACGCGCGCGTAGGCGGCGGCCGCGAGGGCCTCGACGATCTCGTTCAGGTCGGCGGTCTGGCCGGTGCGCAGGGCGACCGGTTCCAGGTCGCCGAGGCCCTTGACCTGCGGCTGGAGCACCGATCGTACGGGCGCTACGACGACGGAGACCGGGCCGGTCTCGGGGTCGTCGGGGCGGGGGTGGGCGAGGCGGCGCAGGACGGCGAGGCGGCGGCCGACGGTGTCGCTGCGCGGGCTGAGCCGCTCGTGCGGCAGCGTCTCCCAGGAGGGGTACTCCGCGACGCCCTCCGGGGGGAGCAGCGTGCGCAGGGCGGCCGCCAGGTCCTCGGCCTCGCGGCCGGTCGCGGTGACGGCGAGGACCGGGCGGCCGGAGTCGCGGGCGAGGGCGGCGATGGCGAGGGGGCGGGCGGCGGGGGGGCCTACGAGGTCGACGTGCGTGCGGTTGCCGTCCGCGGCGGCCTTGATCGCCTCCGCGAGGGTGGGGTCCTTGAGGACGACGTCCAGTAGACCATGCAGGCTCATGAGGGGTTATTCCGTCCGGGGGGCGCGGGGTGGGCAACGCGAGTGCCCCGACGCGAGGGGCGGCCGGGGGGTGTCCAGCGTACGACTCCGTCGGGTTCGGTGTCGGGGGCTGTGGATAACTCCGGGGTGTGTGCGGCGGCCGGGGCTGCGGTGGCCGTGCCAGGTCCTCGCCCGCCCATCCGCCCGACTCGGCCCGCTGAAACGTGGCCGCCACCGGGGCTCCGCCCCCGGACCCCCGACCTCGCCCACCCACCACCGACGCGGTGGGTCCAGCAGTGACCCGCCGGGGTGGGGGCTCGGTGGGTCGAACAGTGGCCCGCAGGGGGGCGGGGCTCCGTGGGCCGAGAAGGAGCCCAGGCCGGGCGGGGCTCGGGGGGGGCGAGAAGTGACCCGCCGGGGTGGGGGCTCGGTGGGTCGAACAGTGGCCCGCAGGGGGGCGGGGCTCCGTGGGCCGAGAAGGAGCCCAGGCCGGGCGGGGCTCG